>JBIKSN010000147.1:0-7642 GCA_044348585.1 Flavipsychrobacter sp.
CCGGCTACCAGTGCTGTAGTGCGCTTTAAGGTAAAGGCGGAGAACAATATCTTCTTCAACATCAATACCAGGAGCATTACTGTTACCAACGACCCCGGTCTGCCTACAGGCATCACGCAGTCTGCCGGTACACTGGCGGCAACGCTCAAAGTGTTCCCGGTACCTGCGCACGATCTCCTGCAGATAACTACCGGCACCGGTGGCAACTCATTCCTCAGCATCATCAGCAGTACCGGTCAGATGATGTGGAAAGGAACGATTGGCGCTTCTGTCGAAGTACCGGTAGGCAACTGGGCCCGCGGCATCTATTTTGTACGCGTCACCGATGCAGCAGGTGGCGAACAGGCTGCCCGCACCGTTGTGGTGGAATAACCGGTCCTTATTTTCGTTATATCAAAAAGCTGTTCCCAAGAGGAGCAGCTTTTTTTGTGAGGAGGCCGCTTGTTATGCTCTTCATTTAAATAAAACCCTCCATGTCATTTTAATAGTCTACCTTCAATGAGTACAGTTCTTAAAGACACGTCTATGGTAACAACTCCCGAATTACGCAGCCAGTTCGAATCGGCATTCTCAAAGATCGTCAGATCACTTGGTCCCGATGTACAGAAAAAGTGGGGTGGCTCCATGACCTGGAAAGATGACAGGTCTTATCCCGAGATACAGTCTGAACTGATCAAAGACTTCAGCCCGCAGGCAAGAGCAGCCTATGTTTCTTTGCTGAATAAGCTGAGCCGCGGCCGTATTTAGTTTTTTTAATATCACTTTTTGGTTGTCGCCTGACGCCCAGATGTGAGGATGTATTTTTTTGTTTTCCTGCGCTCGCAGTTAGATCTGCCAGTTGGCTCTGATAATCAAAGTGTTGTATGTTCTGGGGTGACTTCAGGCTGGCCAAAATTGCGCAGACACTTCCCAAAAATTGCGCAAAAACTTCTCACTTGCTTCTCACTTGCTTCCCAAAAACTGCGCAAAAACTTCCCACCTGCTTCCCATTTGCTTCTCAAAAATTGCGCAGACACTTCTCACCTGCTTCCCATTTGCTTCTCAAAAACTTCTAAACTGCTTCTCACCTGCCTAGTCGGTAGGCAGGCTTGCTTCTCATTTTCTGCTCACCCGCCTTGTTGCCTCATCGTGAAAATGCACTAAATGTTCTGATGCTATCAGCATACAGTTCTTATTCAATTCCTGTTTATGTGTGGTTGAACGCGGGCAATTTGAAGCCGATACATAAAGGTCTGTCAAATGAGCAAACGGGGCAAGGAGGAAAATCTATGATAGAGCGTTTTCTGCGGTATCATAAAAGAAACTTCGCGTGGAACGGGGCGTCGTGCGCGCGCTTACTGAAGCCGTCTTGACACCAGTGTGATCACCAGTCCCAGGAGACCCACGGCAACCGCCGCACCTGCCACATCAACAAAGGCAACGGCGACATTATTATAGAAGTGGCTGGAAGCGAGCCAATAGGTATTTGCCATAATTGCTACCAGAATGCCTACCACTGCACCTGCTATAGTTCCTTTTACCGGATCGGTGGTGCGTGTGAGGTGCGCGAGGATGTACACCACAAGTGCTGCATAAGCAGCGCATGAGGTGACTAGGAATAGCCAGTTGAACTCTGCGGCCGAACGTTTGAATCCGGCTAATTGTGTGGTATTTGCCTCGGTATAGGTGCCGAGGATAAGATCGAACACCAGCCACCCCACTACGAAGTAGGTGATAGTGCCGATGAGTGTGAGTAGGATGAACTTTTTCATTTCAGCGCCGGTTAAAATTGACGTGACGATGTGTAAGATACATATAAAACTTATCGGGAGACCCCTTGAAAGGGTTGTGGACACTAGCCCACCGGGGCGATGGTTTACAGGTGCGATCATGCCGCAGTTTTCATTTCTGTTGTGTGTTTCTCTTGTGTTTCCTCCTCACAATCAACCACTTCGGCATGGTTTTTGTCACGGTTGATTTGTGTCATGCCTGCGTTATTTAAGGCAAAAAGTGGAGGACCTTGGTAGTGTGAAAGTGGTTCATACTGTTAAAACCCCTAATTTTAAGACTCATATTTTGAAAAAAGAGCGGGCATAACCTGCTATTGCTAATAGGATCATTAATAGTTTGAAATGAAAAAGTTCTTCCTGAAGCTGGTGTTGTGTGCCGGTTTGTTTACCCCTTTTATTGCAGCTGCATCGGAAGTGTGGAAAGAGGTTCAGACGGGATTGCCGTCTAAAAATGTGCAGGTGATACACCCCGACGTGTACCGCACCTATCAACTGGATGTGCCTACGCTGCGGATGCACTTCAGCAACCTTCCTCAGAACGAGAACTTTGCCGAGACAGTGACGCTGCCTATGCCGGATGGCAGCACCCGCGACTTCAGGGTGTGGGAAACCAGCATGATGCCGCAGGGTCTGGCGGCTCAGTATACCGATATCAGGACATACAGCGGCTATGCTGTGGACGACCGTACCGTCACTGCCAAGTTCGACTTCACCCTCTATGGTTTTCATGCTATGGTACTGGATGGAGAGAACACAGCCTTTATTGATCCGTTTGATAACCTGAACGATGGTTTCTATATAGGATACTATAAACGTGATCTGAACCGCGATCTTGCCAACCGTATGGTATGCGGTGTGCATGGTGACGATGAGAATGGTCCGGCTGGCGAGCAGATGCAGATGGCCAACACTGACCTGCCAAAGCTGGCGCAAAAAACGGTGAACGGCTATGATCTGCGCACCTATCGCCTGGCACTTGCTTGCAGTAATCAGTACGCATCGGCATCTACAGGTGTGCCCAGCCCCACCAAGGCGCAGGTGCTCAGCAAAATGACCACCACCATGAACAGAGTGAATGGTGTGTATGAGCGCGAGTTCTCTATAACCATGGTGTTCACTTCGTCTCAGAACAATCTGATATTCAATACTGCCGCCGGCGATCCGTTCAACGCTATCAACTCCAATCCGGGTTCTTGTCTGACAACGAATCAGGCGCAGTGCAATTCCATAGTTGGAAACTCCAACTACGATATCGGTCACGTATTCACTACAGGATCGGGTGGCCTGGCTACACTGGGTTGTGTATGTACATTCAGCAAGGCGCAGGGTACTACCGGTTCTGCCTCACCCACCGGTGATGCGTTTGATATAGACTATGTGGCGCACGAGATCGGTCACCAGTTTGGTGCGCAGCACACATTCAACAACAATATCCACGGAAGCTGCGGCGGTGGCAATGCCGAGTCGTCAGCCGCCTATGAACCCGGTAGCGGATCCACGATCATGGCCTATGCCGGTATCTGCCCTCCCGATAACGTGCAGTCGCGCAGCGACGCGTACTTTCACCGCCACAGCGTGGGCCAGGTGCTTACGTATGTGAGCAGTGCCACCGGAAACTGTGCTGTAAAAACACCAACCGGCAATAAACTGGTGAAGTACACTACTATTTCGCCCACGTCTTATACTATCCCATACCTCACACCGTTCGAGCTTACTTCTCCTGTGGTAACAGACTCTGCAGGCGATTCGGTAGTATTGTACGCGTGGGAGCAAAATGATCTTGGTAGCTTCGGCAGCACATTCGCGACCACTACTTCCAGCGGTCCTATTTTCAGGTCCATCAGTCCGTCAAAGTCTGCCACAAGGGTGTTTCCCAAAATATCATCGGTGTTGGTAGGTAACCTGAACACGGCTTATGAGAAGGCACCTACCGTGGCCCGCGCCATGAAATTCAAGTGTATCTACCGCAACATCCGAAACAACAAAGGCTGTGTGACGATACCTGATGAGGTAGTAACGGTAAACGCCATTACCACCGGAACAGGTGCCGGTTTCAAGGTTACAAGTCAGGGTGCAGCAGGTGTCACTTATCTGGGTGGTTCTACACAAACGGTAACATGGACCGTACTTAACACCGATGTTGCGCCAATAGGAGCATCGGAAGTAGATATATGGATGTCGCAGAACGGCGGTACTACCTACCAGTACTTTGTAGGTTCTTTCCCTAACAACGGATCGGCGAGCATCACCGTGCCCAACCCGGCAACTTCAACCACCACGGCGCGCTTCAAGGTGAAAGGCAAGAACAATGTGTTCTTCAATGTGAACAGCGTCAACTTCAAGGTCGACTACAACCCGCTGGTGCCTATTTCTTACAATAGCGCATCGAATGTGTTGCTGCCGGTAAATGAGGTGAACATCTTCCCGGTACCGGCTACAGAGGTAGTGCACATGACCACTACACTGGCAGCAGATGCAGTTGTGACCAATGTGGTAGGGCAGCGCGTATGGACAGGTCGAATAGACGGAAAAGCCGATTTAGACGTGGCGGTGTGGAGCAAGGGTATCTACTATGTGAAATTGGTAGATGTGGCCACAGGCGCACAAACTGTGAAGCAATTTGTAGTACAGTAAAGATAAAAGAGCATTCATGAAGGCGCATGATGCAATAACATCATGCGCTTTTTTTATTTTTGTTAAACATGTTCCCTTACACTTGCGGGGAACCTACACGATAGAATGAAGACAAACAGAACACTTGTGACCCTGGTGCTGTGCCTGAGCGCCACTTTGCAGGCGACGGCCGGTAATATATGGAAGAAAGTAGCAGCGCGCCCCGGAATGGCTGCGGACCGTGTGATAAGGGCGAGCGCGTGGCAGCTTTTCTCGGCAGCGGAGGAAGACATAAAGGCGGTGCTTGCCGATGGCAGTATACTGGAAGTGCCACTACCTGATGGTTCTACAAGAACGTTCAGGGTGAAGCGGTCGGGATTGTTGCCAGCAGCGCTTGCCGCAAAATTTCCGCAGGTGCAGACCTATGATGCTGTGGCTACCGATGATGCTAATGTGACCGCTAAACTTGACTATACAGTATATGGGTTTCATGCAATGGTCTATGACGGGCACAACACAAGTTTTGTGGATCCGGCCGGAGCAACTACAGGAGGTATCTATGTGGCGCACTACAAGCGCGATGAAGTGCGTGGTGCTGACGATAATGGCGGCTGCGAAGCACTGCACGACGCGCTGAACCTGCAACCCGCACACCTTCAGGCTAAGCCGACGGCCGAAGCGGCAAGGGAGCTGAATGGAGATACCCTGCGCACGTACAGATTGGCACTGTCATGTACCCATCAGTATGCTGCGGCAGTGACAGGAAGCACCAGCCCCACCAAGGCGCAGGTGCTGAGTAAGATGACCACGACTATGAACAGGGTGAACGGCGTGTATGAAAAGGAGCTGTCGCTTACCATGACCTTTGTGGCCAACCAGGAGGATGTAATATTTGTGAGCAGTTCTGCAGACCCGTTGGGAGCATACAACTCAAGTGCCAGCTCGCTGCTGTCGGAGAACCAGACCGTGTGCGATGCTGCAATAGGTAATGCGAACTATGATATAGGGCATGCATTCAGTACGGGTGCAGGCGGCCTTTCGCAGGTGGGCGTTGTGTGCAAGGATCCGCTGAAGGCGCAGAGTGTAACGGGTAGTGCTACGCCCTACGGAGATGGTTTTGACATAGATTATGTGGTGCATGAGATAGGGCATGAGTTTGGTGCCGATCATACATTCAACAACAACCAGTCGGGTGCGTGTTATGCCAATGCGATGGTGAAGACAGCTTTTGAGCCGGGCAGTGGATCTACATTGATGGCTTATGCAGGTATATGTACGTCGGACAATGTGCAGCAGCATAGCGATGCCTATTTTCACAGGGCGAGCCTGGCACAGATACAATCCTACATACTGGGCGATGGGAATACCTGTCCCGCAAAGACAGCAACCGGCAACAAGCCGGCCGGGATTTCGGCATTCGGTGTCAGCTACATCATACCGGCGCGTACCCCTTTTGAGCTGGTGGCTCCAACCGCTACCGACTCAATGAGCGGAGCGAGCATCACCTACTGCTGGGAGCAATGGAACACAGGCGACTTCGGGCAGACACAGGCAAGCACTCGATTGAACGGACCGCTGTTCCGGTCTGTATCACCTACAGCTTCTCCGGTGCGCCTATTCCCTGATCTGGAAATGATACGCAATGGTCTGCTGAGCAATGCAAGCATAGACAAAGCATCGGGACAGAAGCTGCCCGATACATCGAGATTCATGACGTTCAGGCTGGCCGTTCGCAGCGTGAAGGGTTCCTATGGGTCATTCAACCTGCCCGATGATTCGGTGCATATAGATGTGATAAGGACCGGCGCTAGCGGATTTAAAGTGACCAGTCAGAAGACCGCGGGCATAGTATTGTCGGGCAACAGTAACGAGACCATCACCTGGGACGTAGCAGGTACCAACGCCGCGCCCATCAACGTAACCAACGTGGACATCTATATGTCTGCAGATGGTGGAAAGACCTGGACGTACAATCTCGGCACCTTCCCGAACAATGGCTCGGCAACGGTAACGGTGCCTAACCCTGATACCAACATCACGGCAGCGCGGTTCAAGGTGAAGAGCGCGGGCAACATCTTCTTCAACCTCAACAGCAAGGACTTTGGCGTAGTGCGCAATTTTGAATCGGCGCTGGATATCTATCCGATACCGGCATCGCGCACGCTGCACATCAAATCTGACAACAACGGAGTGGTGCAGGTGGCTGTTTACAATGTAGCAGGCCGCCTCGAGTGGAGCGGTGAGCTTACCGGAAACAGCGACCTATCTGTGGCGCGGTGGGCAAGCGGTGTCTATGTGATGAAGCTGGTAGATGCCGGTGGCCGAACCGTGATCAAGAAGTTTGTAGTGCAGTGATCAGCCCTTCAGTAGTTGTGTGACCGCGCTGTGCAGGTCGGGGTAACGGAAGTTGAACCCGGATCGCAGTATTTTTTCTGCGCTGACAGTGCAGCTTTTCAGTATCTCGATGCTCATTTCGCCGAGGGCTATCTTAAGTACAAATGCCGGAACCGGGGCTGGAATGGCAAGTCCGCCTTTCACTGCAGCAATGGTGCGCATCATGTTGGCGCCATCTACCGGAGCAGGTGCCACGCCGTTGTAGGCACCCGTCATTGTGTTGTCCTCCAGCGCTTTTACGAACAATTGTGCGAGGTCGTCTACGTGTATCCAGCTAATGAACTGCTTGCCCGAACCAAGTATGGGCATGATACCGAAGCTGAGCGGTTTTGCAAATTCGCGGAATGCACCCGCCTCGGGAGCCAGCACAATACCAATGCGGATGTTGACCGCGCGCATAGAGCCGGCGGCGCGGTTCTCTTCTTCCTCCCACTGCCGGCACACAGTTCCCAGGAAGTCGGGGTGTACGGGTGATGATTCTGTAAATGGCTTTGGCGGCACACTATCGGGTCCGTAATAGCCGATGGCGGATGCGCCGATGAAGGTTTTGCAGGACGGAGCATGCGCCTGCAGCATATCGACCAGGAAGCGGGTGCCGGCAATGCGGCTGGAGGCTATTTTTTCTTTCTGAGCTGCGGTCCAGCGTTTGCCGGCAACGGATTCACCTGCCAGATGGATAACGGCATTGAGGCCGGCAAGCGCAGTGGTGTCGCAGCGGTTATTATCGGCATCGAAAAGGGCGTATTGGTACCCCTTGCTGCCCTTGGTGCCGGGCGACCGGGTGAGGATAGTAAGTCCATAACCTTTTGAGGCAAGGAGGGAAGCAATACGCTTACCCACAGTTCCTGTACCTCCTGTTATCCCTA
>JBIKSN010000149.1:0-7631 GCA_044348585.1 Flavipsychrobacter sp.
TTTCCACCCTCTTTACGTTCGCCTTTGTAGGCATAGGTATATTCTTTGTCGAAGAAGCTTGGCTGGAACAGTTTGGCCGGCGACATAGACTGTTCTCCGGGGTTATAATTGGCCACCTGTACTTCTTTGGTCTCTTTGTTGTAGGTCCACACGGTTTTGTTGTCGCACATGATCTCCTGATTGCCCAACACTACATGGTATTTCTGGCCTTTCAGCGCTATGCTGCCCTTGCGGGTATCGGTAACGTTTCCGCCCTTGCCACCGGTAAGTTTCAGGGAGAAGTTCGCTTTCATGGTTTTCAGCGCGCTTACTTTTTTTGTTACGCCGTCGAGGATACTTTTCGCTTTCGGGTCGTTTTGCGCGACTGCGTTGTTCGACCATCCGAGAAGGACAAGAAAGCTGAGCGTTAGCAGTGATCTCATTATTAGTTTTTTAAGTGATTCAATTAGTGCGGGCAAAGGTAATAGAAATAAATGTGTGCGATTTGTTAAGGTGGCAGCCGTGATCAGACACTTCTAGGGACTACAAAGACTGCAGGAATTCCTGCAACTCAGCATCGGTCTTGAAGTAAACTTCGCGCGGTTTGCTGCCCACAGCCGGGCCTACAATGCCCGCGGCTTCCAGCTGGTCCATGATGCGGCCCGCACGGTTGTACCCGAGATTCAGCCTGCGTTGAAGGTTGGACGTAGAGCCTGATTGCATCTGTACTACCAGTCGCGCGCAGTCTTCAAACAGCTTGTCGCGGTTGGACAGGTCCACTTCTTTCACGCTCTCTCCATCTTCGCCCTCATATTCAGGCAGCTCGAACGCTGACGCGTATCCGCGCTGTTTGCCGATGAAGTTCACAATATCTTCCACCTCAGGGGTATCAACGAACGCGCACTGCAACCTAAGCAGTTCGCTGCCGTACGATACCAGCATGTCACCGCGACCAATCAACTGCTCGGCACCACCGGCATCGAGGATGGTGCGGGAGTCGACTTTTGCAGATACCTTGAACGCGATACGCGCCGGGAAGTTGGCTTTGATGGTACCAGTGATTACGTTTACAGACGGACGCTGGGTAGCGATGATGAGGTGGATGCCAATGGCACGTGCCAACTGCGCCAGACGGGCAATAGGCATTTCCACTTCTTTGCCGGCCGTCATGATGAGGTCGGCAAACTCGTCGATCACCAGAACGATGAAAGGCAGGTATTTGTGGCCGTTCTCGGGATTGAGGCGGCGGCTGATGAATTTCTCGTTATATTCCTTGATGTTCCTTGCGCCCGCTTCTTTCAGCAACTCGTAGCGGTTGTCCATTTCAATACACAATGCATTCAGCGTATTGATCACCTTCTTGGTATCGGTGATAATAGCCTCTTCTTCGTTGGGCAGTTTGGCAAGGAAGTGCTTCTCAATTGTGCGATAGATAGACAGCTCCACTTTCTTAGGGTCCACCATCACGAATTTCAGTTGTGACGGATGCTTTTTGTAGAGCAGTGAAACCAGGATGGCGTTGATGCCAACAGACTTACCCTGACCGGTAGCACCCGCCATGAGCAAGTGCGGCATCGTTGCCAGATCCACGATATAGTTCTCGTTATCGATCTTCTTACCGAGTGCTATTGGCAGGCTCATTTTATTGTTCACAAACTTATCGCTTGAGATAAGTGTGCGCATAGAAACAATCTGCTTGTTGGCGTTCGGTACCTCGATACCAATGGTGCCACGACCCGGAATAGGGGCAATGATACGAATGCCCAACGCGGCAAGGTTGAGGGCTATATCGTCTTCCAGGTTGCGGATCTTAGAGATACGCACCCCCTCGGCGGGTACTATTTCATATAGTGTCACCGTAGGACCTACGGTAGCACTGATACGCTGGATCTCGATACCGAAACTACGCAGCGTTGTTATGATCTGTGTTTTGTTCTTCTCCAGTTCTTCTTTGTCCAGCGAGATCGTCTCGGTGGCTCTTTCTTCCATCAGATCGATAGTAGGGAACTTGTAGTCGGGCAGGTCCAGTTCGGGCGCGTACGGCTCGTTGCTGGCAATGGAGATATGCGCGCCATGACTGATGGCGGGTTTTTCTTCCTGCTGTATCACTTCGAAAGAGAACTCCGGTTCGCCTTCCGGTTTGGTGTCCGCGGGACGTGCAGCCAACGCCGCTTCTTCCTTTTCTGCCAGGAATTTCTGATACTCAAGGTATTCTGCTGATTCCTGTTCTTCTATTTCTTCCTGTTCACCTTCTTCGTCAGTCGATGGCTCCTCTGATTCTTCTTCCCTTATTGTCAGGTCCCACTGCGCGGTTTCTCCGTCTGCTTCAAACGGAGCCGACTCAGCTTCTGCCTCTGGCTCGGCGGGCGTTGGTGTTTCCGGTTCAGTATTCAGATTCTCGGGAGTTTCAGCAGGTACAGGTTCGTTGAACACAGGAGCGGGGCCAACTGATGCAGCCATGTTGCGTGCCCTGGCCCTCATTTTATCCACTATCGGGCGAATGTCGAGCGCGAAAATGACGAAGACAAAGAACAATACGGTTGACAGCAACACCATGCCAGTGCCTGCGACACCCAAGAAGCCGTTAAGGTAGTCGATGGCGCCATTGCCGAGGCGACCGCCCAATGGGAAAGAGCTGTGCGGGAGCAGATATGCGAGCACAGGTGCTACCAACAGCAGGAGAATGGATATCCAACGCATGTACCTGAGTACCGGTAGTACCTTGGAGTCGTAAACGATGTGCAGGCCCAGAGCACCGGCGGCAATGCCTATGACCAGCGATGCGATGCCAGCGCCTTTGTAAACTAATATGTGCGAGATGGCAGCACCAAAGCGACCGCCCCAGTTAGCTACTGATGCGCTGTCGTGATTGAACACAAACTTCCACATGCCGGCTGCAGACATCAGTTTATCCTGATCGGCAGACCAACTGAAGTAATAGCTGATGATAGACAGACTAATAAAAAAGCCGGCCACAATGAAGAAGAAGCCGGTGGCAAGACGTAGCTGTCGCTTTCGTTCGAGATTGGCTTTTATCACTTCTTCGGGAAGTGGCGGAGGTGGCGGTGGTGTTTTTTGTTTTTTTGTGCTTGTAGCCATCGGGCGATAAATCGCTGTAAAAATACAATAATACAGATGCTATAAAACTACTTATTCTTTCGTCAATAAATTTATTTTACTCATTTTTTAATATAAAGATCGTGCCACACTGCTTGCCCGGACTTCTGTGCAAACAAAAGCCCCCTGCCGATGGGGCAGGGGGGCTCACAAAAAACTGTTTCGTTACAATTAGTCTATGCGAGAGAAACGAGCCGTTCCCAGCAGTACGTTCTGCTCGTTGTAGATCTGGATCAGGTACACGCCCTTCGCCAGATCGCTTACGTTCACGTCGTTTCCGTTTGCTTTTAGCGCCACACGGCCATCGGCTGCCAGCACTACTGCATGCACGGTAACCGGCGCGTCTATGTGCAGCACAGATGTTGCAGGGTTCGGATACACAGAAACGATTGTTTGTGTAGCCGGATTAGTGATGCCTGTTGTACCGATAGTAACTGTGTTAGAAGTATCGGTACAGCCGGTGATGTCAGTAACAACTACCATGTAGTCGCCATTTGTCGGACTCATCAGAATGCTTGAAGTAGCACCGGAAACAGCAACACCGTTTCGGAACCACTGATAGCTGCTGAACGAACCTGTGTACAGATAGTTGCCTATTGTGTTGTGGGTAGCAACCGCATTCGGCGCATTCAGTACAGTGCGTAAAGGCAGTGTCCATGTACAAACGCTGTTATTGATCTCAAGTGTGTAGATGCCGGCAGTAGTTGCTATGTGGCTCGCGTTTGTTGCGCCGGCCACTGCTGTTCCGCCCAGTGACCACTGGTAAGTAGCGCCTGCGATTGTCGTGCCCACAAGGTTCACCGGATCTCCGTGACACATGGTCACATTAGGACCAACAGGGAGGATGGTAGCCGAAGGCGGTGCTGATACAGTCTCATTCATTGTAACAGTTGTTGAACAGCCGAAACCATCTGTCACTGTGTAACTGATAGTAGACGTACCGGGAGCAACACCTGTAACCAGACCAGCAGCATCGATTGTAGCCGCAGCAGCTGTTGAGCTGGTCCATGTTCCGCCTGCTGTCGCATTGGCAAGCGCAGTTGTACCACTGACACATACATTTGCAGCACCTGTGATAGGCGCAACAACCGGCAGCGCGTTTACAGTAATTGCGTAAGTTGCACTACAACCTGTTGCGAATGCGTAACTGATATCAACCGTGCCACCTGCAACGCCTGTAACAACGCCCGATGTGCCTACAGATGCAATAGTAATGTCGCCGCTCGACCACGTGCCGCCTGTACTTGTCTCAACCAGCGTGATCGTATTGCCAACGCATACTGACGTAGGACCGCTGATCGGATCAGGAGTAGGGTTGATAACGATCACCGCTGAATCGGCCATTGTTTCCGTACATGATGTAGTAGTGTTGGTTGCGTACACATAGTAAGCACCTGCGGCAGTCTGAGGACCGAAGTCGAGACCTGATCCTGTGCCCGGAAGGGTAGTTACAGGTGTAGTGCCGTTGTACAACGCATAATCAACGCCTGCTTCTGAGCCGCTAAGCAATACATTCACTCCGGTTCCGCCTGCGCAGTAGGCACCGCCGCCGGTTACGTTAAATACTGTAGGGAGTGCATTCAGGGTCACTGTTGCGGTTGTATTGACAGTGCATCCTGCAACGGTCGAAGAAACTGTGTAAACATTAGCGCCGATAGTTGACGGTGTAACCATTACAGTGTCGCAGGTAGTGCAAGACAGCGTCCCCGGACCGGTCCAGTCGAACGTGAGTTGAGGAGTACCGTTCACCGCGATATTGTCTATGGCCCAGTAAAAACCCCATGTAGACCTGTAATACCACCTCAGCTGAACGGAGGGCATACCAATAGCGCCTGCTGGAAGCGCTACAGTTGTAGATGGTGTGGTAGATAACCACGTAGGGCCACCGCCCGGAAGACCTGTCTGATCAAGAATGGTTGTCCATGTAAGGCCGTCAGTAGAGAATTCAACTACTACTGAGCTGTCACCTGCCCAGGTTGGTACATATTGGTTGAATGTCAGGGTAGCCGCATTGTATCCTACCAGAGAGAAGGCCGGAGATACGACCATTGTGGTGGTAGTTATGCCTGATCCTGTAGCATCGGGGGCTGCTTGCATATATGGAGAGCCATCGCCTGGAGTTGTGCTATTGTAGCCTGGTGAACGACGGATCTGGAAGTAGCTATTGCTGGTGCCTGAGAGATTTGTGATCGCCCATCCCGGTGCTCCCGAGTTGAAGTCTTCGTGCAACACTTCTATATCAGACGGGGTTGCAGAAGCTACAAGCATGGTGCTGTCACCATTACAGATTGCGGTGGTGGCCGGAGTGATCGTGATACCTGTTGGCGGAACATTGATAGTTACGATTGCACTATCCTGAAGACCCCAGCAACCTGCAGGAGATGCTGCGCGGAAATAGTAAGTGTGTGTACCAGAGGCAGTGATGACTTGCGAGGTTGACGGCGTTGTGGTAGCAGTGCCATTGTAGCGCACCCCCTGATAATATACCGTACCCGTTCCCAGAATGGCTGCATTTATTGTTGTAGAGGTGCAGAATGTCCCCTCTCCCGTCACATCAACGTTGGGAGGTGTTTCAACAGTTACTGTGATGGTATTTGACGTCACAGACAGCGGAGACACACAGCCGGTGGCGTTCATGAGCACAGATACCGTATTGCCGTTGGTGAGTGTATTGGTTACCCAGGTAGCATTTGTAGCACCAGCCACAGGTGTGCCGTTGCGACGCCACTGGTATGTTGGCGTACCCCCGTTTGCCGGGGTGGCGGTAAAAGTTACCGTAGTGCCGGGGCAGATGTTGCCTGCAGGGTTCTTTACGATCGTTACCGATGGGGTTACTGTGGCCTGAAGCGACAGGTTTGCAAAAACAGTACCACCACCGCCGGTTGTTATGCCCGCCATCCCGGGTGCTGCAGAAGCCCTTATGGCACCTGCGGCCGACCCTGCGCCGGTTGCCTGAACCTGTAAACCTGTGATGGTTATAGAGTTGATATTAGCCGTTCCGAAACTAACAATATTGACCGTGAGGGTAGTAGCAGTTATACCACCACTTGCCACGCCAATGATGTCGCTGCCGGTGGACGCAAAAGTCGGTACGGCGGCAGTGTTGAACTGCCATCCTGCCGGAGCGTTCAATACTAATCCGTGGAAGCCGTTACCGATGTCGGTAGTGAGTCCCTCTGTTATAACGATATTACCCAAAGTGGTAAATCCGGCATTTACACCTCCCACAGCACGGTTGGCGCAAATGTTGGTTCCCCCGGTGCCGGGCGTCACTGTAATGGCTGCGTCAGCCTTCAATGAGCTTATTCCAGCCATTGTAGCTACCAGTAGTAGAAATTTCTTCATACTTTTTTACGATTTAAAGAATTTTGTCAATGTTGCTTAGCAATAGAGACAACAAAAACGCCGGGCTTCGGCCCGTATATCTTCAGTTTGTTCATCTATACCGCACTTAAAGGTACCGAAATTTAGACAAATTGCAATATCATGCGCATACTAGCGGGATGGATTCACCCGTCCTTATGCGCAAAAGATTAAATTCAATTATAGTTTTTTGTCGTAAGAGATTGACTATTAACCGATTTTGTTAATAAATTTGGCGCGATAGTCGTTGATGCTATGCTGCAGGATTTTTTTCGCAAGGCGTGCATTTTCAAATTCTTCAACCTTCACTTCCTTCTTTTCCAGGGTTTTATACTCTTCAAAGAAGTGCCTCAATTCTTCAATAAAGTGAGGAGCCAATTCGCTGATATCGTTGAAATGCGCAACACTCATATCATTGGCGCAAACTGCTATCAGCTTGTCATCGGCCTCGCCTTGGTCCAGCATGCGCATCACACCTATTATCTTTGCCTCGACAAGGCATAGGGGTTGCATGTCTATCTGTGATAATACCAATATGTCAAGCGGGTCATTGTCATCGCAGTAGGTACGGGGAATGAAGCCATAATTGGCAGGATAGTAAACAGAAGAATAGAGTACACGGTCCAGTTTCAGGAGTCCTGTCTCTTTGTCCAATTCATATTTTGCCCGTGAGTTGCGAGGGATCTCAATAATTGCGTTTACGGTGTTAGGAACGTTATCTCCATACGATACGTCATGCCACGGATTAAAATTCATCTTACTATCTTGAGTTGTTGAAAATTATTTTGCAAAGCTACAAAGGAAATACCGTGTAAATACGTCTATGATGTTAACGTGGTGCCTGATATTGAGGGAATTACGTCAAAACAGTATCCTACCTGTCAAAGTTTAGAGCGCATGCAATAAATCTATACCGGAAGCCGTTTGCGAAGAGATAATTGAATATTTCACAGTCAAATCGATGATCGTGTTATGTTTATGAAATATTTTGCAACCCAAAATTGTTTTTTTGAGTGGTACTTCTATCTTTGCAAGCCTCTGATTTAAATAAAAATCATAACCAATCTATATTAAGCAAACACAAAAACTAAAATCAAGATTATGGCAGACGTAAAAACAGCCGCGGCGAAACCTACAGGTGCTCAGGGTAGTGCAGGTAAACCAAAAAACTC
>JBIKSN010000150.1:0-7626 GCA_044348585.1 Flavipsychrobacter sp.
CTCTGTCGGTGGCAATTATCAGCTTACCGTTGCGCTCCTCAAGGTCATTGATCTCGTCGCCCCTTACGCCTGATCTTGTCTGTACCAACTCGAACCTGCCGGTCGCCTTGTCCAACTGTCTTATGCCAGTACTGGTGACCAGAAAAAATGAATTGCCGGAACGCCTTATGTGGAACACCCTTTCTGCCGCCTCACCCACCTGCAACTTTACAGGCAAAACACCCTCACTTATTGCCCACAGATCATTCTCTGGCGTGAGGGCATACAATACACCTTCAAAATGTGCAAGACTGATAGGGTATATCTTACTATCGCGTGTCTTTATCTCGCTTATCTGCTTGTGAGTAATGCGATATAATCCAACATTGGAGCCACTATATATGACCTTATTATGTTCATCAAAAGCTAACGTCTTCCCCCGGCCACCCTGCAGGAAATCGCAATCGCCGTTCGACAACGTCCGCGCCTTATACAGGCTGTCCCAAATGCTGGCAACGTCATCGCGCAATGGCATGAGCCCGGTCACACCACTCGACGTAAAGGCAACATACTTTTCATCGACCGAAACAACCTTCTTCACTGCAAACGGCAGTCGCCGCTGGTCCCTGAAGAAAGTATCGGTTATAAAAAATGCCTGTGCAGCAAACAATAACTTCCCTGCCCCGTGGTGATAGGTCATGCACTGTATTTTGTGGCGCACATCGCCACTATATCTTTTCGTAAGGGTGTTTCGAGATTCGTCGAAAGTATATATTGTATTGTTTTTGGTGCCCACAAACAATGATCGTTTTGTATTGAGCAACAAACCCGGCTGAAAATTCTCTTCTGTCACAAGTTGTGTGTTGAGGTCGGGCACCAGCAATATCCCCTCATAGAGTGTCCCGATCCAGAAGTTACCATCACGGTCGCGCATCACCGATGAAATATTCTTATCGGCAAAAAAAGGCCGCCCCTTGCTGATACTGTTTCCTCCTTTGTCAAATGCCCATGCTCCGGTAGGGGTCAGGATCCAGTAATATCCGCCGCAAAACGATGCTCCCTGCAACAGATTGATGGGAGGAAGGGCAATGGTTTGCTCTACCCGCCCGTTATTGAGCACAAAACACTTCCGGCTTGCGTTCACCTTGTCAGAAACCAGCAATTTGCCATCTGCAGCCCCATCAAGAGAGCCTGCCGGAACATCGTTAGCCAGCAGTGTCTGCCCTTCTGCCGTAAACGCATACAGTTCAAGACCATTCAGCACGTACATAACACTATCGTTACTGTAGTGATATAATACCGACTTAGTTTCCATGGGCTGCGACCGGATCAGCCGGAAAGTCTTTATGTCATAAACAAAGAAGCCTTGGCGGTTGAACACAAAAAGATGATCGCCGACCACGGCAAACGGACCTGTAACGGTCTGTTCCAGCAGATCGAAATGGTGAAGGCTGTCACCCTCCTCATAATATATCTGGCCATCAAAATTCCGGTACCAGATACGCCCCATTTTGTCTTCAGCTATAGAATTACCTGCCCTCGATGTCTGGCCGGCTGAGGTGTAGGTCCTGAATTGAAAACCATCGTATCGGGTAAGACCGTCTTCACCGGCTATCCATATAAAACCCTTGCTGTCCTGAAAAAGGTCATATACCGAATTAGAGGGTAGCCCCGCAGTCTTATTGATGAAAGTGTAATAGGGGTCCTGTGCCCGGGCAGGCAGCACCCATAGTAGCAGAAAGATGACAAACACACTGAGACGCCCCATATATAACATTTCAAAGATAGAAATTAGCGGGCAGGCCTGTAATAAGGGTTAGTGAAATGATATTTACAGTTAGTAACACCCCGTATACCTACTAATCACCCCCTATTTCACTAACCCAAACGATCCTTTCACTAACTGCCGTCCGATACGCGACATACACCTGATACTTTTGATGTGTACATGTGGTTGTACCATCATAATACCCAGTGACGGACAACCCGAACAACGTAGTAAACAAATGAAGAATAATAGCTGTACCTGAAAATGCCGGTTTACGCTTGCTTATAGCAGGCGAACATCTACCGAAAACAGGTGTGTCTATCCCTGTGCAAACTGAAATGAACCGCCGCCTAGGCGGTTTGTTTTTTGTATAAACCGGCGGTTGCCGGCAACCACCCATCAGTAGCATTTTACAGGGTTTCCGGGCATGTCATTTATCAATACGATTTGCAGGCATCCTCCGCCTGTTCATGATATAGACCGCAGCTATACCCAATACCCCGCCGATGGCGGTGTGCAGTTTTATCTGTTCGCCAAGCAACCCCCACGATGAGACAGACGCACACAACGGCACCAGAAAAATGAAACTACTGGCTTTCTCGGCACCCAGCCGTGTGGTGGCATAAAAATACATGGTGGTGGCACCTGCTGTCACTATGGCACTTGAAAAGAACAGATTGCCCCAGAAAACTGTATCGTGGATCTGTAGTGCCTGCCTGAACTCAGCCACATCTGCAAGCGGTAACATGCATAGAAACGTGACCAGGTATTGCCAAAGGCTGAAGCCCAGTGATGAGCCATAACGACCTCCCCTTGAGGTAAACTTACTCATGACCGCCCAGGTAAATGCTGCAAAGAGAAAATACAGGTTGCCGCTATCCAGCAGCGATGAAGTATTGCTCCACAATTGCAGTAGCACCACCCCGGCAACGATACCAACAGCCAGCCCTGCGCCCTCGCGCCCTGTGGGTCTGCGACGATCGAGCACCAACCCCAACACATAGGCCATCAAGGGATTCATGATAGTGACTAAAACCCCACCGGCACCGGGGGACCCAGTCTTCAGACCTTTGTAAAAAAGATAACTATACACAGCCAGCAACAATCCGGCGGTGGCAACTATAGGGAAGCCCTTTCGCTGCAACCCAAAACTCGTGCGTGTTGCCAGCAGTATCAGCACCATACTGACGAGCACAATTGCATAGCGATATACTGAGAAGTTGATAGCAGAGCAATATCCGCTCAGCACCTTGCCCGAAGGCCAGCTAAGCCCCCAAAGGAACATGCTGACAACTATACCGGCTACAAGCCACACCTCGGAAGACTGTTTTTGCTGCATGGGGTGATGTGATATCGTTTGCAATCTACAAAGATTCGCAAGAGCTGGCGGCATTTAACGCACTGCTTACAGGCGTCCGACATGAAACTTTAACAGCCAAAATATCCAAAAACCCGCTAAATTGTGCTTGTATTGCCGGTTTAAACCTTTGCCGGACACCATAACCAACAATAATAATAATATGAAGCACCTCCTTCTTATCGTTCTTGCCGCCGTTCTGCAGACATCTACACCACTTTTTGCGCAGTCGCACACAGAAGGCGGGCTGGAATGGTATACCGACCTGATGAAAGCTCAGGAAAAATCGAAAGCAACAAACAAACCGATCTTCGGATTCTTTACCGGCAGCGACTGGTGCGGCTGGTGCCATAAGTTACAGAACGATGTATTCTCGAAACCGGCTTTTGTGAAGTGGGCAAAGGAAAAAGTGATATTGCTGGAACTCGACTTCCCGAGGCGCAAACAACTTTCGCCTGAACTGATGCAACAGAATGGCAGCTTGCAACAGGCATTCAGGGTGCAGGGCTATCCTACTATCTGGATGTTCACGATGGAAAAAGACAAGGCTACCCCGAACATGAACATCAATCCGCTTGGTTCTCTCGGCTACCCGTCCGGCGCTGAGGCAGGGAAAGAAGAAGTGAAATTTCTGAGCGAAGCCAACAACATTCTGTCAAAAAAGCAGGGATAATAAGTACATCTTGTTATGTACCTGCAATAACTACCGTGATTGAGCGAGCGCACTATAATACAGGGACTATCTGCTGAAGATGCCAAACGCCGGCTTACGGAGCATGGGTACAACGAGTTGCCTTCAACCAAACCGAAATCAGTATTCCATATAGCGCTCGAGGTAGTGAAGGAACCCATGTTCCTTTTGCTGCTGGCCTGTGGTGTGCTCTATGTGATACTCGGCGACCATCGCGAAGGTATCATCCTGCTCTCTACTACATTTATCATCATCTACATCACCTTTTATCAGCACCGCAAGACTGAAAAAGCGCTTGACGCCCTGCGTAAACTATCTACACCACGCGTACTGGTGATACGCGATGGCAATGAAGTGCGCATACCCGGAAGGGAACTGGTGCCGGGCGACGTGATGATTCTGAACGAAGGCGACAGGATAGGCGCTGACGCCACCGTATTGGACTCTAAAAACCTTACGGTAGACGAATCGTTGCTGACCGGTGAATCAGTGGCAGTTCGCAAGCAGACCTTTGCCACACAGGCCGATGAGAACGGACGTGTATTCAGCGGCACACTGGTGACACAGGGCAAGGGACTGGCCACCGTCACAGAAACAGGCATACATACTCAGTTTGGCAAAATAGGCGCATCCCTGCATAGCATAGTGGCCACCGAGACTCGGCTGCAGCAGGAAATGAAGCGCCTGATCCGCAACCTTTTCATTATCGGTATTGCCCTCAGCATTTCTGTAGTGCTTGCCTTCTACCTTTCAGGCACGCCGTTCATAAAAGCGCTGCTGAACGGTCTGGCATCGGCTATGGCCATACTCCCTGAAGAATTCCCGGTAGTGCTCACCGTTTTCCTGACGCTTGGAGCCTGGCGACTTTCAAAGAAAAATGTGTTGACCCGAAAACCATCGGCTATAGAAACACTGGGTTCTGCTACTGTCTTATGTACCGATAAGACAGGAACCATCACACAGAATAAAATGGAAGTGGTGGCTATCAATGATGGTCGTACAACTTATAGCCGCGGTGAACTTCACGGTCAGGACGCGATCCGCCCGATAATTCTTACCGCACATGCAGCTACTCACCCCGACTCCATAGACCCTATGGAGAAGGCAATAATAGAAAGCTACAATCGGCACGCACCGGCGACAGACATCGGTTCGTTTGTCAAAGAATATCCCCTCAGCAAAGAACTGATGGCAATGACCATAGTGCGGCAACATGCCGATGGGAGCCGGTACGCCTACGCGAAGGGCGCACCGGAGGCCATCTTTGCGCTATGCAATCTCACACCAGCGGAGCGCGAACAACATAGCACAGTATTGAACATGCTTGCCGGTCAGGCATTCAGGGTACTGGGCATCGCCGGTACACCTGTTGATGCAAACACACTACCCGAGTCGGCAATGGGACTGGGGCTGCAGTTTAAAGGTTTTCTGGCGCTTGAGGATCCTATCCGCCCCGAGGTACCGGAAGCAGTGGCGCAGTGCGGTCGTGCCGGCATACGTGTCATCATGATCACCGGCGACTATCCGTCTACCGCACGCAGTATAGGCGACCAGATAGGGCTGCCCCACAATGGCACAGTGATAACCGGCAAGGAAATAGCCGCCATGAGCGACGATGAACTGATTCACGCTATCGGTAAGGTGAGCATCTTTGCCCGTGTGGTACCCGACCAGAAACTGCGCATTGTGCAGGCGCTGAAAGCCAATGGTGATGTGGTGGCAATGACCGGTGATGGTGTGAACGATGCACCTGCACTAAAGGCCGCCGATATAGGCATAGCCATGGGCGGCAAGGGCACCGATGTGGCCCGCGAGGCTTCTTCGCTGGTGCTCCTCGACGACAACTTCGTGTCCATTGTTTCTGCCATCCGCATGGGCCGCCGCATCTTCGACAATCTGCAAAAGGCTATGTCTTACATACTGGCTATCCATGTACCTATCGTGGGACTAACTTTATTGCCTGCGTTTATTTCGTCAGTGCCGCTGCTGCTCATGCCGCTGCATATAGTATTCATGGAGTTATTGATAGACCCTGCCTGCTCTATAGCATTCGAATATGAACAGGAAGAACGCAACATCATGGACCGACCCCCCCGAAACCCCAACGAGCAATTCTTTGGCGCACGGCGTATAATGGGAAGTGTGCTGCGTGGTATCGTGCTATTGCTAATGGTGGTGATCGTATTCTACCTCTCATTAAACGAAGGCCACCCCGAAGCCGAGGCACGGTCCATCACGTTCACGGCGCTGATCATAGGCAATATGGCACTGATACTTACGAGCCTGTCGCAGTCTCGGTCATTTCTGGCAGTGTTCACCGAAAAGAACTATGCAGTGCTTATTGTGTTGGGTGTGGCACTTGCCGTTCTCGTTGCGGTCGTGTCTGTTCCTGCATTTCAATCAGTATTCTCTTTCAGCTTTCCGGGCTTCCGTCACTTTCTCACCTCTTTGGCCGGAGCGGCTGCAATGCTGGTGATCTTCGAATTGGCAAAGCTCGTGCGATTGCGCAAAGCTATATCGTCGCCTGAATGACAACAACCTACCGATCGCCCTTCCTGATGTAATATTGCACCCGGAAAATGACACAACACACTGTAGTTAACGGGGTAAAGATCGCTATCGATCATGTGATGCAAGATGCGGCCAGGCCTACTATTGTCTTCCTGCACGATTCGCTGGGCTGCATAGAGCTTTGGCGTGCTTTTCCACAGCAACTGGCCGCGGCAGTAAATTGCAACTTCCTGGTCTACGACCGGCAGGGCTATGGCGCGTCCGACCCATTCGGAAACGAACAGCGCGATAGCAGCTATCTGGAAAAAGAGGCCGATATGCTGGATGCATTACTGGCACATCTCCACATAGACCACGCCATACTCTTTGGCCATAGCGACGGTGGATCTATAGCCATTATTGCTGCGGCAAAATATCCGTCACGCATCCGGGCGGTGATATCAGAAGCGGCACATCTGTTTGTTGAAGAGATCACACTGAATGGCATCAGAGACGCTGTGGCAGCCTACGAGCAGACTGCGTTAAAGAGGCGACTGGAACGGTATCACGGCACCAAGACCAATGCCGTATTCTGGGCGTGGGCAGGTACTTGGCTCAACGAGGCCTACCGCAACTGGAGTATAGAACATTTTGTGCCGCTCATCACCTGTCCGGTGTTGGTGATACAGGGTGAGCATGATGAGTTTGGCAGCCTGAAGCAGGTAACCGCCATCACCGATCATACCGCCGGCCATGCCGAGAGTATGATATTGGCGAACACCCGCCACAACCCTCACCGCGAGGCACCTGATATGGTATTGCAGCGCTGTGTCGGTTTCATAGAGAACCACGTCAACACTCAATATAGCCTGTAAACGAACAGAGCCCCCCGAAGGGAGCTCTGTGTGTCGAAAAGCGACGTAAATATGAACTGATGCTTCCTGAAAGGAACAGGACTCATATTTTTTCTTGTTGTCGGCTGATTAGATAACGCGAACGTTAACTGCGTTCAGACCTTTTTTGCCGTTCTGCACTTCGAAAGTGACTTTGTCATTTTCGTAGATGTCGCCGCCTACCAGGCCCGATACGTGTACGAAGATGTCCTCACCGCCGTTTGATGGTTTGATGAAGCCGAAGCCTTTTGTCGAATTGAAGAATTTTACTGTACCTTCTTGCATTTTACTGTGTTTTTAATTGTTACTTGATTTGTTTACTAATTATAACTTCTTAACTTTTATTGCACTGAAACCTTTTGGTGTACGCTCTTTCTCAAAAGTTACCTTGTCGCCGTCTTTAATGGGCTGCAGTAACTGATTGCTGTGCACAAACACGTTCTCACGC
>JBIKSN010000151.1:0-7585 GCA_044348585.1 Flavipsychrobacter sp.
TAGGCGGAGCAGTAGGGTTGAAGCTGTATCCGAATCCTGCGAGTGGTTCGTTCAGATTGAACTTGCCTACGCTGAAAGAAACTGCTACCCTATACGTAACGGACGTGACCGGCAGGGTAGTTATGACGCAGGTGCTGAACGCAACTAATCAGAACAACGCCATGCCGTGCAGCGAACTTGCTGCGGGTACCTATGTGGTGAGTGTGGCAACTCGCGAGCGTTTGTACACGGCGCAACTGGTGGTAAATCACTAATAAATTTAAGGTGAAGTAACACTACTTCTTAGCGCCGGTGATGCCGAGCGCCAGCATGATCCATGCGGCAATAAAGAAGAGACCGCCTATGGGTGTGATGATGCCCAGCGGGCCAAGGCTGCCACCACTGATGCCGACAAATACCATGGCGTATAACGAGCCGCTAAACAGAGCTATGCCTGTGATGAACAGGCCTGTGGCCAGGCGCAGTTGCTTGGCAGGAAAGTGGCTATAGATGATGCCGGTTGCCAACAGTGCCAGGCTGTGGTAGAAGTGGTAGCGCACGCCTGTTTCAAATACCATCAGTTTTTCGGGGGTGACCAATGCTTTGAGGGCGTGGGCACCGAATGCACCCAATATAACTGCCAATGCTGCCAACAACGAACCTGATACTAATGCCTGCCTATACATGAAAGAGAATTTTGTCAAAGGTAGTGAGCGAAATGTCTTCGACTTGTAAAATGTGGTGCGCCTGGCTGTAATACTCTTTTCGGTTGCTTAGAAGTTGTTCGAGGCGATTGGCGGGGTCTTCGTTTTCTGAAATCAGAGGACGAACGGTGGTAGCAGAGGTGGCGTTTTTTAGCAGGTAGGGTATAGACGCGTTCAGCCACACTACTGTGCCGTGTTGTTTCATGATGTCCATGTTATTGAAGAAACAGGGTGTCCCGCCGCCGCAGGCAACTACAAGAGGCCAGGTTGTGTTGGTCAACAGGTCTTTGAGGCATTGGTGTTCGAGGGTGCGAAAGGTGTCTTCGCCCGATCGGGAGAATATATCGCTTATGGTGCGTCCCGAGGTTCGTTCGATAAGAGTGTCGAGATCGGTAAAGGGCACTCCGTAATGAGCGGCGAGTAGTTTGCCCCAGTGGCTTTTGCCTGCATACGGCATACCTATAAGGAAAAGACTACGTTTCATGTTGCTTGAAGATATGCGAGAGTTCTATTACCGACAGAATAAGGTACCACAATGTAATGAACGGTGTGAGGTAGAACAGCACAAGCAGCAGGAGCAGAGTACTTTTCATAATGGTGGCAATGATAGCCATAGCTGCCAGCATTAGCATGAGTGTCTCGTACCAGCTGCGGCTTTTAGCGCGGTAGGAGGCTGGCAGCAGCCGCCAATTCATAATGGTGCTCATGAGTTGTGTGAGCCCCGCAGCCAGGTACAACGATATCAGGTTCTCCACATGCCAGATGCGCTGATGCGCAGGAAACACAGAGAAAAGCAACCACGGCAACCCCAGTGCCAGCAACTGCACTACCAGATCGGTGATCTTCCAGGCTTTAAGATTCTTCACCGGCGGTTATTACTTAGATGTTTTATCGGCATCGGGGTGCCTCCACTTTGATTTCTTCTCCTGGTATTTTTTCAGGCGTTTTTCAGAGGGACCGTTAGGCTTGGGTTCACCATACTCGTGGCCGTTTTTATAGTCTTTCTGGCGGTACGAAATGTCGTCTTTCTGGTCGCGCTTGCTTTGTGCGTTGGTGGTGCCTGACAACAGGAACAGACCGGCAGCCAAAAGCAGTGATGAACGTAGATAAGTCATGTACAGAATGTTGTTTGAGATCGTGACTGAATAACAAGAGCCCACATGCGGTAATGGCTAACGCACATGGGCCTTAATGAAATATGTAAGTTGCAATATTATTTGCTCATGCGGGCAGACTGCACTTCAGAGTAGCGGCTCCACTTTTCTTTGTGTGCGTGCTTTTTCATCTGGCGCTTGCGAGAACGCTCTGACTTGCGGTAGTCACCCTGATCAACAGACTCGCCGTCGTCGCCGGATTCCTGCTCGTCATATTTTTTGGTCTCTTTGCCTTTTGAAGACTCAGACTGCTCGCTGATGGCCTCGCTGCCTTTGTAATGTTTCTTTTTGTAGGTCTTGCCCCTGTGGTCTCCGGTTTCAATTTGGGCAGTGGCAATTGTTGAACCTGCGGTCATGAATGCCGCGCACATAAACGCGAATATGTATATCCTTGTTTTCATACTTATAAAATTAGGGGAAATGAGCGAAATATCAGAATCGGGACGGGAAAATGTCTTTTACGGGAAGATCTGTTGAATAATTGGGTGCGGAATAGGGGTAAAGGGTTCTTCAGGCGTTATATGTGAAAAGAATTTCCATGAAGCGGCTGGCTTTGCTGATATTATCTCTTGGTTTTACCTGTTCAAGGGTGTTGGGTCAGGCAGGTTATGATCTTAAAGTGAGCACCGAAGTATATGTTCCACTTGCAACGGGTACGGTAGTGTCGGGTGGTACAGGATGGGTGGAGCCTAACTATTCTATACCTCTCGGGTTCGAATTCCCTATCGGTGATACGGTTGTGAATACGTTCAACCTGGCATCGAATGTGGTGGGAACAGGTACAGTAAACTCTGTTCTGACGACGGGTTTTATGCTTACCGGTGCTCAATTGTGCGACAGGGGGCTCTCGAAACTGAAAAGTGAATCACCGCTGAGGTACGAAGTGTCGGGCGCGGAGGGGCACAGGGTGTTTAAATTTGAATATGCGAATGCCGGATTTGCAGAGGAGTATTTTCAGTACCATACAAATGCCGATCATCTGAATCTTCAGATCTGGTTGTTTGAGGCGTCGGGGGTGGTTGAATACCACTTCGGAGCATCGAGTGTGGCACACGATGCCGACTATTTTCCGGCGAATTCGGGTGTAAGTATTGGTTTTGTGCGTAACTACGGTGTTAACACCCGTGACGCTGAAAGTCAGTATCTGCTGTCGGGTCCGGCGATGCAACCATCGGTAGGATGTGCAGGGCAAATGGAGTCTGCCAATGGTTTGATCGGGCTGCCGCCGGCGGGTACTGTTTACAGATTTGTTCCGATGCCAAAGCAGCCTGCGGCACTGCACACCATATCGGAGGAAAAGCGAATGACGGTGTTCCCGGTTAATTGTAGGGATTTCATTCAGGTAGTGAATCCACTGCACGAGCAAACACGGTTTGAATTGCTGTCGGCAGGTGGCGGATGCGTGCAGCGTGGCGACCTGCAACATGGCGGCAATCGCATCAGCACGGGTGGGCTGACGGAAGGAATGTACATACTTGTTGTGAATGGGCCGTCTGGAACAGAGTTACACCGAATTATAAAGTCCTGATCTGTTTTGAGTGATGTATTAAATGTAGAGTAATTCGAATAATATTTTAGATGTTTTGTTCTTTTGCACCTGTAAACCCTACTCATCAAAGTAGGTTGATGAAATGAAAATCACCAATAATGCACCACGGAAAAACGACAGAAGTACTTTATAAAGAATTGTTCGAGAGGGAGTATGCGAATGCATGCCGCTTCGCACTCTCGTTCCTTACCGATACGCACATGGCGGAAGATGCCGTGCAGGATGTGTTTATCAAGTTGTGGGAACAGAAGCCGGAAATGTTGTCATCGCCGGGTATCAAGTATTATCTCATTACATCGGTAAGGAATAAGTGTATCTCCATTTTGAGGGAGCAGAAAAGTAAGGGTGTATTTTACCCTGAAAACGCGCCCGAGAGTCATGAGGAGCACTTAACGCCGCTGCATCACAAGGAGCACCTGACGCTGCAGGAGCGCAAAATTGCTGATGCACTGGGGCAATTGCCGCCTGTCTGCCGCGAAGTGTTTCTGATGGTGAAGTTGCACGGACTCAGCTATAAACAAGCGGCGGAGCAGTTGGAAGTGTCGGTAAAGACAATTGAAAACCACATGGGTAAGGCGTTGCGGATTTTCCGTGAGTATACACAGAAGGTAGCCGTTGTAACCTATTTAATATCATTTTTTAAACCCGTATTTTAATATGATGAACGAGATGAATGTGCAGATAGACGAACTGATCGCTAAAAAGCTTTGCGGGGAAAATACGCCCGACGATGATGCTATACTCTTGGAGTGGCTTGCCGCTGCGCCGGACAACCAGCAGATCTACGATGCCCATGCCAAACAATGGATGGAAGTGGAGGCACTGATAAAGGGTGTGGAATTTGACACAGCCGCCGCATGGGAAAAGGTAGCTGCCAAAACGGTAGCGGCAAAGCCCGCCCCGGTGCGCCGTACCATTTCTCTGAAGAGTATCTCATGGGCTGCTGCCGCGATACTGGTGATAGGGTTCGTACTTTATCGGGTTGCTATTCCGGGTTATTCTGAAGAGGTATTTGCTGAGAATGGAAACCTTGAAGTGGTGCTGCCCGATGATACGCATGTGACCCTGCATAAGGGGGCGAAGCTGGCGTACAACAAAACGTTCACCGGCAAAGAGCGGAAAGTGTCTCTGGAAGGTGAGGCGTTCTTTAAAGTGCACCGCGACGAACAACATCCATTTGTGATAGATGCTCAGGCAGCCCGGGTGCAGGTGCTGGGTACCGCGTTTGACCTGAAATGTAGTAAAGAGACCGCCAGCGTGGCAGTTGTAGAGGGAAAGGTTAAGTTCTCGGCAGGAGACGACAAGAACACCTATGTTGTGCTGACGAAGGGACAACAAGCGCAACTTGCAAATGACAAAATGGTGAGCAGTGCCATTGAAGACGAAAATTTCCTTTATTGGAAGACCGGCAACATAAGTTATCACGAGCGCGAACTACAGGCAGTTGTTGCCCAGCTTTCGGAGATATTTGAAAAGGAAATAACCCTGACGGCTGCAATGCCTTTCGATCAGGGTCGCCAACTCATTACTGTTTCGTTTAACGGGCAGGGATTAGAGTCGATTCTTTCCGAAATTTGCCTGATAGCCCGTTGCCGATGGGAAAAAGGCCCCGGTGACAAATACAACATTTCGCCCCAGTAGCCAATGAGACTTGTTTTAAGTGTGATTTTAAATTTGGTAGTGCTCATGGTTGCTGTGCCTGCTCTGGCTCAGCAACCATTGTCATATCCATACAGTCCACCGAAACGCGCTGCAGATGTAGGCTTTTATTTGGAAGATATCAGTAGACAGACGGGAGTCATTTTTTCCTATAGTTCGCAATACGTTGATGTGGCCCGACTGGCAAAGGTTTCCTCGACGTCGGATAAGGTAGGCTTGGTGCTAGCTGATATCTTTTCCGGTGAACCGGTCAGTTTTCGTGAGCATGGCAATAAGGTGCTGATCGTTTATGAGGGCAAGAGTGCTGATACGATCAGTTCTTATGTGGTAAATGGTTTTGTGAAGGAAGAGGGGTCGGGAGAGGCGATAATAGGCGCTGCGGTTTACGTGCCGGGAACACCGTGGGGTACAATCACCAACATGTATGGTTATTATACATTGGTGCTTCCATCAAAAAACATCCGGGTGATAAGTTCCTACCTCGGTTTTAACGCTGATACTGCTAGTCTTAGTTTGGTTGGTGATATACGGCACGATGTGTTTCTGAAGGCAGGGACTGACCTCAAAGAGGTAAAAGTGATCTCGGCGAAAGCGATGAGCCAAGCTGTGAGTTTTCATCACATAGTACACAACGACATTAAAACAAGGGCAGTGCTACTGGGTGAGAACGATGTGATAAAAACTGTGCAGAACCTTCCGGGTGTGCAGACAGGGTCGGGGGCCGGTAGTCTGGTACTGGTGCGTGGTGGCGACCCGGGGCAGAACCTGCATCTTTTGGATGGGGTGCCGTTGTATAATGTTGACCATTTTTTCGGGCTTACATCTATTTATAATCCGGATGCTATCAGGTCGGTTGATTTTTATAAGGGTGCTTTCCCGGCGCGATATGGTGGCCGGACAGCATCGGTGATAGATGTGAGTACTAAGGACGGAGATATGCAGAAATGGGGTGGACAATTCAGTATGGGATTGTTGAAGGGAGGGTTGACGGTGGAAGGGCCTATAAAAAAGGACAAAGCATCGGTGGTGCTTTCTGCACGACGCACCTGGATCGACGCTTTGTGGAGACCGTTTACCAACGATCTGGAGTTGAATTTCAGGGATCTGAACCTGAAGGCGAACTATATTGTAAACAATAATAACAGACTTTACCTGAGTGCCTATAGCGGACGGGACCGCTTCAGCGCGTTTACTACCAACACGGGAGGCTCTACGATATGGGGTAACAGTGCCTTGAGCCTGAGGTGGAACAGCGTGCTGCACCCCAAACTGTTTATGAATACGATGGTGACCTACAGCACCTTCAATTATATGCTCAATGACAAACGAGAGATGATAGAAAATGGCCAGAAGACATTGACTGAAGGCTACAGGGGCGTATCGGGTGTGAAGGATATCGCATTCCGGTCGGTGTTCTATTGGAAGCCGGGATCGAAACATAATTTTGAGACAGGTGTGCAGGTATCGGCAGGAAATTTCAATCCGGCACAGGTAGAGTATTTCTCGCAGAACACCGGCGTGGGCACCTTGCCGGAAAAGGTGCGGTCGAACGAGGTGATCTTTTTTGTTGAGGACCAGATAAAATTAGGCGGCAAGTTCAGCCTGATACCGGGTGTACATTTCGCCAACTGGTTCAGCAGGCAGTTCGATTATTCTAGCACTCAGCCACGACTGCGTTCGGAACTTGCTTTGTCGAAAAAACATTTATTGTACGCGTCTTACGCCGAGATGGCGCAGTTCCTGCACCTGATCACGTCCAACACGTACGGCCTGCCACAGGATTTCTGGGTGCCAAGCTCGTCAAGAATTGAACCCGAAGAGTCTTATATATCGACAGTAGGATACAGATATACACACGGTTCAAAACTCTTTGTGAACATAGAGGGTTACCACAAGGACATCAGAAATACCACTACTTACGACGTTGGGAAGAATCTGTTTGACAATTATATAAAGTGGGACGATAAGATCATACAGGGCAGGGGAGAAAGTTATGGTGTCGAGGCAAGTGCGCGAACACAGTTGGGACGTTTCAACATTACTTCAGCTTATACGTGGTCAAAGACATGGCGTCAGTTTGCGGTAGTAAATAATGGTGAACGATTTCCGTACCGCTATGACAGGCGCCACAATTTCAGGATAGCTGCGCTATATCAGCCGTCTCAGAAGTTTGACCTCACACTGAACTGGCTTTACATGAGTGGCGAGGCAATTACCATGCCCGATCAGATCTATCCCGATCTTGACAATAATCTTATCATCAACGGTGCCAATACAACCATTAATAGCGCGAATTATACCTACAGTTCTACCAAGTGGAACGATTACAGGTTACCGGCCATCCACAGGCTGGATGCAGGTATGAACTTCACCAAGATGTTGAGGCGGGGAAAAATGGAACGGACTTGGTCAATAGGTGTATTCAATGCATATGCGAGACGGAACGTGATGTTTGTGGATATTTCCTATACAGGAGGGTTGGCGGGTGAAGGGGAATTTAAGTTGAAGGGTACAAGTGTGCTGCAATTCATTCCATATAT
>JBIKSN010000008.1:0-26877 GCA_044348585.1 Flavipsychrobacter sp.
ATTCGCCGGACCTCTCTGAGTAAATGGGAGGCGCTCCGGGATATTTTATTGACCCCTTTTCGAAATCAGGAGATATGTATCCGCTATTTCTGCTGCTGCTGTCATTCTTCTTTGTACCACAGCAAAAAACAACCGAGGCCTCGCCCCTGTCGGCATATGGCAGCGAGTGGTCGGCACCGAAGTATGCTGCGTGCAACACCGCTGCCAGAGCTCGTTTTATGACGCCCGAGGAAAAGCAGATGATACACATTGTGAACATCGCAAGGCAGCACCCTGCCCTGTTTTGTGAAAAGGTGGCAAAACCATGGTGCGCTGCCAACAACGTTGATCTCACCTCGGAGCAATACTACGGTTCGCTCATTCAACAAATGAGCAGCATGCAGCCGTTGGGACTGCTGCAACCCGACTCTCTTTGTTTTGTAAGCGCGGCCTGCCATGCCGAGACTTCCGGCAAAGCGGGTTATGCTGGTCACGACCGCCTGAGCGACAGGTGCCGGAAGGTAAAGAATTATAACGGTGAGTGCTGCAGCTATGGCATGAGCAGCCCGGTAGACGTGGTGATGCAACTACTTGTAGACGAGGATGTAGAGTCGCTGGGACATAGAAAGATACTGCTTGGCGGCTATACGAAGATAGGCGCAGCTACCCGCCCGCATACAACCTACCGCACCAATTCGGTGCTTGATCTATCATTTTGATAGCGCATTAAGGGCTGACGAATATCATGCCGTTTTACGTACCACCCAAGACAATTTAACACTTGGTTTTGCGGGTTTGTTGGTAGCTTTATAGAAAGAAAAAAGCGCATGGAAACCAAAGCAGCTATGACCGGAGGTTCTTTCCTTATCCAACCCTCAGGACCCGAAAACATCTTCACCCCGGAAGACTTCAACGAAGAGCAGCACATGATCATTCAAATGTGCGATGAATTTCTGGATAAGGAAGTATTGCCGCACCTGGTAGACATAGACCTGCAAAAAGACAATATAATGCCTCAATTGCTGGACAAGGCCGGCGCACTGGGTCTGCTGGGTGCCGCCTTCCCTGAGGAATATGGAGGTCTGGGCAAGGACTTCGTCACGGCCACGCTTGTCAATGAATGTCTGGGTGGCGGCCACTCCTTTGCTGTGGCGATGGCTGCGCACAACGGCATTGGGTCTTTGCCCATCCTTTACTTCGGCACGGCCGAGCAAAAGGCAAAATACATACCCAAACTGGCCACCGGCGAGATGAAGGGAGCCTATGCACTCACCGAGCCCAATTCAGGTTCGGATGCGTTGGCAGCACGCACCACCGCTACCCCATCGGCCGACGGACAGACCTATACGCTGAACGGACAAAAAATATGGATCACGAACAGTGGCTTTGCTGATGTTTTCACCGTTTTCGCCAAGGTGGACGGTGACAAGTTCAGCGCATTCATAGTAGAACGCAATACCCCGGGTCTGTCATTTGGCGAGGAAGAACACAAGATGGGCATCAAGGGCAGCAGCACCAGGCAGGTGTTCTTTGAGAACTGCGTGGTACCGGCAGGCAATCTACTGGGCGAGATAGGCAAGGGGCATATCATTGCCTTCAACATACTGAACATAGGCAGGCTGAAACTATGTGCTGCAGCCATGGGTGGTGCTAAGCGTGCATTGGCAATTACAGTAGCTTATGCCAAGACACGCGAGCAGTTCCGCACCCCCATTGCCAACTTCGGTGCCATTCAGCACAAACTGGCAGAAATGGCCATCCGCATATTTGCATCAGACACGGCACTCTACCGCACTGCGGGATGGATAGACCATAAAGAACAGGAAATGCAGGCAGCCGGCAAAGAAGATGCACTGCTCGGCGCAGCCGAAGAATATGCAATAGAGTGTGCCATGCTGAAGGTGCTGGGCAGCGAGGCCCTGGACTATTTGGTGGACGAGGGGGTGCAGATACATGGTGGCAACGGCTATTCTGATGAATACAACATATCGAGAGCTTATCGCGACAGCCGTATCAACCGCATTTTTGAAGGAACCAACGAGATCAACCGCCTGCTGATACTGGATATGTACCTGAAACGTGCGATGAAGGGACGCATAGACCTGATGAAGCCTGCCATGGCCGTGCAACAGGAGCTGATGAGCATTCCCGACTTCGGCGAGGACGATGCCCCGTTTGCCGCCGAGCTGAAGGCGATAGCCAATTTCAAAAAAGCGATACTGATGTGTGCCGGTGCGGCAGCCCAGCAACTGATGATGCAACTGGAGCATGAACAGGAATTACTGATGTATCTGGCAGATATGGCCATTGACACCTTCCAGGCTGAATGTGTGGTGCTCAGAGCCATGAAAATGACACAAACGGGCCATACCGATGCTGCAATTGCAACGGATATGGCACGCACCTTCCTCTACGATGCCGCCGACCGCATCAATCATGCAGGCAAAGCTGCGGTGAACGCATTTGCCGAAGGCGACACCCAACGCATGATGCTGCTGGGCGTGAAACGATTCACGAAAGTGGGCAACTTCAATACCAAGGAGGCCCGCCGCAGGATAGCAAAACGGGTTACAGAGGCTGGTAAGTACTTTTTGTAAGAGACAGAATTATTATCTCAGAACCAACCACAGGCATCAATTATGCTGTGGGCAGACGCCCGATAATTTCAGGAGACAACTATTGCCATAGAATCGACGACTGACTAAAGAAGTCAGTGTTACTTGGTTGACATCATTGCAGAAAACTCCTGCAACGTCAATACGTTAAACGGAGGGAATTCCAAACTATTGAGCGCAAGCAATGCGCCATCGTTGCTGATAATATAATCAGCATTTGCTGCCAGATACGCATCGGCAAACTTGTTGTCGTCTGCATCTTTGGTTACAGCATTAAAGTTGAAGAAAATGCTCGTGTACTCGATGTTCCGGGACCTGACCACTCTTCCCAACAAATTCTGTGTTACATCCGCGCCCCATTTCTCTAGAAAAACCTCCTCGTATTCCAACAGTATCTCTGTTGAAAAACAAAGCGTATACATTCCTGACAGAAATCCATCAAAAACATTCCGGTACGGTGATCGCTTTCCGATGCAACTGATAAAGCAATTTGTATCTAAAACGACCTTCATTTTCCAACCGAAGGTTTGGGAGCGGTCAACCAGCTTTCATAGATCTCAGCAGAATAATTCCTTTCCGACTCCACTTTGTCAATCGCCTCATCAAGCTTTCTTTCAAGGTAAAAATTGATAAGTGAATCTATTTCCTTCAATTCCTGCTCATCCCGCAAAAACCTGAACGACTTGATCAGGTTCAACTGCGCATCTGTTAGTTTATCATGGGTTACTTGCTGCATAATTGTAAATTTAAAACAAAAACACGACTAAAACGGGGCTCAAAGGATGGCAATCTACACGAGAAACGCAAAAAATGCCCATAATTGCCACATCTTAAATAGAAAAAACCAAAAAATTACCGATATTAGCTGCGATTTATAACAACTGAACATCAAGCTCGCCAACTTATGAAGATCAGAATATTGAGGGTACTTATTTTACTCTTTTTGATGACCAACCTCAGCAGTTGTTTCATGGGTACCTGGCAACGCTACCACCACAAGAGCCACTACGTGAATAAAAAACACTACCGCTCTTACCACAAACACCGCAACCGCGACTGGTGACGGTTCATTAGCCTATTTTTTCACATCTTTTGCAGTATTTGGCCGTGTTATGCGCTGTAGTTTCGCATTACAGGTGACAGGTACTACCTTTGCACACTCCTATGATACAGGTACAGATCATCAATAAATCGCCACATGCATTACCTGTCTACCAAACATCCGGTAGCAGTGGTATGGACCTTCGCGCATGGCTGCAGGAGGCTGTTACGTTACAACCGCTGGAACGTCGCGTCATCCCTACAGGATTGTACATGGCATTGCCGGTAGGCTACGAAGCGCAGATACGGCCTCGCAGCGGCCTCGCCATCAAGCGTGGTCTCACTGTCATTAATTCACCGGGCACGATAGACAGCGACTACCGTGGCGAGATAATGGTCGGTATCATCAACCTGTCGGGCGAGGCACAGACCATTGAAGACGGAGAACGCATTGCACAGATGATAGTTGCCGCATACGAAGTAGTGGAATGGGCGCCTACCGAAAGCCTTGACGAGACAGCCCGCGGAGCAGGAGGTTTCGGACATTCGGGAACCAAATAAGACCTATCATATTGATCAACTGAACTTTCACACTGATACATTTAAACAACGAAACTAATGAACATCATTATACCAATGGCAGGAATGGGAAAGCGGATGAGGCCTCACACCCTCACCACAGCAAAACCCCTGCTACCTGTAGCCGGAAAGCCGATTGTGCAGCGCCTTGTTGAGGACATCGTGGCTACCAGCAACGAAAAAGTAGAGGAGATCGCTTTTGTTATCAGCCCTGCTTTCGGCAAGGAAGTGGAAGACCATCTGTGCTCAGTAGCGGAAACGTTGGGTGCCAAGGGCAAGATCTGCTACCAGGAAACACCACTGGGCACCGCGCATGCTATTTTGTGCGCTGCTGATACCCTTTCGGGCAATGTCTTCATCGCCTTTGCTGATACACTATTCAAGGCAACATTCAGTATAGACACCCACAAAGATGCGATTGTATGGACGCAGAAGGTGGAAGACCCCACAGCTTTTGGTGTGGTAAAAATGAATGATGCCGGTGAGATAGAGGCTTTCGTAGAAAAACCCAAGGAATTCGTGTCGGACCTCGCCATCATAGGGGTGTATTATTTCCGCGACGGCGAACGTCTGAAAAAAGAACTGCAGCGCCTCATAGACAACGACATCAAACTAAAGGGCGAATACCAGCTCACCGATGCTATGGAGCATATGCTTCGTAACGACGTGAAATTCTATACCGGACAGGTGGAAGAATGGCTGGATTGCGGTAATAAAGACGCTACTGTATATACCAACGGCCGCATCCTCGATATCAAGCAGAACAAGGAACAACTCGTTGACCCGTCTGCCGTAGTTACAAACTCGGTGATCATACCGCCTTGTTATATAGGCAAGGGCGTTACCGTGACCAACTCTGTGATAGGCCCGTTTGTGTCGCTGGAAAAGGGTGTTTCTGTGGATGATTCCCGAATCAGCAACAGCATCATCCAGTCTGACAGTGTTGTTAAAAATGCTTGTATCGACAACTCTATGTTTGGTAAAAGTGTAACTTACATAGAGAAATCTGTCGAATTGAGCATCGGCGACTTCTCTACGCATATATGAGACTACGCACCTATTTTATTGCCCTGATAAGCGGACTAGCGACGGCCGGCGCGCCATTGCATGCCCAGAGCATAAAGATAACTCCGGGAGTGTCGCCTGCACAGGGTGCTCCCACGGCCGACAGTGCGCAGAAAGAAGAAGACATAGCAGAGACCATAGAGGGGCGCAAGGCGCAGACAGACGAACTGTTTTTCGAGGCCTTGAAAGCTAAATTACACGCCGACGAGAAGCAACAGGAAACATTGCTGAAACAGTACATTGCTAAACGACCCGAAGTTGCCGCTGCGCATTTTGAGCTGGCGAAGATCTATACCGACCAAAAGAAGAGCGAACTGGCACTTGGCAGCATCAGAAAAGCGATGTCGCTGGATGCCACCAACAAATGGTATAAAGAGGCGTATGCGCAGGTATTGGTAGGTCTTGGAAAGTACATAGACGCTGCCAATGTCTATTCGGAACTGACCGAAATGGAAAAGCGCGACGAGGAGTATCCTGTTCGTGCGGCCGAGTACTTTGAAAGAGCAGGCAAAAACCAGGACGCCATCAAATACCTTGACATCGCACTGGTGCGCAATATTGACGATGAAGACCTGCTGGCCCATAAGATGCAGCTATACCTGAACATGAACGATGTTGCGAAAGCGGCGGCGGTGGTGCAGCAAATGATAGATAGCGATCCGCGCAACGGCAAGTACTACAAGCTGATGGGCGAACTGTATGACAACAACAACCAGCCCGAAAAAGCAGCAGCCGTTTTTGAAGGTGCCTTGAAAAAACTGCCTAACGACCCGGCGGTGCAATTGGGTCTTGCCGGTCACTATCTGCGCAAGGGCGATACAGCCCGTTATAAGTCGTATGTAAAACAAGCCATCACCAACACCGGCATGGAAACTGAGCTGCAGCTGGAACTGCTGAAGGCATACATACAGACCATGCCCGATGAAACAACAGCACTGGCTGAGGCATTGCCGCTCATAGCCAAGCTGGCAGAACAAGGTCCAGCCGACGCTCAGATACTGGAATATTATGGCGAGGCACTGGAAGGGAGTAATCTAACCGACAGTGCCATTGTTATGTATAAGCGTTCTCTGGCGTTGAAGCCTTCCAACTTCTCGGTGTGGGCAAGGTTGCTGGGAAATTATCAAGAGAAGAAATATGCCGACTCTCTGATAAAGACCAGCGAGCGCGCCATTAAACTGTTCCCAAGTCAGTCTATCGCGCATTTCTACAATGGTATAGGATACCTGAATAAGGGCAACTTTCCTTCTGCCATCAAGGCCATCAATCGCGCCATAGACCTGCAGCCTGAAGCCGACAAGGAGGTGCTGGCACAGATGTACAGTACGCTTGCTGACGTTTATTACAACAACAAACAATTCCCTCAGTCTGACGAGACATTTGATAAAGCACTGGGTCTCGATCCCAACAACGCTACTGTACTGAACAACTACGCCTACTACCTTTCTGAACGCGGTGTGCGGCTGGACGACGCGGAAAAGATGTCGAAAAGATCGCTCGACCTTCGCGCCAACGAAGTAAACTTCCTTGACACCTATGCGTGGATCTGGTACAAAAAAGGCGATTATGAAAAAGCGAAAACATACATTATGAAGGCACTGACCGTTGTACCGGACGGAAGCGCTACTCTGTGGGACCATCTCGGCGACATTCTTTTCAAACAGAACGACAAACAAGGCGCAGTAGACGCGTGGAAAAAAGCAAAAGAAAAAGGCAGTGACGATAAAAACCTGGACAAAAAGATCAGCGAAGGAAAGCTCTATGAATAACCTTACCCGATACAGCATGTTGCTGGCGATGCCGTTTTTATTGTCGTCATGCTCTTCAAAACTATTTAGCAAAAAGAAAAACGGCAAGCAGGAAACTGCTGTCGTTGCAAAGACTGATACAGGCGCCAAAGCACCTGCACCTGTGGTTACAGGCGCTCCAGTTGCTACTCCTGCGCCTACCCCGCTTACCGATCAGTTGATGCCTCTGTGGAACAAACGCATCCCCTACAAGACATTTTCCGGTAAGGCAAAAGTGAGCTTCGAAGGACCTGATGGCACTGCCGACTTTTCAGCCAATTTCCGCATTGCAAAAGACAGCATTGTATGGGTGCACATAACTGCACTGGGTGGCCTGTATCCTGTGGCACGCATGGTGGTGACCCGCGACAGCTTCTTCATGGTAAACTACAAAGACAAAGAGAAGACACTGATATCGCTGAATGATGTGGCCCGCATACTGCCTGTGCCTGTTAAGTTCTCGCAGCTGCAGAACCTTTTTGTGGGCGATCCGCTTGCCGATGGCCGTCTCACCACCGCCGAGGCGAAAGATTCTTCATGGCAATTACATACTGAAGACGAAACCTATTTGCAGGACCTCAGCTACCTGAAGTCGGACAGCACCATGGCCATGACCAATCTGCGCACCAAAACCGCCAATGGTCCTACCGCTCTTATCGACTACCGCAACTACGAAACGATCTCTGAGCGCAAAGTATCTACCGGTCGCACGGTGCATCTGCAGAACGGAGTGAAGACGTACACCATAGACATGGAGCTGCAGAACACCGAGTTCGATAAAACACTCGAATTCCCGCTGACTATCCCTGCCAACTACACCCTAAAGAACTGATGAAACCCGGCCAACTGATCACATTGGTTGATATTACCGTAGAAAATAACGAGATTTGGACCATCATTAATACGCTTATACGAATACAAATCAGGAAAACGCTGAATTGTTGGATAAAATAGCCGAAGGCCTTAAACTGGCTATCCGTAAGCTTTATGAGAAAAAAGCAGCCAATAATGAGATGGCTGTAATTTCTGAAAATGGCCAGATAAAATGGCTCCCCGCCCGCGAACTGCTGGAAAGGCAGAAAAACAAGAAATAGACTACCCTGCATTCCCCTTTTTACTTTATTTCCTTTACTGCTTTGGCACCCGCCAAATCGTTGCGTTCATTACCTTTGCGCCATGAATCGCGAACAACTTGTAGCAACAATATTTGAAAAAAAGTCTGTGCTGTGTGTAGGTCTCGACACCGACCTTTCCAAGATCCCGGAACACCTGCTGCAGGAAGAAGACCCGGCATTCGCATTCAACAAGGCCATCATCGATGCCACAAAAGACTATACTGTTGCCTACAAGATCAATACAGCATTCTATGAAGCTCAGGGTATAAAGGGCTGGCAGACCATGGAGCGCACGCTCAACTACATCCCCAAGGGAATTTTCACAATTGCCGATGCCAAACGCGGCGATATAGGTAATACCTCAGAACAGTATGCCCGCACGTTTTTCCATACCTATCCTTACGACAGCGTTACAGTTGCGCCCTACATGGGTGCCGACAGTGTGAAGCCGTTCCTACAGTTTGAAGGCAAATGGAGCATTGTACTGGGACTTACCTCCAATGCAGGCAGTGCCGACTTTCAGCTGCAACAGTGCGGAGACGAACAATTGTACCGCAAAGTGCTCAAAACAGTAGCCTCATGGGGCACTCCCGAAAATATCATGTTTGTCATAGGCGCCACCCGCAAAGAGCAACTGCAGGAGGTGCGCGCACTGTTACCCGACCACTTCTTCCTCGTTCCGGGTGTGGGCGCACAAGGTGGTGATGTACATACTGTGTGCAGCAATGCCTTCAACAAAGACGCGGGCCTGCTCATCAACGTATCGCGCGGCATTATTTATGCAGGTAGCGGCACCGACTTTGCAGAAAAAGCAAATGCCGAGGCACGCAAGTATCAGCAGGAAATGGCGGTATTCTTTTAAGAGATCAGCTACTGATCGCTTCCAATGTTCGTTCTATCTGACTAAAGTGGCGTACCTCATGTGCCACCAGAAAACGGATAGCATCGCCCAGCTTTATGGTAATGAACCTTGAAATAGTGATGGGTATGCGCACTGATGCCATATCTATCCGTTTCATCTGTTCCAGCAACTCCAACAGTTTACGCTGATCGGCCAGAAACTCATTCAGCACTTTTGCAGCGTCAAGTGTCTCCGTAGGGATATGCCCCTTCATAGCGCTCATCTTGTTAGTGACCGCACCTGTGGACTTCACCTGCGAATACATGGAATTTACGAAGTACTCACCCAGCCATCCGGGCTTGAAAGAGATTGTACCATTGGCTCGCGTAGCCTTGCTCACCAACTGCGATGCATTGGGGATATAATAACGATCGTAGGTATTGAGGTGCTCCACTATCTGCGCTACACTCCACTTTCCGGGCGCGGGTTGTTTGTTCAGTTGCGCGTTGCTCAGCGTGCTCAGCTCGGTGATCCGCTGTACAATAGTAGTCACTTCAGCACTAAGACTGTCAATAAGTTGCAGAGAATCGAATGTGCGTGCCATAGCCTGAATTTGGGGCAAAACTAAGCAGGTACCCCCACCGAAATCTTGGTGTATACCAAGATTTATCAGAGCCTGACCTTTCCCAGCAACTTGCTGAAATTGGTAGGGTCCACGCCTATATAGGACGCCAGGTACTTATGCGGCACCAGATTCAGCACATGCGGACTGCGGCGCAGCAATGTGGTGAATTTCTCCTCTGCAGAGTAAGACAATATCTCGATGTGCCGCTGCAGCGTATCGGCCAGCACCCGCGTGAGCGCCAGTCTCACCCACGTTTCTATACTGCGGTGCTCGCGCATCAGCACGGCCATGTCGCTATAATGGATGCGCAGGCACCGGCTCGCTGTGAGTGCCTCCAGATCGAAGGCGGACGGCTGTTGCAAAAAGAAACTATCTATGACACCCGAGAAAGACCCGGCATAAGAAAACACCAGTGTCACCTCCTTATCATCATGCGTCACGCAGGCCCTTTGCACTCCGTCCAGCACCAGATAAAGATATTTCTCTGTGTCGCCCTGACGGGTGATGATCTCCTTGCGCTTTATTTTCACCTCCGTCCATGGTGCGGCAAACGCATCAAAGGCTACATCATCTACCTCCCCGAACGAGTGTACCAGTTTCCGTAGTATAGGTATGTGATCGGACATAAGTTGCTATATTAGCAAATATAACGACCATCACTTGTTAATTCATCAAAAACGGGCACACGGCACATACCTCCGCACGGCTCTGGCCGACGGATTGATATACGTAAGCGCCACCTCAAAACCGCCCGTACCGTTACCCGCTGTATTGAGTGAAGACACAGTGTAATCGTAACCCACTCCTACACGGAAACCACGGGTTCTTAATCCCGCATTTATTGTCATAATATCTTCCCAGCTGTACCAGAATCCGCAAAAAAGAGCAGTTTGCGCCCCCAGATTGTACAGGAATTCGTTTCCCGCCAAATAGCGAACGTAATACTCATTAAACCCAGTTACCTCTCGCCTTGTATAAATAAACGCCGGCCTTAGCTGCAAATGCGCCCCTGCGGCTATATGGCAGCCTGCGGTAAGTAAATATTTCCGGCTTAGACCCACCATCGATTTTTGCCTTTCAAGGAAAGCATCTTGCGATCCGGTCAGATCAGTGACACTGAACCCTACCTGATAGCCAATATGCTTATTTACAGACCTTGAATAGGTGACACCGGCGTTTACGGAATACATACTCACTGAGTAGGGCACACTTGATCCGGGGACCAATGGACGAGTCGGAGAAACAAAAGAAGAAGACAAAAGACCTACATCATGCTGTGCATATCCACCCTGAACACCTACCGCAAGATCACTGCCCTTACCCTTCAGTCGGTCACTATCAGAACCGAACCTCTTGTGATAAGACGCAGAAACCTGCCCGCTCACGATCCTCCAACTGTCATCACCTGACTTAGTCTCGGCAAAAGCGCCCCCTGCACCAAAGTAGTTGCCCTTTTTATCGGTGTATACCGGTGCATCGGCCGATCCATGTATGCTTGAGATCGGCACATTAGCCGCGGTCCATACGTTTCTGTAAATGAGATTGGCGCGCATATTCCCGTCAAAAAATCCGGTGAATGCGGGATTGAGCAGCAGCGGTGTTGCAGTGAACTGCTTGAATGGAATTTCCTGACCTGAAGCAGCAACGGTGCCACAAACAGCCGAAAGGCACAAAAGACAGCGTGTGTACAAATTCATGACGTTATACCGTTGCTCCGTGAAGGCAACAACAACATAACGCTTCTTTATAATAATTATTACTTACCGAACCTAACGGCCAAACTTGTTTTTCAGCGCGCTCAGTGCGTCATTCATGCTCACCGGCGCATCCTTCGGTGCCGGCTTTGTATTGTCACGCCTGCCTGCTGCGGGCTTCCCTTGCCGCTGCGCCGGCGGATCCTGCGTCTGTTTTATGGAGAGCGCAATACGCTTGCGGGCCACCTCCACTTCCAGCACCTTCACCATCACTTCCTGATTCAGCTTCAATGCCTCGCCGGGGTCGGTAATGTACTTGTGTGCTATCTCAGACACGTGTACCAGTCCATCCTGCTTCACCCCTATATCCACAAACGCGCCGAAACGGGTAAGATTGGTAACAATACCCGGCACTATCATGCCTACATGCACATCATCAATGCTATAGATATTTGCAAACTCGAACTGACGCACCTCGCTGCGCGGATCAAGCCCCGGCTTCTTCAATTCGTTCAGGATGTCCTGCAAGGTGTGCATACCTGTAGCGTCCGATATGTACTTGCGCACATCTATCTGCTTGATAAGCGTATCGTTGCCTACCAGTTCTTTTACTTTCACACCCAGGTCGGCAGCCATCTTGCTCACAATACCATAAGCCTCGGGGTGCACCGCGCTGGCATCCAGCGGGTCTTCCCCGTCCTTTATGCGCAGGAAGCCGGCACACTGCTCGTATGCCTTGGCACCGAGGCGCGGCACCTTCAGCAACTGATTGCGTGACGTGAACCGACCTATCTCGCCACGATAGGCAACTATATTCCCTGCAATGGTAGGGCCAATGCCGCTTACGTAGGCAAGCAAGTGCTTGCTGGCAGTATTCAGGTTCACCCCCACGGCATTCACACAGCTCACTACTGTTTGGTCCAGCCTTTCTTTCAGGCGCACCTGATTCACATCGTGCTGGTACTGCCCCACCCCAATGCTCTTCGGGTCTATCTTTACCAGCTCTGCCAGCGGATCCATCAGCCTGCGGCCTATACTGGCCGCACCACGCACAGTGATATCCTGATCGGGAAACTCCTCTCGCGCTATTTCCGATGCCGAGTAGATAGATGCTCCGTCTTCGTTTACCAGAAATACAGGCAGACCCAGATTCAACTTCTTGATGAACTGCTCCGTCTCTCGCCCCGCAGTGCCATCGCCTATGGCTATGGCCTGTGTTTCATACTTCTGCACCAGCCCGCGCACCCTGTGTTCTGCATCAGCCAGCCTGCCCGGCTCGTGTATGTAGAAAAGGTCGGTCTTCAGCAGTGTTCCTTTTTCATCAAGGCACACCACCTTACAACCTGTACGGTAACCGGGATCTATAGCCAGCAACTTCTTACTGCCAAGCGGAGAACTCAACAACAACTGGCGCAAGTTCTCGGCAAATACATTGATAGCCTCCTCATCGGCCTTTACTTTCAGCGCCATGCGGAACTCGCTCTCCAGACTCACCTGCAGCAGACGCCTGTACGAATCGCGTATGGCCTTCTTCACTTGTTCGCCTGCCTCGTTGCTGCTTTTCAGGAATACTTCTTCGATCAGCATCAGCGCTTCTTCCTCGCTTGGTGCGATGGTCAGACGCAACACACCCTCCATAAACCCGCGCATGATGGCCAGCATACGATGCGATGGTATCTTGGACACCGGCTCAGAAAAATCGAAATAGTCTTTGTACTTAACGCCCTCCGTTTCTTTGTCGGCCAGCACCTTGCTTTGCACCGCTGCTTTTTCTTCAAACAGTCGCCTCATACCTGCACGCACGCGTGCGTCCTCGTTCACCATTTCTGCAATGATGTCGCGGGCGCCCTGTAGGGCCTCCTCCGGCGTCTTCACCTGTTCATTAAGGAAAGCTGCTGCTTCTGTAAGCGGATGGATATTGCCCTGTGCCAACAGCATTGTTGCCAATGGTTCCAGTCCGTTCTCACGGGCCGTCTGCGCCTTTGTTTTGCGCTTGGGTTTGTAGGGCAGATACAGATCTTCCAGTTCCGCAACTGTTGTAGCCGCATTGATCTTGGCCTGCAACTCTTCGGTCATTTTACCCTGCTCGGTGATGGTCTTTTCTATAAACGCCTTTCGCTCAGCAAACTCCTGCTGGCGGGCCGCCTCATCCTGTATATTCTGGATCTGCACCTCATCAAGCGCTCCTGTCTTATCCTTCCTGTATCGGGCAATGAATGGAATGGTTGCGCCTTCGGCAAGCAGTTCCAGCACCGCCGTCACATCATTCGTTCTTAGGTTCAGCCTCGCGGCCACGCTCTGTGCATAACTGGTCATCACTTCTCTGTTTTGGCCTGCGAATGTAGCAGGATAGCCCGAATTGCAAAAAGATAACTTTTTGTCAATTATAACATGTTTCCACCATCCCCAATACGCCTTTTGCCCTACCGTTACGCGCCTATTGTTATCTTTACGCCCGATGAAAAGGTTCCTGATCTCTCTGCTGTCTGTTGTTGCAATTTCCAAGTCTGCTCTGGCCGCCGGTGCCGATACACTGCTGATCACCCCGTTCGAACGCTCGAACGGCAAACAAACAGCTACCTATACCGAAATGACCGAGTTCTACAAACGACTGGGCGGCATGTTCGGCACTATAAGTATTGGAGAAATGGGGCCGGCCGACAATGGCTTTCCGTTGCGGTATATTGCCTTCACCAATGACGGAAAATTTGAGAAAGAAGACATCAGAAACAGCGGCAAGCTGGTCATAATGATCAACAACGGCATACATGCCGGCGAGCCCGATGGCATAGACGCCTCTATGATGTTGCTGCGCGATGCCGCCACCGGAAAGATAAAAGTGCCCGACAATGTAGTGTTGGTGGTTGTCCCTATTTTCAACATCGGCGGTATGCTGAACCGCAACAGCACCAGCCGTGCCAACCAGAACGGCCCCGAGAGTTATGGCTTCCGCGGGAATGCACGCAACCTTGACCTCAACCGCGACTTCATTAAATGCGATGCTGCTGAAACGCTGGGGTTGTGCGACCTATTTACGCGCATGAACCCCGATATTCTTCTGGATAATCACGTGAGCGACGGTGCCGACTACCAGCACACAATGACCCTGCTGGCCACACAACACGATAAACTGGGTGGCGAGACCGGCAACTACATGTACAAAACGTTCACTCCGGCTATATACGGCGAAATGAAGAAAATGGGATACAACCTGGTACCCTATGTCAATGACTTCAATAACTCTGCCGAAAAAGGATGGCACGAATTTCACGAGTCGCCACGTTTCCTGAGTGGCTATGCGGCACTATTCCAAACGATAGCCTATGTGCCCGAGGCGCACATGCTCAAACCTTTCAACGAACGAGTAAAAGCCACCTACGACCTGATGAAGTGCATCATTAAACTGGGCAGCGAGAATATTGCAACCATCAAAAAGGTGCGCGCTACAGACCGCAAAAACCTGATGACGCAAAAGGAATTTGCACTGGAATGGAAAGTAGACACCACACAGACCGATACGGTCACTTTCCATGGCTACGAATCGGGCTACAAACCAAGTGAGGTAAGTGGCCTGCCCCGCCTGTATTACGACCGCAACAAACCCTTTGTTCGTCGCATACCATTCTACAACCACTACGTGCCCACACAGTCGGTTACAGCGCCCAAAGCATACATCATCCCCAAGGCATGGACACCGGTCATCATCTGCCTGCGCGCCAATGGCGTGAAGATGCAACGCGTAAACTATGACAGCACCATGGAGGTCACCGCCTACCACATAGACAATTATGAGACTGTAAAACGCCCCTACGAGCGCCACTACCTGCACTACAATGTAAAGGCAACGCCATATAAAACCAAAATCCTGGTGACGCAGGGCGACTACATTGTGTGGCTGGCACAACCCGCCAAACGCTACATCATCGAGACTTTGGAGCCTACCGCACCCGATGCATTCTTTGCGTGGAACTACTTCGATGGCATCCTTCAACAGAAAGAGGGTTACAGTGCCTATGTATTTGAAGACCTTGCAGCTGACATACTTAAGAAAGACCCTGCACTGAAAGCCAGGCTGGAAGAGAAAAGAAAAGCAGACCCTGAATTTGCCAAAGACGGCAGTGCCCAACTCGATTTCGTGTACCGAAACTCACCCTACTTCGAGCAGGAATACCTGAGGTATCCGGTATACAGACTGGAATAAGCGCAACACGCAGCAATGCCACGAGTGATAAAAAATAATGGAAATGTAAAAGGAGTTACGGAGCAAGGCGCGACCTGTTCCAGGCGGCTCCGTGCCTTTTGAACAGAATGCGGTCGTGCATGCGGCTGCTGCGCCCCTGCCAGAATTCTATCCTCTCGGGTATCACAATATATCCACCCCAATGTTCAGGACGCGGGATCGATATGCCGGAAAATTCCGCTTCATACTTGGCGTAGTTCAACTCAAGAATATTGCGGTGAGGTATCTCCCTGCTTTGAGGCGATGCCCATGCCCCCAGCCTGCTGCCCTCGGGGCGCGAGTGAAAGTAAATATCACTCTCTTCGGCAGGCACCTTTTCTATGCGGCCGTCTATGCGCACCTGTCGTTCCAGTTCCTTCCAGAAAAAGAGAAGGGACACGTTGGGGTTCTCAGCTATATGCCGCCCCTTGGCACTGTCGTAGTTGGTAAAAAAAACAAAGCCCCGGTCGTCGAGGCCTTTCAAAAGAACGATACGTGCATGAGGCCTGTTCTGCGCATCGGCAGTGGCCAGTGTCATCGCGTTGATCTCTGTTATCCTGGCCGACTCTGCCTCCTTGAACCATTTGCTGAAAAACGCTATCGGATCGGTACCTGCAGTTTCCTCATCGAGGGCTGCAAGCATATAATCCATACGGATGTCGGCAATATTCAATGGCTTGTCAGACACAGGCGCAATTATTTTTCTGAATCGTCAGAGTTACCTGTGTACTTGAAACTTACGTACAGAAACTCGATAGCCAGAAGGAAGAAAAAGGTATAAGTAAGTGTTGGGCCTACGCTGAGGTTAACTGTATCGTAGAAAGCGCCAAGGAACATTTGTGTCATTTTGGTTGGTTTTGCGGTGCAATTTACATCTTAATAGCAGAAATAAAAAGGGACAACGCCTTAGTTTTCCGCAGTTTTTTCAACAGGTGCAGGTACCGGTGCCGGAGTGAACAATGGATTATTCTTGGTTGTTGGCAGTATTACCCCGGCGGTCAATATGAGCTCATAAGTCCCGAATGCCTGTCTTGCCCGGCCTTCATACACCTTCAGATTGCTGTATCGGGCATAATCCACCTTTTGGGAAAACTCAACAAAAGCATACTTCATTGCGGTCACCCTCAAAGCCGTTTCCACACCGGTATTCCATCCGCCAATCTGGAAGCCCAGATCATTGGCCTTTCCAAACAAGCTGTTTTGCACGTGCGGTATCAGCGGACCGATACCTGCTTTACCGGTAAGGTCCACTTGCAGATTACGATCGGCAGTGCGGTAAAGCCCCACGCGCTTCACAAGGTTGAACAACAGGAAATTGGCACCATTATTCAGAAAATAATATGACCCCAACGACTGAGCGAACAGCACATGTTTGTCAACCGGCGCATTGCCCATTGTACCCTTTATGTGAATGTTCTGGTTATCGGTTACAATATACTTGGTATGATCAAAGTTGATCTCAAATGCCAGATCCTGTTTATCATTGAAATAATAGCCAAGACGGTAATTGTATTGAGGTATGGTCAGCGCCATATTGAAAATACCTTCATCCCACCCGCGGTGGTCCTGTGCTTTCACCTTCACCATCTGATAGTCGTTGCCCAGTGATGGCTGTTTCACCTTTATTGTAGACCTGGTGTACCACTCGGTATTATAACCCCAACTGGCATAGATGGCCCCTACCCGCTTCTTTTTCCCCTTTGTCTGACCTTCGGCCGCACCCGCCATAAACATACATGCCATCGCCAACGGAGCCATCATGTATAAAAATCTTTTCATCTACCTATTTCTTTGCCGCGCAAATATAGGCCATACTACCCAACACCGCACTGATACCCATCAGCGCAAAAACACCCTATTCAAACATTTCGATTAATTTAGCATCATGACCTCGGCAAAAAAGAAAAAACACACGCGTTGGACGCTGATCATGCTGCTGATAATAGCAGGCATCTCAATCTTCGGCTTCTATGTGCTTTTCGGCCCCAATACCGGTGCGTTTACGCAAGATGAATATCTCTATATACGCACCGGAACCACCTACGACCAGGTGATCGAAACCCTGGAGGAGAGCCACATCGTCTCTGACATGAACGGTTTCAAACTGGTGGCAAAGGCCCTGAAATTGCAGGACAATATCCACCCCGGCCGATACAGGATCAAGAAACGCATGAGCAACTTCAACATTGTGCGCATGCTCCGCTCCGGCAGTCAGGAACCCGTAAAACTGGTCATCAACAAACTGCGCACCAAACAAGACTTCGCACGCCTTGTGGCCACCAATGTAGAAGCCGACTCTTTTGAAATTATGCGCCTGATGGGCGACTCCGTTTACCTCTCCGAATTCGGGGTAACACCGCAAACGTCAATGGCACTCATCCTGCCCGACACCTACGAGTTCTACTGGAACTCTGACGCCGACAAGGTCATCAAAAAGATAAGCAAGAACTACTCCCGCTTCTGGAACAAGACCCGCACACGAAAAGCAGCTGCCCGCGGCCTCACGCAGGTGCAAATATCTGTCATAGCCTCAATTGTGGAGGAAGAGACCAACATGAGCAGCGACAAACCCAAGATCGCCAGCGTTTATCTCAACCGTATCCGCGTGGGTATGCCACTTCAGGCCGACCCTACTGTAAAATTTGCGATTGGCGACTTCGCCATCAAGCGTGTCACTTCTGCCATGCTGCAATACAACTCGCCCTACAACACTTATATGTATCCGGGGCTGCCTCCTGGCCCGATCTGCACGCCATCACCATCTACCATAATTGCTGTGTTGGATGCGCCGCGCACTACCTACATGTACTTCTGCGCCAAACCCGACTTCAGTGGTTATTCAGCATTTGCCAGCAATTATAACGAGCAGATCAACAATGCCAATGCGTACCGCCGGGCACTGGACGCAAGGAACATACACTAAACGGAATTACTTCTTTTCGCTGTTCAGCTGATTCTCTTTCATGATCATGTCCTTCACGATCAGGTCGAGCCGGGCTGCTGTTTCGCCTATGCCGTCCAGCACGGTCTTATTATCAGGGTCAGTGTAATCCTCAGCGTTAAACACTTCAACAAGGCCCAGTATTGTGGCCACATGTCCACTCACATCATGCGAATGACGGTGCGCTATGTCGCCCATCACCAGCTTCTGGCGCTCAATGCGAGCCAGGTGTTTGGCCTTCTCTGCAGACAATTCGCGTGCATATCGCGTCTGCGCCTGAAACTTGCGCACCACCACCACTATTACCACCAGAAGAAGAATAATAGCGATGATCAGTATGATCCTTTCATTCCTCTTTTGCGCTACTTCCAGTTTCTCTATCTGTATCTGTTTGTCTTTCAGCAGCAACTCGCGCTCTGTTTCCAGCGCCGCCATTTTCAATCGGTTCTCCTGCGAATACACCGAATCGCGGTACAGCACATGCTCCTTGTAACTCTCCAGCGCGCCTGCATGATCGCCCATCATTTTATAAGCATCGTGCAAGCCAAGGCTGAACTCGATCAGGTTGTCCAACTGCCCGATCTTCTTGCTCAGTTCTATAGACTGTTTCAGGTAACTGACCGCCTTCGCCAGAAACTCCCCCCTGCTCCCGGGCGGCAGTACATGGCCGGGTATCCTGGTAGAATCCATCTCTGACGCAATAGCGATGTATACGCCTCCAATGTTACCCTGATTGATCGCCACCCCGCCATTGTCGCCCAGTTTCGAGAACATGTCCAGCGCCTTCATATCATACTCCAGCGCCTTTACATAATTACCGTATTCCTTGTACACATTGCCCTGATTGCCATAATTGCGCGCAATACCGTCATTATCCTTCAGCTGCTCAAAGATGTACAGCGATTTATCATCATACTCCAACGCTTTCCGGTAGTCTTTCTTCAGCAGGTATATGATACCTATATTGCCATAATCGCCCGCAATATTGCCCGAATCTTTAGCCTTCAGGTCCATATCCAGCGCCTTAAGATTGTATTCCAGAGATTTATCAAGATCTCCCATCTCCTGATACAGAACGGCGAGGTGACTGATCACGTTTCCATACAGATTGCTGGTGGGGTAGTCTACCAGAATGGCAAGGGCTTTGTTGAAGTTCTCAAGCGCCTTGGTGTAGTCTGACTTGTATTGATAATTTACTCCAATTGAATTATACGCGGCTGCCATACCTCTGCGCTGGTTCATTGCAGTGGCCAATTCCAGTTGCTGTTTACCATACTTAATACCCGCATCCGGATCAATGGTACGGTAGCCTGTAGAGATAAGACTGAGTAACTTGATCTTGTTGGTATCTTCCTTAGCATCCGGCAGCCTGGCCTCCAGAGAATCCAGAAGCGCACGCCCTTCCAACTGAGCAAGACACGGCATGGAAAGGACCATGCACAAAAAGAACAACATTCTAACCATCGTGACAACAGGAGTATAACAGAGGTAAAGATATAAATTCAGCTATAAGATATTACCATTCAGAACTATAGAAAACAACACATTAACCAAATAAGTAGGTTAAACGGTAAAATACCCCTCCTTTACCCCGGTATTTTACCCGCAGTCGCTATATTTGGCCACAGTAATGACAACCACCGAGACCAAAGTACTGATAGTAGGCGCCGGACCGGCAGGAGCAGGAACTTCATTCTTCCTCACCAAATTCGGTATCCCGCACGTGGTTATAGACAAGGCGACGTTCCCGCGCGACAAGGTTTGCGGCGATGCCTGCAGTGGTAAAACAGCCTTGGTGATCAACCGGGCCAACCCCGAATGGCTACCCGAGATATTGAGCCAACCGCAAGACTTCCTGCCGTCATGGGGCATCAAGTTCGTGGCGCCCAATGGCAGAGACCTCGATATACCCTTCAACCCCAACCGCACACCCGAAAGCAAGGCACCGGGCTTCACCGTTCCCCGCCTGGACCTCGACGACTTCCTGTTCCGAAAGATGGCATCGCCTTATTGCACCATCATGGAGCAGACCACCATCGACGAAATAGACCAACACAAGGACGGTATTACGGTGATCGTTGACACAAAGGGCAACAAGACCCGCATCAATGCAGCAGTGATCGTAGGGGCCGATGGCGATAAGGGCATCACCCGGAAGCACTTCATGCCGGCCGGCGAAGAATCGCCGCGCTCGTATGCAGTGGGGCTTCGGGCTTACTACGAAGGAATCAGCGGCATGCACCCCGACAACTTCATAGAACTGCACTTCCTGCCCGAGATGCTGCCGGGCTACCTCTGGATATTCCCGCTGCCACATGGACGGGCCAACGTGGGTGTGGGCATCCTGTCGGAGGTGATACGCGACAAGAAGATCAACCTGCGCGAACAGATGCTGGCTGCCATCCGCAACAACCCGAACATAGCGCCCCGTTTTGCCAACGCTACCCTCATCGATAAGATACAGGGCTGGGGTCTGCCACTGGCAACCGAGCGCCGCCCCATGTCGGGCGACCGGTTTATGCTGGTGGGCGATGCCGCCTGCCTTGTAGATCCATTCAGCGGCGAAGGGATAGGCAATGCGCTGTATAGCGGCATGCTGGCAGCAATGGCCATCAACGAAGCCCTGCCAGCTGCCGATTGCTCCGCCGCATTCTTCAAGACGCACTATGACGATGTACTGTACAAACGCCTGGGCGACGAGTTCCGCATCAGCACTACCCTGCAGCGCCTGTGCAAGTATCCGTGGCTTTTCAACTTTGTGGTGAACAAGGCCTACAAAAGCAAATCACTCCGCGACACCATCAGCTGCATGTTCACCGATATGGACCTGCGCGAGCAACTGAGCAAACCATCCTTCTATTTCAAGATACTCTTCAATAAATAGCAACAGGCCCGTGATCGACGGGCCTGTTTGCTTTATGTTGCTACACAACAAAATGCATTAGTCGCCATCGCCGTGCGAGTGGGTCTCTTCATGCCATGGGAACGAGTCGGCATTCTTGCCTATCTCCCAGAAGAAGCGACCGTGCTTGTTGTCGTAATTGCCGGTCTCGTGCATGGTCTCGGCATCATACAAACGGCCGTTCACCATGGTGTACTTTATACTCTCGGTATTCCTGATGTCCTCCAGCGGGTTCTTGTCCATCACCAGCAGATCGGCCAGCTTGCCGGGCTGCAGCGTACCTATCCAGTTGTCGAAGCCGAGGCTGCGTGCCGGGTTGACGGTAGCCGTGCGCAACGCCTCCATCGGGGTCATGCCACCCTGCGCCATCATCCATATCTCCCAGTGCGCACCTATGCCCTGTATCTGGCCATGCGCGCCCATGTTGATGGCCACACCCGCGTCAGACAGTTTCTTCAGGCTGCGCGACACCAGCATGTGCCCGTTCTCATACTCCTCTTCAGGTGCCATCACCCTGTGGCGTGCACGTGTGTCTATCACCGAGCGAGGAGTGAATCGCAGCAACCTTTCCTTCTCCCATACATTGGTATGCTGGTACCAGTAGTACTCGCCACACAACGAACCATAGTTCACAATGAGGGTTGGGGTATTCGCAGTCTTGGCGTTCTTCCAGAACTGTATCACATCATTATACAACGGCGCTACCGGTATGTTGTGCTCAATGGTGGTGTGTCCGTCCATCACCATACTCATGTTGTGGTAAAAGAACGAACCACCTTCAGGCACCACCTCTACTTTCAATTCGCGTGCGGCCTCTATCACCATCTGGCGTTGTTCGCGGCGCGGCTGGTTGTAGCTCTTTACACTGAAGGCACCATAGGCCATAGTGCGGCGCAGTGCGCTCTTGGCATCCTCCAGCGAATTGATAACAGCCTTGAAGTCGCCATCGGCACCATACAATATGGTACCTGTAGAGAACACCCTTGGCCCAACCATAGTGCCACTCTTCACCAACTCCGACTGCGCAAACACCATCTCACTGTTGGCCGATGGGTCGTGCATGGTGGTGACACCATAGGCCAGGTTGGCATAGTAGGGCCAGTGTTTATCGGTAGTGAGCCCGTACCTGAAATGCCCCGCGTGTGCATGGGCATCTATAAAGCCCGGCATAATGGTCTTGCCCGCGCAATTGATACGCTTGGCACCGGCAGGTATCGTCACATCCTTGCCCACTGCCTTTATCACGTTTCCGTCCACCAACACTGTAGCGCCTTCCAGCACCTCATCGCCGTTCATAGTTATGACGCGGGCATCAGTAAATGCTACCACACCGGTCGGCTTGTCTGTCTTTGCAGTGAGCCCCACAGGGATACCCGCTTCCGGCAGCTTGAATGTGGAATCGGGCTTGCCGGCTATAAACTCAAAACGGTCGGCGAGGTCTATGCTATAATATTGGTCGCCCAGCGTGTAGTGCAGCTTCTTGTTATCGCTGCTCCAATGCAGGTTGATGCCAGCATCCTTCGACACACGCTTCAGCGGAATGTCAGAACCATCATCACCCATCATCACCGGCTTACCTGTCTTTGGGAATGCCGCCACATACACATTGTGCAGGTGCACAAATGCCACCCAATTGCCATCAGGCGACACCGTGAACTGGCTCGCATACTTGCCCTTTACCAGCATACGCTCATCGCTGCCGTCGGTTTTGCAACTGCTGAAAGACTCTTCATACTGCCCCAGCTTGCCGCTGCCCCCCTGGAAGTAGATGCGGCTGCCATCGGCACTGAACACCGCGCCACCGCCGGTATTGGTCACAAACTCTTCCTTGCCGCCGCCCGCCGGCATTATGTAGATGCCCGGCTTCACAGTGTAGGAGTTGCCCATCTGGCCGTTGCTACCCTCCCGGCTGAACACGATCCACTTACCATCCCTCGAAAACGATGGCGTTCTGAAAATGCCCTTCGTGGTGGTGAGCACCTGCGGCTTAGACTTTCCGTCCAGCGACAAGCGACATATACTGCCGGTCAGTGTGTCGTTCCAGGTCACGTATACTATGGACTTGCCATCAGGCGCAAACGCGGGTTCCGACTCCTGCACGGTGGCAGTCGTCAGGCGCTCGGGCTTGCCATCGGGCAGTGCTTTTTTGTACAGATGCCCCAGCGCATTGAACACCATCATCTTGCCATCGGGCGATGTTTTTGCGTGGCGGATCACCTTCACCGTAAACTCGTCAGCGTTCAGGTTCTGCGGGAAACGCACCACATCTGTCATGTGTTGTTTCACATTGCAGGTAAATGGTATTTCGGTCGCCTTGTTGGGCGTGTTCACATCTATCTTCACGATCTTGCCACCCGTCCATATCACCACCGCCTTGTCATCGGGCGTCCATGCATAACCTGTGTATATGCCGAACACCGTCCATGCTTCCATCTGATCCTTGGTTAGCGCGTCATATACCGGCCACTCTTCTCCGTTCTCCAGATTGCGCAGGTACAGCACCGTCTTGGTACGCACCCTTTTTACAAATGCCATCAGCTTGCCGCTGTGCGATATCTGCGGTCGCACCGCACCACCCGGTCCGCCGGTCACCGTTTCTATCTCACCCGTCTCGCGGTCGTAGCGTTTTATCACAAAGATCTCGTTGTTGGGGTCTTTGTTATACTGGAAGTATCCGCCGGGATACATATCCTCGCTGTAATAGATATACCTGCCATCGGGCGACACACAAGGCTCGTTGAGGTCCTGCTGGTCGTTCTTGCGCGATGTGAGCTGCACACCGCCACCGCCCGAAGTGTGGTACATCCACAATTCGCCCGCGCCCAGCGACCTGCCCGATGTGAAGTGCTTGCGCGCCACTATGTAGTTGTTGTCCACCCACACAGCGTTGTTCAGCAAGCGGAAGTTCTCCTTCGTTATCTGACGGGCATTGCTGCCGTCGGCATCCATCACCCAGATGTTGTCTCCGCCACCCGCGTCTGATGTGAAGAGTATCTTCTTACCATCGGGGCTGAACCGTGGCTGCAGCTCCATGGCCATGCCCTGGCGCAACACCTTTGCTGTACCACCCGTTGCCGGCATTATATAGATATCGCCCAGCAGATCGAACACGATCTGCTTGCCATCGGGCGACTGGTCCAGGTTCATCCACGTTCCTTCATTCACCGTGAAAGACACATCGCGGCCCGGAGCGCCGGGCGCGTTCACGTCCCACTTCTTCTTCTCGTCCTTTTTATCCTGCGCAACGGCACCTGTGCCTATGCCCAGCAGCATTGCCAGCGCTATGGCTTTCTGAATACGGATATCGCTTCTTTTAAACATGGGTTAAAGATAGTCAGGCACAACCACAATATACCCCTGCCCCGGGGTGACTTTAGGGGTAGCCCCGGCGCTAATGTGTACAAGATGTGTACTACGCGGAGCACCTGCCATTTATATATTTTTTGCCGTCTCCATTTCAGCTAACTTTATCCATATGAAGTCGACAACCAAAGCAGCAGCATACTTCCTCTCGGGTCTGGCCATTGGCGCGGTAGTGATCACCACTATCGCATCCCGCAAAATAGACCCCGCCACTACCCCTGTGGAGATGTCTGCCGAGGGTCGTCCGCACTACAAGTGGTATGCGCCACATGTGCCGTCCTCCATCGACTTCTGCGGCGAGGCTGTGCCGCTGGACCGCTGGGAAGTGCGCGAAAAACTGGATCGCGAACTGCTGGTGAACACCTACCTGCACGGCAGCCAGTTATACATTCTGAAACTGGCCGGTCGTTACTTCCCCATTATTGAAGAACGACTGAAAGCGAACGGCGTGCCGCCCGACCTGAAGTATGTGTGCGTGGCCGAAAGTGCCCTGCAGCAGAACGCATGGTCTTCTGTAGGTGCTGCCAGCTTCTGGCAGTTTATGAAGGACACCGGCCCACGCTATGGCCTTGAGATCAACGACGAGGTTGATGAACGATTCAACGTGGTGAAGGCCACCGATGCCGCCTGTCAGTACTTCAAGGAAGCCTACAGCAAATTCGGGTCGTGGACTGCAGCGGCGGCTTCTTACAACTGTGGCATGGCCGGTTTTGCCAAGCAGGCCGAGTTTCAGCAGAGCAACAACTACTACGATCTTATCTTCCCCGAGGAGACCAACCGTTATGTGTTCCGCATAGTGGCACTGAAACACCTTTTATCAAACGCCAAAAAATATGGAATGATGATAGAAGAAGGAGACGAGTACAAACCGCTGAAGGCGCGCACGGTAATGGTGGATAAATCTATTACCAACCTTACCGAGTTTGCAGTGGCCAATGGTACCACTTATAAAATGCTGAAGATCTACAACCCCTGGCTGCGCGACCGCAAGCTGACCGTGAAACCCGGCAAGACCTACGAGATACAATTACCCATGTAATTGCATCTGCAACGCAGCTTCCCGCTTTTCTGCGCATTTTTTATTTTCTTCTCACTTTTTACTAAGTTATTGATACTCAATAAAAAGGTGGGAAGTTGCTGCGCAATCTGCTTCCCAAAACTGCGCAAAACCTGCGCACCTCTTCCCATTTGCTTCCCACTTTTTCTCAGTGTGAGAAGTGAATAAAAACCGACATACGTGCCTGTCTGCCCCAATTTCTCCAACTCCACTTCAAGTTACTAACACCTACACTGCAGGGCAAAAGAAAAATCTATGATAGTGCATTTTGTGTAGTGTCATAGAAAGTTGTTCGGACAGGCAGGCGGGCCTATACTATCGATAACTTCAGCGCGACTCTTTTATGGTGCGACTGTAATGGTTACGGTTTTGGTGTCTGACTTCAGACCATTGCGTGCAGTCAGATCAATAATGTACTTACCGGAGGTTGCAAATATATTCTTCGGGTTGGACTCGCTACTGATCTTCATGTTCCCAAGATTCCAATCGTACTTTTTTGCATCTACCGATGTGTTATTGAATTTAACTTCCTCACCGGCCCGTGGATATTGCGGAGTCCAAGAAAAATTTGCAGTCGGCTTTTTTCCGCAGCCAACTAATAACGCACCGATTAGCATTAACTTGATTCTCATTTCATTTGTATATGACTGTGAAATTAGTGCATTTTAGCTCTTGTGACGTGGCACCATGCACACAAAACGAACTTCGATGATAGTGCGTTTTGTGTAGTGTCACAGAAAGTTTTTGGGTGGGCAAGCGAGACGCTTGCATGATTAAGGAGGAAGCGAGACTTTCGTCCAGTGTGAATGTCTCACGTAAAAATAAAAAAAGGAGAAGACTCCCCTCCCCCCAACATCCACTTGCCCGAATAACGGTTGTTGCGTACCTTCAACATACATTCAGCAGCAACCATGCCCAACAATAGCACACAACCCAAAAGACGAATCAGGGCCGGCAGAATGGTGGCAGGCTACTTTGTGCTTACGGTGGCAACGGCAATGGTGTATTTCCTGAGCAAACCCATTGGCGAGATACCGGCACTGGGGCCCTTGCT
>JBIKSN010000152.1:0-7490 GCA_044348585.1 Flavipsychrobacter sp.
GCAGGTGCCGGTACAGGGTGCGTTATCAAGACCGGAAAACAGACTTTCCGGGTAAGTGCAACAGTAACCAATTTATTTAACGTGAAGTACCGCGACTACCTTGATGTATTCCGCTATTTCATAGATCAACCCGGAACCAATGTCGTACTGCGAATTGGAGTTCCTATTAATCAATCTTAAAAAAATCAATCAATGAAAAAAGTAGCATTAGTATCTGTATTCTCAATTCTAGTTGCAAGCATGATCATGACTTCGTGCAATAAAAAGGAAGATCCTAAGCCGGATGAGCAGGAACTTATTACCACGCTGAAATTAAATGTGACCGGCAGCGGGGGATTCGCAAAGACTTTTGTCTACAAAGTTGAAAACGGTTTTGGGGGCACTACGACGGGCACAGTGCAGATAGATACAATAAAACTATCTGCAGCACAGACATATTCTGTGACGGCTGAGGTGTTGAACGAAAAAGCCAGCCCTGTTGAGAATATCACAGAGGAAGTACTGTCTGAGAAAGATGCGCATTTGTTCTTGTACACTTCTACCCCTGGTACGGGTGCAGGTTCCCTTACGTTCTCAGGTGGTAGCAAGGATGGTAAGAACCTTCCGTTCAATCAGACTATCTCTGTTGCCAGTGGTGCCGCGGGTAGTGGAAAACTTCAGGTGAATCTGATCCACGAACCATCAAATAAGACCGCAACTACCACTACCGGAGCGGGTGGTGAGACTGATGTTGAAGCTACCTTCCCTGTGCTGATCCAATAGGTAGCCGCAGAGCATTACGATGACCCGACAGGTATCGGGTTGGGATTTTTACGTCTGTACGTTTCATTGCTTTCATGACACTTCTTCATGGTGCTTTGAAGGTGCAGGCAGGTCATGGAAAGACCACTCACTTTTTAAACCGGCTTGCGAGCCACAAAACCAACTTTTATGAACAAATTCATCAGTACATGTATTATATCCGCTTGTGTTGTTTTTTCTGTTTCAGTGAGCGGACAATCAACGAACAGACCCCGGACATGGGAAATGAGTCCACGTAGTTTTAATTGGGAACGCTACGATTATTATTATGGTCCGGACGGATACTATTCCCGGGTGAAGTCGGGTAAGGAAAAAGGAACGAACTGGGGTGACCTGAGGTATTATAAGGCCGGCCGGAAATCGCCTTATCCGGTATTTAGAAAGGCGAAGTACACCGAAGACAGGAAGGGAAGGGGATTTCTTTATCCCGCTGCTGCCACCCGGTCGAATGACTAAATGAAAGCCACCGGTATCAGCTACTAAAACGCTGATCCCGATGGCGACCGTAAGTCGGTCAAAGTTTTCTTAGTTTCATGCTTTGTGCATGGGCCGGTCTGTTCTCAGACCGGCTTTTTTTGTGTAAAATAGTCAATCCTCTTCAAAAACGGAAGGTTAATGCATGCCTATAGATGGGCCGACGGTCAAGATGAAAAGGCGCCGTTGTCAGGCGCCTTTTCATCTTGCATTAATTGATCTATCAGTGAGAAATTTTACTTATTGCTATTCGCTTTTATCAGATTCAGGAAGTCATCGAACAAGTAGCGTGAATCGTGCGGGCCTGGTGTAGCTTCCGGGTGGTATTGCACCGAGAAAGCAGGTCTGTCGTTCATTTTTATACCTTCTATTGATCCGTCATTCAGGTTAATGTGTGTAACCGTTACATTGGCACAATTTTTCACTGCTTCCGGGTCCACACCAAAGCCATGGTTCTGCGTAGTGATCTCAGAAAGATTGGTCTGCAGGTTTTTTACCGGATGGTTAAGCCCGCGGTGACCATGGTGCATTTTGAAGGTACGGATACCATTTGCCAGCGCCAGCAACTGATGACCGAGACATATCCCGAAAACAGGTTTGTTGGTGGCGAGAATGTCCTTGACAGTCTTTACAGCATAGTCCATAGATGCCGGATCGCCGGGACCGTTGGAGATGAAGTAGCCATGTGGCTGGAAGGCATTCAGTTCTTCGATCGGTGTCTTTGCCGGGAACACTTTGAGGTACATTCCACGTACGGCAAGGTTTTGCAGGATATTGATCTTTACCCCGAAATCCAGAACCGCTACACGGTAGGGGGCGGTAGGCTCGCCGACATTGTAAGGTTCTTTTGTAGAGACCTGAGAAGACAACTCAAGACCGGCCATGTCGGGAACGTTTGCCAGTGCTGCTTCAAGTGCGTCCTGACTCTCGTGTTCAGTAGAAATAACGCAGTTCATAGCGCCCATGCTGCGAACGTGCTGTACCAGTGCACGGGTATCCACGTCGTAAATGGCAACGATGTTGTTTTTGATGAGGTAGTTTTCAAGGCTGTCATCGGCTACCATACGTGAATAGCGATTGGCAATGTTCTTGCAGATCAGTCCGCTGATCTTCACAGATGAGCTTTCTACATCGTCATTTTTCACGCCATAGTTGCCTATGTATGCAGTGTTCATTATCAATACCTGTCCGGTGTAAGAAGGATCGGTAAAGACCTCCTGGTAGCCGGTCATGCCGGTATTGAAACAGATCTCGCCACCGGCGGTTCCTTTGGCCCCAAAGGCCTTGCCGGCAAAGCGGGTGCCGTCCTGCAAAAGCAGCCAGGCGGGAGTATGTGCGTGTGTAGTGTTCATTTGAAAAAACAAATTGTGCAAAGGTAACGTTTAAACAGCCAACCCGCAAACTAAAAAGAGCGAAAGACGGTATAAGTCTTTCGCTCTGTGGATTACGTCAGAATATATAGCTTGGATGGGAGATTATTCATATTTCACCCATTTCTGTGCAATTGTGCCGGTCTGTGTGCGGATGCACACGGTGTACATACCGGCAGGTAATGTGCTCACGTCCAGTTGGAAAACGTTTTGTCCTGCCATCAGGTGTTTGGTGGCAGGGTATAGTACCGATCCGTTTAAGGACACGATGTAGATGTCCGCGTTATCTTCCACTGCAGCGTCTACCACAAGGTTCAGTTCGTTGCGCACAGGGTTGGGGAATACCGCAGCTTTTACCGATGTGTTCCCGTTAGGTACCAATGTTGGGATAGCAGGGAAGGTAACTGTAGCCGTGTCAGTGATGCCGATACCCATATTGTAGTAGGAACCTGACGGAGTTGACTGCAGTTTCACCGGGCGCACCATGTAGTGTTTAAGACCATTGATGCCCACTGTATCGCTCCAGGATGTGCCGGTTACCAAAGGAGATATCTTCGACCAGTAGCCGAATGCGCTATCTGCACGGTACAGGTAGTATCCTATCACCGCGGCGTCGGGCGATGCTGTCCATGTCAGGTTGGCGCCGTGGCCTGCCACAGGTGTCGCGTTCAGGTTAGATGCCTGTTTTACGTAGTCGGTACGCAGTGAGAGGTCACCGAGCAGGGCGATATGTACACCGGCGGCTGCATAGTTTGCAGGGTAGTACAGCGAACCGCCGTTGTTGTTGGTTAGCAGTGCTCCATAACCAATATGTTCGCCCAGCGTCATGTGATGAAGGAACCAATTGGGGCGCCCTGCCCAGCAAGCGGTAAGGGCAGGCGTATCTGCGCACAGCGGTGCGCGAAGGAAGTTGTCGGTCGTGTTCCAGTCGCCGAAGTAGCTGCCAAACATTATCGTAAAGATGCTATGCACGGCACCTGCGCTGGCGAAGTTTCCTGTGTTGCCTATTCCACCTGCGCTGGTATAAGAACCGCCACCGCAACCGTAAGCCCATTGGTAAGAGGTGTCAGACAGTGTAGATATAAACGGCTTGTTGAAAATGCTGTCCCTGCCTACCATTGGAGTGAAGTTGCGCCACGCATTAGCTGCAAACGCCTCTCCGCTGAAGGCACCGAAATTGTCGCTTACCAGCGCTTTCTTGCGCACAGCCAGAGAGTCCATTTTATAGCTATGGTCTTTGTTCAGGTAGCGGCGCATCATTTGCACCTCAGTTGCTGAAAATGCCGGCATGTTGTTGAAATCAATACGGCTTACCTGCAATTGGGCGTACGAACCTAGTGAAGATTGGTCCCACTTGCCGTCACCCGGAATGTTTCGGTTAGCCGGTGCTGATGCGCTGCTGTTGTTGACTGAAACATCAGTCCATGTACCGGTAATGGAACCATAGTAAATATCCGCCGGCCATGCACCAAGATGGTCGGGGTGGGCGTCCGGGTTCAGCTCGCCGCTGTAGGGTACGGCAAGGTGTCCTACAATAAGCACGGCTTTTACATTAGGGATATTTGTGTAGTCGTTTCTGATTATGGTTTTGATTGCAGTGTCTTTCAGCGATCTTGAAAGATCGTGACGTATCACCTGCCATCCGTCTCCGTTGATATCTCTGGACAGGCGCGCCAGTTCGGTTGAGCATGAATCAGTGAATGTACTGTCCACCAGCATGATCAATGCGCCGCGCACGTGTATGGCCGGAGCCTTGATGCCTGCAAAAATGTAACCCGTTGGTGTTGCTGCGAGGGAGGTGCCCGATGCAGCTACCATGTATTCATAGGCCGAATCAACGATCACTGAATTGTCGGTATAGCTGGTATCTCCGGTTGTAATTGTTGATACCGCCGTGCCCCATGATGTTGCTGATTTAGCCTTTTTGAAAACGTTGTATACGGGTGTGCCGTAAGAGATCTTTCGCCATTTCAGATTGATAGAGGGTGGGCTCACTTGAGTTGTGGCGCTGAGCTGAATGGCATAGTCCTGAGCCGTTTGTGCGTGAGTAGCTGATAATGAACACATTATAGCCGCGGCTGATAAGATACGTTTCATTGTATGGTTCTATATATAAGTCACTAAGTTATGACTATTCTATCGTTAAGCAAACAATAGGATCTTGTTCTCATTTTTCAATGAAGATATCCAGGCGTACTATGAAAAATAAAGCCCCGCATAAATCATTATGCGGGGCTTCGATAGTAGTTGTTGATCGATTAATTGTGCTTTGACGACAGCATGTTTTTCGCTTCAATGCTGAGCGTAGCATGAGGCACCGCACGAAGGCGAGCCTTTTCAATGAGTTTACCGGTCACGCGGCAAACGCCATAAGTTTTGTTCTCGATACGTACAAGTGCTTTCTCCAGATGGTTCATGAACTGGATCTGGCGGCTAGCCAACTGAGCAAGTTGTTCGCGCTCCATAGCTCCGCTGCCGTCTTCCATATTCATGAAGCGGTTTTCTGTATCCTCTGTACCCGCTTCGTCTTTGCGGGTGATGAGGCCTTGCAGATAGTGCAACTCTTTACGGGCAGCATCCAAACGGGTCACAATGATCTGTTTGAACTCAGCCAGTTCCTCATCGCTATAGCGATAAACAGTGCTTTGCTGTGGCACTTCCGGTTCATCAAGGATAGAACGGTAGGTTTCTGCCTGATAGGAAGGAGAAGATACATTCGTCTCTTTCAATTTCGATTTATTTTCCAGCTTGCGGTGAGCAATGATCACCGTAGGCTTCTTTTCAATGGGGCGCGCAGCCGGTGTGGCGGTTGGCTTTGGTGTAGGAGCTACCGGTTTCACTGGTAGTGCTTTTGCCGGAATAGCTTTTTTGGCCACTGGTTTAGCCACTGGTTTAGCCGCTGGTTTAGCTACTTGTTTAGCTGCTGGTTTGGCAACCGGTGCCGGAGCTGCTTTTTTAGCAGGTGCCGTTTTTTTCGCAGGAGCTGCTTTAGGAGCACTTTTTGCAGCGGGAGCAGGTTTAGCAGCAACTGCTTTCTTAGCTACAGGAGCTGCTTTCTTAGCTGGTGGAGCTGCCTTTTTAACGGCAACAGCTTTTTTTGCCGGCTCTGCTTTTTTCGCAGGTGCCGGTTTCTTACCGGAAGTTGGTTTTGTCGCCTTTTCTGCAGGCTTGCTTGTCTTCTTGTTCACAGTCTGTTGGTTATGATTTGTTGCTGATTTTTTCTTTGGATCGGACTTTGGAGCAGATACGTTCTTTTTAGCCTGTGGTTTTTTCAACTGTGGCTTCGCCGGCGTAGGTTTTGATGCTGCCTTTTTTACCGGGGCCGGTTTTGCTTTCGCCGGTGCAACTTTTTTCGCTGCGGGTTTAGTCACCACGTTCTTTTTCGCCACGGGTTTCGAGGGTGCTTTTTTAGTTATGGGCTTCGACTTGGAAGGGGCAGCTTTTTTCACTGCAACAGCAGCTTTTTTAGCGGCTGGTTTGTTTTTTGAGCTATTTGCAGGCGTTGCCGCCTTCTTGTTCTTGATAGCCATAACTTATATGGTTTTTGAGATGAGTATTTTGAGTATTACATCGTTTATCTCTATTTCAGTCCCATTATCTAATTCCGTTGCTATATCTATCCTGTCTGCCAAAATTTCCGCGCAAATATAATTACTATAATTAATTATTGCAGTTTTAAGTTCTTCACGTTCCTGTATAACTAAATTTATCTTATCTGTTACCTCCAAACCGGTGTCTTTACGCACTTTCTGCACTCGGTTCACCAGCTCTCTGGCTATGCCTTCCTCCAGCAGTTCGTTGGTTACAGTTATATCTAAAGCTACAGTTATTTGATCTTTGTTAGCCACAGACCAACCCGGGATATCCTCTGCAATTATGTCAACTTCGGCAGTAGTTATTTCTACCGGGTCGTTCTCCACTTGCAGTACAAAAGAGTTGTTTTGTTCCAGTTGGCTGATCTCCGCCTGGCTCATCGCTCCGATGGCGGCAGCTACGCTCTTCATACGCGCACCCATGCGGGTACCCAACGCCTTGAAGTTCGCCTTGATCTTCTTACTAATGAATCCTTCAGTTTCTGTCAGGAATTCAACTGATTTGATATTGACCTCACTCTTAATAATATCTTCTATCAGCTGTATCTGCTGCTTCATCTCTGCATTCCTTACCGGAACGAGAATACGGCTCAGTGGCTGACGCACCTTAATATTGACCTTTTTCCTTATCGACAGCACCAGTGAAGAGATATCCTGAGCCAATTGCATCCGCTCTTCCAGACGCTCGTCGATCAGTGTCTGATCGCCCGTAGGGAAGTCCGCGAGGTGTACACTTCCCGCTTTCAGTCGGCCGGTCACATTGTTTAGGTTGCGGTATAGCCAATCGGCAAAAAATGGTGCAATAGGGGCCATTAATAACGACAGCGTTTCCAGACATTCATACAGTGTCTGATAGGCGCATATCTTATCATGTTCATATTCACCTTTCCAGAACCGGCGACGGCACAAACGCACATACCAGTTGCTCAATTGTTCGTCAAGGAAGAACTCCATTGCCCTTCCTGCCTGTGTGGGTTCATAGTCATTCAGGAACCCGTTTACTTTTAGCACCAGGCTATTGAGTGACGAAATGATCCATTGGTCAATTTCAGGACGTTCTTTCACCGGAACATATTTTTCTCTGAAACTGAATCCGTCAACGTTGGCATACAATGCAAAGAATTGGTAGGTGTTATACAATGTACCAAAATACTTGCGCTGCACTTCCTTAATACCTTCCAGGTCAAATTTTAAACTGTCCCACGGCGATGCGTTGGTGATGAGATACCAGCGGGTAGCATCAGCACTGTTC
>JBIKSN010000009.1:0-26423 GCA_044348585.1 Flavipsychrobacter sp.
GATATCGCATATATATACAACACCAGGTGCCTATGTGCCAAAACTTATCCTCAGTGATAATACAGGTTGCCAGACATCGAGCATAGGGCTTGATACCATATTTGTGGATGGTGTCACCACTAAGTTTACTACGGATCCCAACCCTGTATGCATAGGGCTGCCGTTCAATTTTATTGATTCATCAACAACTCTTTGGTCGCCTGTTACTGCATGGGACTGGACTTACGATGGCACCACAAGTACACTTGCGTCACCAACGCACACTATCTATACTCCTGGTACTTATCCGGTCACATTGAAAGTAACGACCGGTTGGGGTTGTATCGGTACCGCATCGCAAGACATTGTAGTGATGCCGCCACCTGTTGTAACTGTAAGTCCGGACACAGTGATATGTGTCGGTGATGCCGCCACGCTCACGGGATATGGTGCCGTGACCTACACCTGGGATCCGCCTGCATCGTTAAGTTGCACGGCATGCAACCCGACCAATGCTTCGCCAACGGTGCCTACCACCTATATTGTGACGGGTGCTGATGCTAACGGTTGTGTAGATACGGCCTCTGTTACTGTTTATCTGAAAACACATACCGTGAGCAAGGCTTGGGGTGATACGGCTGTTTGTGATGGAGTACCGGTGCAGTTGTTCGATACGGGTGGTACTACTTATCAGTGGCTTCCGCCTACCGGCCTAGACGATAATACGATCTACAATCCTATAGCCACTCCACATTATACGACTAAGTATACGGTGATCGCCAAGCTGGCCGGCTGCATTGCCGATACGCAATATGTGACGGTAACTATTTTTCCGCTACCAACGGTGGATGCCGGACCAAACCAACGCGTGATGGCGGGTACAACGGCAAACCTGAGAGCAACGGGCACCAATATCACTTCTTATCTGTGGTCGCCGGGCGAGACATTGAGCTGTACCGACTGCGCGGCACCTGTGGCGAGTATGAGTGTTATGACCACATATTATGTGGACGTGCTTTCTGAGCATGGCTGCCGTGCTTCCGACTCAGTGAGGGTGATCCTCTATTGCGATAATAGCCAGGTGTTCATACCCAATGCTTTCACGCCCAACGGAGACGGTGAGAATGATGTCTTCTACCCGAGGGGGGCGGGGTTGAAGACAATAAGGACATTCAGGATATATAACCGATGGGGTGAACTGATCTTCGAACGTGAGGGTATAAGTTTGAATGATGCAAGTAACGCCTGGGATGGTTCCTACAAAGGACAGGAAGCGCGCCCCGATGTGTATGTATATGTTCTGGAAGCAGAGTGCTACACCGGCGACGATGTGCACATAAAAGGCGATGTAACCATTTTGAAATAAATACAATGATGACCTCTTTATATAATAGCGCCATGAATTCTAAACGCGTGAGACAGTACTTTCGCCAGAGCCTTGTATTGGCATTTGTGGTCTGCCTGCCCTTTTTATCAAAGGCACAGGCCGATATCCACTTTTCTCAGTTCTATGAGACATCTATCCTGCGCAACCCGGCACTGACAGGGGTGTTTGCCAACGACTATAAAGTGGGTGTGTATTACCGTAATCAGTGGAGCACCATCAGCCATCCCTATGAGACCAAGCTGGTGAGTGGCGAGAGTCGTTTCCAGCTAAGTGAAATGTCCAACGACTTCTTCAGTTTTGGTGTGCTTGGTTTTTCTGACAAAGCAGGAAGTGTGGATCAGAAGATAACCGGCATTTATCCGGCTATCAATTACAACAAGTGCATGAACGAGCAGAATAACTCCTACCTCTCGTTGGGTTTCACCGGTGGGCACATTCAATATAGCTTCGATCCGTCAAAGGCGACGTTCAATAATCAGTTTCAGGGTGGTCGTTTCGATCCCAACCTGCCTTCGCTTGAGAATATTCCAACCAATAAATTCAGTTTCTGGGACCTTGGTGCAGGTATCAACTACAACACCAGCTTTGGCGATCAGGCAACATGGGTGATAGGCTTTTCGGGATACCACTTTACGAAGCCACGATTCTCCTACTTCAATGTACCTGACCTGACACAGAATATGCGATTCAATGTTAATACCGCTGTAGGCTTCAACGTAACAGAGAGTATCCTTGCACAGTTCCAGGCCAATGGCGCCATGCAGGGAACCTACCGCGAGATCATGGCGGGAGGTCTTTTTAACTGGAGTCGTATAACAGGCGAGAACAAAACGTTTACGCTTACCGGTGGTGTATTCTACCGTTGGGCCGATGCGGTGATCCCGGTTGTGCGTATCAAATACAATGCTATGTCGGTGGGGGTGAGCTATGACGTAAATACATCGAGCCTGAAAGATGCCAGTAATATGAACGGCGGATTTGAAATGACTGTGTTTCTATCGGGCGACTTCTACGACAGAGGTATGGCCAAAAAGATGGTTTGCCCTAAATTCTAATGAAATAATATACAACGGGAGATCAGCGCGGTCACTGTACCAACAGGTGCTGCAACATGTAGATACCGGCACCCGAAAAAAAGCCGGCTAGTGCGGGCAACGTGAACTTTTTAAGATACCAAAAGAAACTGATCGATTCCATTCCCATTGCGGCAACACCAGCTGCTGAGCCAATGATGAGTGCGCTGCCGCCTGTACCTGTACTATAAGCAAGGAACTCCCAGAAATAGTGGTCGGTGGGATATTGTTCCAGGGTATACATTCCCTGTACGGCCGCAACCAGTGGTACATTGTCTACAAGAGAGCTGAGCATACCGAGCGAAATGACGATGCGGTTGTCTGTCTGTAATGTTGTGGTCATCCACTGAGCCAGGCTACCCAATGCCCCCGATACCTGTAGAGCAGCAATACTCATCAGGATGCCCAAAAAGAACAGGATACTGGGTGTGTCTATTTTTCTGAGTGCGTACACTACTGACAAGATATGTTTATCCTCTTCGTCTTTTTTGCCATGTATCACTTCAGTGATGAGCCAAAGAATGCCAAGACCGGCCAGAGCCCCCATATAGGGCGGCAGGTGGGTGAGACTTTTAAAAATGGGTATGGCACAAAGGATGCCCAGTCCGCTGAACAAGACGATCTTTTGTTGGCGCACGGGTAATGCTTTATGGCCTGATGCCACGGTGTTCTCGGGCCGGGCGATGCTGCCCTTGAGCCTGAAAGTAATGATGATGAGCGGCACCAACAGGCAAATGAGGCTGGGCAGGAGCAGTTTGGAAATGATAGAGGCGGCGGTGATCTGTCCTCCTATCCACATCATTGTGGTTGTTACGTCACCAATGGGCGACCACGCGCCACCGGCATTGGAGGCGATCACCACCATGCCAACAAACCATAGCCGTTCCTCCTTGTCGGTGATAAGCAGTCGCACCATAGATACCATTACGATGGTGGTGGTGAGATTGTCAAGTGCGGGGGAGAGGAAGAATGTGAGAAACGATATGATCCATAATAACTTACGTTTATTGGTTTGTTTTATGCGATTGGTAATGATATCAAATCCGTCATGGGCGTCGATCAGCTCCACGATAGTCATGGCGCCCATCAGAAAGAACAGTATTCCGGAAAGCTCTCCCAGTTGTTCGGTAAGCTGGTGATTGACAAGATGTTTATCACCCGAGTACAGTATATAAATGACCCAGCAGGCAACACCTGTCATCAGGGAAACTGCGGCTTTGTTGACCTTGATCTGGTGCTCGGTAGCGATGGCAACGTATCCCAGAATAAAGCAGGAAACCAACAATGCGATCATTTCTAATTTTGAATTATATGTGTAAGTAAAGATAAGATATTGCCAACAATACACCCTCCGAACCCGTGTTATGCAACCAACTTGCACATTTTTGCAACAAAAGTTCACGATCAGCAGGGTGTAGGGGCACTAATTTTGCAACAGAAAATCTGATGTCTGCAGGAATTTATCAAGTAGAGACATCGCTGATCTGAATAAAGTATTAGTTTTGTTCACAAATAAAATGAATATGAGGATGAGATTCCTACTGATCGCCCTTTTGGCCCTTTGTCCATTCACGAACTTTGCACAAAGCAGCCTGACAATTTTTTCGGAAGACGGTTACCGTTTTTACCTTATTCTGAACGGCCAGAAACAAAATAATGTGGCCATGACAAATGTGCGTATTGATGGTCTGGCACAGCCGCAGTATGCAGTAAAGATCTTATTTGAAGATCCGTCAAAGCCGGAGATATCAAAAAATATCCCTGTGGTTGATCCGGGTACAAACGACTTTGCGGACGTTACCTACAAGATCAAGACCAACAAAGATGGCGAACTGAAAATGCGCTACTTCTCTGCAACGCCAGTCGTTCCCAACTACGTTCCGCCTGCAGATGTGTATGTAATGCACTATGGCCAGCCGGCACCACCACCTCCTCCGGGTATGGGTGGCACTACAGTTACTCAAACCACTGTTACCCAGACAACAGGAGCTACCGGCATGGGTGGCGCTAATATCTCTGTTGGTGGTGGCATGGGTGGTGTTAATATGAACATCAACATCAGCGACCCGGTATTGGGCGGTGGTACTACGACCACTACACGTACCACTACTACCACAACCTCTACAGATATGGGCTACAGCAACGGCGGTGGCTATAACGATAATCCTCCTCCTCCGCCACCACCGTCTAGGGGCAATAACTGCCGCTTTGCGATGGATGCATCAAGTTTCCGTTCGGCTAAAGAAACTGTATCAAAAGCCAGCTTTGATGAAACGAAACTTTCTACCGCAAAAACCATTCTGACCTCAAACTGCATGAGTACCGATCAGGTTATAGCTATCTGCAACCTGTTCTCGTTTGAAGCTTCGAAGCTTGATTTTGCTAAATATGCATACGAGCGTTGCACCGACCGTGGCAACTACTTTAAAGTTGGTAATATTTTCAGCTTTGATGCCAGCCGCACGGAACTGAACGAATATATCAGCGGTCATTAATCGCAATTGTATTTTTCAGACGCCCATGCAGCAACGCATGGGCGTCTTTTTTTACATGGGCTCCGGGTTCACCGCCACATTTCATTCGTTTACCGACAACCGCACATTTTTCCCCGAATTGGATTTCACGCTTGTCTGATCCCTTGATAGTTTTGCGCCACAATTCTGATAAATGAGGACACACCGCTACTCTATTTTATTTTTTTTGCTGATTGCGCTAATGCAAGGCGTTTCTGCCAATGCGCAATACAAGATCAGCGGCACCGTGATCAACAACAAGAAAAAGCCTGTGAAGGGTGCCAATGTTTACCTCGATAATACCATTGACGGTGGAACTACCGACAGCAATGGTATATTCCGGTTCACAACCTCTGAAAAAGGGCCGCAGACAATAGTGGCGTCTGAGATAAGCCATGCTCCGGCAGGTCAGCCGGTCAATATAGACGGAGATATCAGCGGAATAGTCATAACACTGGTTGCGAATGCGCCTAAGGACCTGGATGTGGTAGTGATAACAGCAGGTTCCATAGATGCGACAAACGATAAGGGCAAGACTGTTTTGAAGCCACTCGATATTGTAACAACGGCAGGCTCGGGTGCCGATGTGGTGAAGGCGATGCAAACATTGCCGGGCACTCAGCAAACAGGCCCTGACAATGGGTTGTTTGTGCGTGGCGGTGATGCCAATGAAGCCGCGGTGATTGTAGATGAAATGGTCGTACAGAACGCTTTCTTCAACGGAGCACCAGGTGTAGCTACCCGCAGCCGCTTCGGTGCCTTCCAGTATCAGGGAGTTGCTTTCAGCAGTGGTGGTTATAGTGCCCGCTATGGACAGGCATTGAGTGGTGTGCTGGAACTGAACACTACCGATCTGCCCGACAAGAGCAATATCAATCTGGGCGCCAACCTTGCCGGTGCCAATGCGTCGGGGGTGAAGAAATGGAAAAACAGTGCCATTGAGGGCGGCGGCGGTTATACGAATCTTACTCCCTTTTATGGGATCATTAAGAGCAATTTCGATTTCTATAAAGTGCCGCAAGGCGGCAGCGGAAACGCACGGTATATTTGGAAGCCCAATAAAAACGGCATTCTGAAGGTGGCCGTGAACACGCAGCACAACACCACCGGAGTTACCATACCCGATCCGTTCAACTCAGGTACCGTGAACTTTGTGACCGCAGACCACAATTACTTCGGCAGCGCGTCTTACAAACAGCTGTTCAAGAGTAAGTATATGTTGTATACTGCAGCTTCTGTAAGTCAGAACAACACCGACTTTGAATTCGGTCCGCTGAAATATGGTCAGGATGAATACCGCCGCCAGTTCAGAGTAGAAGGCAAAAGGTATTTCAACAGTCGCCTGAACCTGATGCTGGGTGCAGACATACAGAGTTTCGGCCTGGCCCGTAAGAATGATACCGCCAAGCAGAGCTTCGACGAAATACTGTCCGGCGCCTATGCAGAGCTTGAGTGGACACCAGTGAACCGTTTTGCCATAAAGCCCGGGATTCGTTACGAGAACAGTACATTGCTGGGTGTCAACACCATCGCTCCCCGTTTGTCAATGGCATTGAAGACCGGTGTGCATAGTCAGGCATCGGTTGCAGGCGGTATGTTTTATCAGGAGGCACCCTCGGTGTACCTGATAGCCGGCCACATACCCGACATGCAGCTGGCAACGCACTACATTGCGAACTGGCAGTGGAGCCAGGATAACCGCACGCTGCGCCTGGAGGGTTACTACAAAAAATATGACAGTCTGATATTGGAGACAGGTGCGCCATACAATCCAAACATTTATCGTTACATCTCCCCGGCTGCAACAGTAACCAATGGCGGCAGCGGCTATGCACAGGGTGTGGAACTCTTCTGGCGCGACAAGAAGACATTCAAGAATACCGATTACTGGATATCATACAGCTACATTGACACCAAGCGTCAGTTCCTCAACTACCCTATTGCGGCAACCCCTACGTTTATTGCCAATCACAATCTGAATCTTGTGGGCAAGTATTGGATAGACAAGATCAAGACCAATGTAAGCGCCACATATAGTTATGCCAGCGGAAGACCCTACTACAACCTGCCCGGCTATATTGCAGACAATACCCGATTCCTTACAGATCGTACTACACCAGACTTTAACAGCCTTTCTGTTTCGCTCGCGTACCTGCACAGCTTTGGCAAATGGTTTACCGTGTTCTACTTGAGTGTAGAGAATGTGACGAATGCCAAGAACGTATTTGGCTATCGCTACAGTCCTGACGGCAATGGAGGCTACACCGAGAGTAAGATAGTGCCTGCGCTGTATCGTACAATTTTCTTTGGTGTGAATATGTCGCTTTCAGAATTCAGCAAAGACGAATTATAATAGCAAACTCAACATTTCAAATACATCAACCAAACCAACAAAATGAAAAACACGATCATTACCGCAGCCCTTGCTATTGCAGCAGTTACTGCACAGGCACAAGACATGAAACCAGTACTGGAAAAGACATTTCTGGCATTTGATACCACCATGGATATGAACACAAAGGTGGAGCAGGCCAATAAGTTATCCCTTATTGCCAAGAAGTGGGATAATGAGTGGGCATCGCACTACTACGTTGCTTACAGTAAGACGCAGCTATCTTACATGGAGAAAGACAATGCCAAGCGCGAAGCATACCTTGACGAGGCGGAGAAGGAAAAAGAAGATGCAGTGGCCATTCTGAAAAAGGAGAATGACGAAACCTATGTATTGGCGGCTATGATAGCCAATGCCCGTATGGCGATAGACCCGATGAACCGTTGGCAGAAGTATGGCCAGTTGTTCAGTCAGAATCTGGAGAGTGCGAAAGATGTAAATGCAGAAAACCCACGCATGTACTACCTCACCGCTGTCAGTAAGTTCTTCACGCCAAAGCAGTTTGGTGGTGGCAAGAAGTCCGCAATGCCGTACTTCGAAAAAGCACAGGGACTTTTCGAAAAGGAATCGGCTATGAACAAAGACATCACCAATCCGCATTGGGGCAAGGATAAGAATGCCTACTTTATAGAACAGTGCAAGAAGGAAGACAAAGAATAGTATTAGCATACAGATATGGGTATAGACTAAAAGGTATGGCCGTCGCCATACCTTTTATATATTTACAGCATGAACTGGCAGTCGTTGTACACAACACAGAGAACCGGAGGGGCGGAACGTGATTCTTCTAATCCCGACCCTGTGCGCAATTCTTTTATCCGCGACTATGACCGTATCATATTCTCGTCCGCTTTCCGCAGACTGCAGAACAAGACACAGGTCTTTCCGCTGCCGGGAGCCATTTTTGTGCACAACCGCCTCACACACAGTCTTGAGGTGGCATCTGTGGGCAGGTCGTTGGGCAAGGCTGTAGGAGAGAAGATAGCGGCTGCCAACCCCGACAAAGGCGAGAGTTTTGCAGAGTTCTACCGGCACGAACTGGCGTCTGTGATCGCTTCGGCCTGTCTGGCTCACGATATTGGCAATCCACCATTCGGGCACTCAGGCGAGGATGCCATTCGTACTTTTTTTACTGAATTGCAGGGCGATGACCGCAAACTGATACATGACGCGCTGACGCCCAATCAGCTGAAGGACCTTGAGTTGTTTGAGGGCAACTCAAACGCGTTGCGCACGCTTACCCATAATTTCAACGAACCTTTGCCGGGTGGGTACAGGCTTACTTTCACTACACTGGCATCGCTGGTGAAGTATCCATGCGCGTCGTCGGAGGGATTCAACAAGCGCACCGGTCTTATTGCCACCAAGAAGTCGGGTTATTTCGACTCTGAAAAGGGGACCTATGAAAAGATAGCTGCTAAACTGGGTGTTCCGCGCAAGGAGGGGTATGAAACCGTATATGCACGGCATCCGTTCGTGTATCTGACCGAGGCCGCAGACGATATCTGTTATAGGGTCATAGACCTGGAAGACGCCCACAGGCTGCACATTATATCCACCGATACCTTTATGAGCCTGTTTCTCCCCTTCTTCGACAACGAGACAGGGAAGTACACCAACCGTGACCACATTGTCAGAACGCTTTCGAAGATAAACGACCCCAACCAGAAGGTACAATATGTTCGTGCCACTTGGATAGGGCTGATGACCGAGAAGCTGGCAGACGTGTTCATGGCGCATGAGTCTGAGTTGCTGGCAGGGACGCTGGAGAAAGATCTGCTGAAATGTTTGCCGGAGGCGGAACATGATCTTATTGAGAACATTAATAAATTCTCGTACGAGAACATATATAACTACCGCTCCGTGGCCGAGATAGAGATAGCCGGCTACAATGTAATTGGTGGTTTATTGAAGGAGTTTGTGCACGCAGCCCTAAACCCTCACCTTACGCGGTCGGCAAAGATGTTGAAACTGGTGTCCGCTCAGTTTCCCGTTGTTGGCAACCGTACATGTATTTATCAGGACGTTCAGTCACTGGTAGATTTCATTGCAGGTATGACAGATCTCTATGCCATAGACCTGTACAGAAAGATCACCGGCATCACTATTCCTGAGATCCGGTAATTCGCGTTGTTTTTATGCCGTTGTGATGGCCGTCCGGCTGACGATGAGCATACTATTCTTGCCGTATTAGCGTATCTTTGTCGCTTTAATATATATAGAAACATGTTACCCATCAACACTTTCCGGCAGAACAAAGAACTGATCCTGCAGGGACTGGCAAAGAAGAATTTTAAAGAAACGGAACTGGTTGACAAGATCATTGAGACCGATGAGCGCAGGCGCCTGATGCAGGTAGAACACGATAACCTGGCAGCTTCGGTAAATGCGGCGTCAAAGCAGATAGGCCAGTTGATGGCAAAAGGCGAAAAAGAGCAGGCTGAGCAGATGAAGCTGCAGGTGGCTCAGCATAAAGAGAAGATAAAAGACCTGGTGACCACACTGGGCAATATAGAGCAGGAATTGCACGATGACATGGTGCGCCTGCCCAACCTGCCGCATACAAGTGTACCTGCAGGCAAAACACCCGAGGACAACGAAGTGGTGCGCTCAGGCGGAACAATGCCCCAGCTCACCGCACACAAGGCGCCCCACTGGGACCTGATGGAGCAATACAAGCTTATGGACCTGGCGCTGGGCAACAAGCTCACCGGTAGCGGGTTCCCTGTGTTCATGGGCAAGGGTGCCCGTTTGCAGCGCGCACTCATTCAATACTTCCTCAATTTCAACACTGCTGCAGGTTATACAGAATACTGCCCGCCTTTCATGGTAAACGAAGACTCTGCCTACGGTACGGGGCAGTTGCCGGACAAGGAAGGCCAGATGTACCATGTTACCGCAGATGGCTTCTATCTGATCCCAACATCAGAGGTGCCGCTTACCAATATATTCCGCGATGTGATCTTGCAGGAAAACGAGATACCTGCCCGCCTTACAGCCTATTCTCCCTGTTTCCGTCGCGAGGCAGGTTCATACGGCAAGGATGTGCGTGGTCTCAATCGTGTGCATCAGTTTGATAAGGTGGAGATCGTGCAGGTCGTTGACCCCGCTACAAGCTACGATGTACTAGAGGGTATGGTGGAGCATGTAGAGAAGCTGCTTCAGTCGCTGGAACTTCCATACCGCATTCTTCGTTTGTGTGGCGGTGATATGAGTTTTACCTCCGCGCTCACTTACGATTTTGAGGTATACAGCGCAGCACAGGAGCGCTGGTTGGAGGTGAGTTCAGTTTCAAACTTTGAATCGTTCCAGGCCAATAGGATGAAGATCCGTCATCGTGATGCCAACGGCAAGACCCAATTGGTACACACGCTCAACGGAAGTTCATTGGCATTGCCGCGAATCATTGCGTGTCTGCTCGAGAACAATCAGGGCCCAGACGGCATCAGTCTTCCGGCCGCACTGCAGCCTTATTTCGGAGGAGACAAGATCAACTAATATCGAAAGAATCAGGATATCAATTAAGTAACAAAACATGATACAACGTAAACAATCACTTTGGCTGCTGTTCTCAGCATTACTAGGTGCCGGCGTGTTCTTTTTCGATCTCTATCGTGGTGAGATAAAAGTGGGTGAACTCACAGACCACAAGGTACTGCGCGTAGCGGATCACTACCCTTCGTTGCTCATTGCCATTGTAATGGTAGCGTTGCCGTTGGTCACTATATTCATGTTCCGCGATAGAAAGCGGCAAATGAGAATGACCGCATTAAGTATCATATCCGCAATATCTTTTCTCACAATGATGCTGACCCGGGTAACAGGCCTTTCAAAACTCACACCTCCTGTTACAGTGGGAAGCTATTGGATAGGCGCTGTATTGCCGGCACTATCGGTTGTTTTTCTTTTGCTCGCACTTTTAGGTATACGCAGCGATGAAAAGCTTGTACGATCTGTTGACAGGTTGCGATAACTGTGCAGGTGTTTTCCGATCATTATCTCTTGAAATTCTCCCGTTGATGATTCTTTTCAGATGGCAACGGCTCAGCGAAAGCAAATGGCAACTCAAAGCGAAGAAACCAGACTCAAAGCACTACACTCATATTATGTGCTCGATACAAACCCTGAAAGGGAGTTCGATCGCATTACTGAGTTGGCTGCTATAGTTTGCGGCACGCCCATTGCCCTTGTATCTTTGGTTGATGAGAACAGACAATGGTTCAAGTCTTCTGTAGGACTTGAAGTGCGGGAAACACCCCGCGATGTTGCGTTTTGTCAACACACTATTCAGGGAAAGGCGATGTATGAGGTGACCGATGCCTGGAAGAACCCGTTGTTTCGGAACAATCCGCTCGTAACCGGTCATCCGAATATCCGGTACTATAGTGGGTATCCGCTGATAGATGGTGAGGGTAACGCACTCGGTAGCTTGTGTGTCATAGACACCGTGCCCCGCAAACTCAATCTTGAGCAGAAGCGCGCCCTTACCCTGCTTGCAGAGAATGTTACTGAGCTCATCGTACTGCGCCAGAAGAAGGCCGACTTCGACCTTTTTGAAAAGTTCGTTTCTGTTTCCCACGACATTATAGCGCTTGCCGGCCTCGATGGATACTTTAAAAAAGTCAACCCTGCATTCTTTAAACTTCTAGGCTACGACCACGAGTGCCTGAAGTCGAATAGATACCTTGATTTTATTCATCCTGATGACGTGAATTCCTCCCATGATGAGATGCAAAGACTCGCTGCCGGCGGACAGACATTGAACTTTGTCAATCGCATGCGGTGCGCCGATGGACGTTACCTTTTTGTAGAGTGGGCAATAGCGCCTGATAAAGATACCGGTGATCTGTTTTGCATAGGCAGAGATATTACCCGCGAGCGGGAAAAGGAGCAACAGACACTGGAAATTGAGAGGCAGTTCAGCGAAAAACTCATGGACGCGAAACGTCAGGCCGAGAAAGCCAACGGGGCCAAATCGACTTTTATTGCCAATATGAGCCATGAGATACGTACTCCACTCAACGGCATCATTGGCTTTACTGACCTGTTGCTCAAAACAAAGACCAATGAGACCCAGGCACAATACCTTTCCATCGTAAACCAATCTGCTACGACATTGCTTGGTGTCATCAACGACATCCTTGACTTCTCTAAAATAGAAGCGGGTAAGCTGGAGCTTGATATTGACAAATGCGATCTCTTTGAATTGGTCGATCAGGCGGTGGATATTGTGGCATTTCAGGCACAGAAAAAAGGCCTTGAACTGCTCATCAACATTTCGCCCGAGTTACATCGATATGTGTGGGCAGATTCGGTGAGGTTGAAGCAGATCCTTGTGAACCTTCTTTCCAATGCGGTGAAATTCACTGAAGTGGGCGAGGTAGAGTTATCCGTTCATGAATCGGCAGGTGCGGAAAGCGATAGCGTTTCCCTGAGATTTGAAGTACGCGACACAGGCATCGGGATCAAGGAGGAAAAACGATCTTCTATATTCGACGCGTTTGCTCAGGAGGATGTTTCAACATCGAAACGATATGGTGGCACCGGGCTTGGTCTCACAATTTCTAATAACCTGCTGAAACTGATGCACTCACAGTTGCAACTACAGAGTACAGTAGGAGTAGGCACCACATTCTATTTTGATGTTGAATTGCGTGCCGAACATGCGGAAACGCCTCCCTGGAAGCCGTTGCCGGAAATCCGTAGGGTGCTGATCGTTGACGATAATACGAGGTCAAGGATCATCATTCGGGAAATGTTATCGCTGGCCAATGTAATATGCGATGAAGTGGCGAGCGGGTTTGAAGTAGTGAAATCGCTTGCAGCAGGAAACAGGTATGATGTAGTGCTCATAGACTGCAACATGCCCTATCTGAATGGTCTGGAGACAGCAAGTCGTATAAGGGCAAGCGCAGACGATAACATGAACTCACAGAAGATAGTGCTGCTGCATGGCACTACCGAGCATGAAAATATCACAGCGGCTGCCCGTGAGTTGGGTATAGAATATAGCGTACTGAAGCCGGTGAAATTATCGACTCTTTATGATGCGCTTTCAGGTCTGCGGGCAGAACAGAATGTGGACAATTCGGCACCGGTAACGACGGGTAACAGACGAAAACTTAAAGTGCTGATAGCTGATGACAATAAAGTGAACACGTTGCTGGCGCGTACCATTGTGAAGAAGATAGCGCCTTACACAGAAATTGTAACGGTAGAGAACGGGCTCGATGCGATTACTGAATTCGATCGTTTCCTTCCGGATATCATTTTCATGGATATCCAGATGCCTGGCATGAATGGCTATGAGGCTTCCGGTGTCATTAGGCGCAAGCCATTTGGGATCACCGTCCCCATTATTGCGCTCACCGCCGGCAATGTTGCGGGAGAGAAAGAAAAGTGTATTGAGGCCGGCATGGACGACTTCATAGCGAAGCCTTTTGTAGAAGAAACGATGGCGCACGCGTTGGAGAAGTGGAAGAACGGCAACGCGCTGACGGAAAAGGACGAGAAGCTGCTGTTTGACGTAGAATGGCTGCGCCGGCATATCTACGGTAATGAACCTGATGAACCCGCAGTGCAGGAGTTTCTGGGGTTGGCTGTGGAGGAGCTCACCACTATGGCCTACATGATAAGGAGCGGTATGTACCTCAATCGCAAATTGGATTATTGGCGTCAGTTAGGTCACAAAATAGCCGGTTCGGCGGCATCGGTTGGGCTAAAAAAGCTGGCAAAAGTTGGTTCCGCTCTGGACTCCCTCTCAAACGAAGGTGGACTTACACCTATGCTCGAAGACTTATTGAAGGAAATTGAGATAAGTATAAACGTGCTGCAAAAGCACATCGTCTGATTAATTTCATCAACCGCCACGCAATAAATATCTAAATTTGCCGTTAACAGTCATTCGGCGTTTCGGCAATGCCGAAAACGAAAACATTGCATGCGTTTACAAGTTAGGGTCTTACTGGGAATTCTTCTGTCATTGGGCTTTGCATCCGTGCATGCTCAAACCTATTTCACGTCTACCGAGATAGGGATTTCCGGCGGCGGGTCGCAGTACTTCGGAGATCTTAACGACCGTTATGGTTTGAAGACCATAAACCCTGCTTACGGACTGTATGCAAGGAAACACCTTAATCAGTACATCTCTTTGCGGATGGGTGCCTACTACACCAAAGTAGATTATTCTGATAAACTGAACCTTGACCTGTACCAGCGCCAGCGAAACCTGGATTTTACCAGCGAGATCATTGAGGCGTCTTTTCAGGCGGAATTCAACTTCTTCAGATTTGTTACCGGTGATCCGTATCACCGATTCACGCCTTTTCTCACTATGGGGCTCGGTGGCTTCCTGTATGATCCCTATACAACCTACGGTGGAAACAAATACTACCTCCGTCCGTTGGGCACAGAGGGGCAGAACGCCGGCTATGAAGACAGAAAATATACCAATTTCAGTCCGTGTGTTCCATTAGGAGTAGGTGCCAAGTTTTGGGTTGTTGGGGGTATAAACCTTACACTCGAAGTTGTGGACAGGCTAACATTCACCGATTACCTCGATGATGTCAGCTCAACTTACGTTGGCATAGACAAGTTCTCATTGAAACCTAAAGACCCGTCCCGAGCGTTGCAGGACCGATCGGTAGAACTCAATCCGAATAATGCCCTCGGACGAACCGGTAAACAACGCGGTAACTCTGCCACTAGGGACCAGTACCTTATGTGCCTGTTCAGTGTGTCGTGGCACTTCACCACTTACCGCTGTCCCAATTACATGGACAAGGAGCTGATAAGCACCTATTGATCTACAGATCTATTTTCCCGTTTATCCATTCGGGATCAAACTGCGTGTTGAATTTCCTGTAAAAGTTGATGGCTGGTTCGTTCCATTCCAATACCTGCCAGGTGATGCCGTGGAATTTCCGCGCGCTTGCTTCTGCGATCAGTGCATTCATCAGCAACGCGCCTATTCCCTTACCTCTCGCTTCCTCTGTCACCAGTATATCTTCCAGATACATGCGTTGCCCTTTCCACGTTGAATAACGAATGTAATAGAGTGCGAAGCCCTGCACCAAACCGCCCTCTTCTGCCACAAATGCCCACCAGACAGGGTTGGCCCCAAAGCCACTTTCGATGAAATGCTCCATGCTCACGGTCACCTCATCAGGGGCGCGCTCGTATATGGCAAGTTCCTTCACCAGCTCCATCATTCTGGGGCAATCAGCTTCTGTGGCTTTTCTTATGACAATATTCGACGCCATTGGTTTAACTTTTTCTTGTGCAATACTAATCGGTTGTCAACGTTATTCCAAGAACAAAGGTTCAATGCAGTTCGGCAACAGGTGTTGATGGGTTTGCTTCCCAATCTTGAGTTAAACCGCAGGCAATAAAATACTACCTATACGAATTGTAGATAATTTTACTTCCATCTGCTTACCGGTGGTAGTTTCTTAAACACACGCGCAATGAATACACAAGGCGAAATATTATGGGTTGACGATGAGATCGAATCGTTGAAGTCTCAGATGCTCTTTCTGAAAAACAAGGGTTACAACGTCACGCCGCTGAGTAACGGATACGACGCGCTGGAGCTGCTGAAAGAGCGGACGGTTGATGTAGTATTGCTTGATGAGAGTATGCCAGGCCTCACAGGTCTTGAAACACTTACGCGTATCAAAGAGCTGTATCCTATGTTGCCGGTAGTGATGATCACCAAGAATGAAGCAGAGAACATCATGGAAGACGCATTGGGGGCGCAGATCACCGACTACCTCATTAAGCCGGTGAATCCCAATCAGGTCCTGCTCACCCTGAAGAAGATAGTAGATGGAAAGAGACTTGTTTCAGAGAAGACAACCATCGCGTACCAGCAAGACTTCAGGAATCTCTTCATGGCTCTGAGCAACAATCCCGATCATGAAGAATGGAAGGAGCTTTATAAGCGCCTTGTTTATTGGGAGCTTGAAATGGGAAAGAGCGACAGCACTGAAATGATGGAGGTGCTGCAGACCCAGAAGACCGAAGCGAACACCGAGTTCTTTAAGTACGTTTCGAAAAATTATACCGAGTGGATCAAGGACGCCAAGGGAACCGGACCGCTGATGTCGCACAAGGTATTCGAAAAGCGAATTGCCCCACATTTACAGCAGGGAAAGCCTACTTTTTTGGTGGTGATAGACAATCTGCGTCTCGATCACTGGAAGGCATTTCAGTCTATTTTATCCGACTCTTTCCGTGTGCTTGAGGATGAGTTATATTATAGTATATTGCCCACTGCAACGCAGTATTGCCGCAATGCGTTTTTTGCCGGAATGTTGCCGGCAGACATTGAAAAACACTTTCCGCTGGAGTGGAAGAATGATGACGAGGATGGAGGAAAGAACCTGCATGAAGAGACGTTCCTGCGCAACCAGTTGAAGCACCTGAAGCTGGATAAGCTGAAGACACAGTACATCAAGATCACCAACAACGACAATGCGAAGGCGCTTGAAGACAGCATTCACAATTGCCTCAACAACGACCTAACTGTTATCGTTTACAACTTCGTAGATATGTTGTCGCATGCGCGCACCGAAATGGAGGTGCTGAAGGAACTGGCAGGTGATGAGATCTCTTACCGTTCGCTGGTGGTCAGTTGGTTCGAACATTCGCCGCTGCACCGTGCGCTTCGCAAGATAGCCGACAAAGGAATCCAGATATTGCTGACCACCGACCATGGCAGCGTGCGTGTGAAAACGCCGAGCAAGTGTGTGGGCGACCGCAACACAACTACCAATCTGCGCTACAAACACGGTCGCAATTTGCAGTATGAATCGCGTGATGTGCTGGCTTTCCGCGACCCCAAACTGGCTGGATTGCCGGTGCCCAACGTAAGTTCTTCTTTCATCTTTGCGAAGGGAGATGTATTTCTATGTTATCCTAACAATTATAATCACTACGTGAATTACTATAAGAACACTTTCCAGCATGGAGGGGTATCTCTGGAGGAGGTGATTGTGCCGATCGTACGTTTGGAAAGTAAGTAACAATTGCCTCATAATAAAGTTGGAGGTCGTGCATTTGCACGGCCTCTTTTTGTTTGTGCCGGAATAAATTTTTGCAAAGGTGTACAATGCATTGGATTCCTATGTATCTTTGTCTTAGGCAATAAATAAGATACAGATGATCTTCTCTTCCGAATTGATAAAGGGTACTCTCAAAACCATAGTGCTGAAGCTGCTTTCAGACAACAAGAAGATGTATGGATACGAGATCACGCAACGCGTAAAAGAGCTGACGGGAGACCGCATCCAGCTGACGGAAGGCGCACTCTACCCCACGCTTCATTCTCTGGAAGAAGAGGGCCTTGTTACCACCGAACTGGAGTATATGGGTAAGCGGGTGCGCAAGTATTATACTTTGAGCAAAACCGGTAAGACACGCTCAAAAGAGCGCGTGAGTGAGCTGGCAGAATTCATGGAAACCATGAGAGTATTATTGGACATACAACCAAAGATCGCTTAAGAATGTACCACCTCTCAGACGAGCAAATAGATTATATCCTCAACGACATTAGACGTAATGGCGTTGAAATGGAGGACCTGCAGTTGAACCTCCTGGACCACATCTGTTGTATCATAGAGCAGGAGCTCAAAGAGGATGATGACTTTGAGCACTTCTATCGCCAAACGGTGAGACGGTTTTACCGGACCAACCTGCGGGAGATAGAAGAAGAGACCATCGATTTGTTAACTTTTAAAAACTACTATGCAATGAAAAAGGCGTTGATCGTTAGCGGGGCAAGCTCCGTTACCGCGTTTATTGCGGGCTCATTTTTCAAATTCATGTATTGGCCGGGTGCCAGCATATTGCTCACGCTCGGAATTGTTTCTTTTAGTCTATTGTTTTTGCCGTTATTGTTCATTCTCAAGTCGCGCGAGGTTAAGGCAGTAAGCGACAAGTTCGTGATCGCTATCGGCATTCTGGTGGGCATCATGTTCAGCCTTGCTATTTTGTTCATCGCGATGCATTGGCCGGGTGCTAACATCCTGTTGTTCAGCGCCATTGGAGGAGCAGCTTTTGTGTTGTTGCCAGCCTATTTCTTCACAGGTATCAGGCGGCCCGAGACCAAGCTCAATACTATTCTCATGTCCATCATCCTGGTCGGTGTAATTGGTCTGCAGTTCACCATTGCACGTTTGCGTCCGTCCCCGTTTGATAAAGTGGCAACAGCCAACTTCGTGCAGAATGAAGCATTACTGAAAGTATTGATCCCAGCCAAACCATCTTCAGTAGCAGCCGACATTTACAAGACCTGCAATGAGTTGAAGCAGGTGATATTGCTGAAGTCGGTTGGTATCGGTGTTCTTCCGACTGACTATGATAAGAGAGAATTGTATCTGCACGATAGCAAGCTGGGCAATGAGTTTCTTGAAGGTGGCGTCGGTGTACAGTTGCTGACCACATTGAAGGAACAGGCAAAGCAATTCAACAATGGGGCTCAGAACAGGGTCATGGTAATTGGCCCGGGTATGCAGGCATTGGTGGCCGACCCGCAGAGAGTGGTACACAACTTTGGCTGCATTTCTTTGCTGAATAGCATAGAACAGCTTCAGATCTATGTTGCGGTGGCCGATGCAAAGAATGCAACAGCGGCTAAGTAGCAGCATCAAACACAGAGGGATGGCTGAAAGGTTGTCCCTCTCTTACTTTTTCTTGTAAATAGGAACTGTAGAGCAGGGTTCGCCATACATCAGCGACTTTACTACAGGTCGCAGGTGGGCGGTCACGGCCAGGTAGGCGGCATCGGGAATGGCGACATCGCCGCAACCCTTTATCACCACACGTTTATCCGTGAATTCATGCAATGCAATGGCGTTGATGCGTTCGCAGAGTAGCTTTTTGGTCAGCTCTTCCTCAGTGCCAAAGAACACGGAAGCCGCAACCGGCTCCAGGTAAGTAGCAGCCAGCATGTAGGCCCATACCGGTACAATTGCATCTACGCTGCACAGCACAGCAACGTTTTTTCCGGAATATTGTTCCCAGTCGTGACTCTGCAGTGCGGCACGGTAGTCTTTTTCCTTCAGGATCATTTCCATGTACAGGAAAGGCTTCAGGTCAAATACCGTTACCTGATCGGGCAGGTAGGGTGCCAGATCCAATGTAATAATGCCGCTTTCAGCTACTTTGTTGACGATTGGTTCCATGTGTTTGTTTGGGGGGAGCCGGACATTAGTGTCGCCTTCCGTTTCTCACTGCAAATTTAGCACATTTACAGGTGGAGCCGCAAAACAATGGTCTATAGATGGTTCAATGTTCTTTATGTGCTGCTATCGCATCAGCGTCACATTGCCCTGGTGGTGCTCTTTCTGGCCATCTTTGAACACCGCGTCTATGGTGTACACATAAACGCCTTCGGGTTGCTGCACGCCATTTAGTTTGCCATCCCATCCCGAGCCCAATATGTTCTGAGATTCGAAAATGATCTGTCCCCATCGGTTGTAGACATACATTTTGAACTCTATGAGGCCGCGGCTAAGCAGTGTGCGTGGGAAAAAATAGTCGTTGATACCATCGCCGTTTGGTGTGAAGATGTTAGGGATGCTGACATAGCAATCGTTCTCCACATATACTGAATCGGTAGAGGCACAGTTGTTCTGTGTAACGGTGACATAGTACACGCCCGGGGTGGTGACCTGTATGGTACGGGTCTTTTCGCCTGTGTTCCAGAGCCACGTTGCCGCAGGGTTGTTGAAGTTGAACTTGTCTGACAAAGTAAGCGCGTTGCTGCCCTTACAGATCGAAGTATCGGCACCCAGGTAAACAGCCGGAACAGGTATTGTCGTTATCGTACGGGTTTTCCTGATGTCGGGGCACGCACGGTAGTAGGCATTAAGGGTCACCAGGTATTGTCCGCCGGTGGAACCGAACGAATGATAAACCGGGTTTATGTTGCGCAGGCTATCGCCGGTATCACCAAATGTCCATGTATAGCCTGTGTTTCCACCTTCGGCAAAAAGGCCTGTCAGCGTGATGTATTTGCCTGCACAGAACACAGAGTCGGTAACATCAATAGCAATACCGCTGATGGTATCCACCTCTACCGACTTGAATGCGGTATCGTAGCACGGAATGTTATTGCCCGCGATGAGCCTGATGTTGTATTTGCCGGTTATGTTGTAAGCATTGACCGGGTCGGAGATGGTCGACGTGGCGCCATTGCCAAACGTCCAGGCGTAAGTTGTAGTGCCGGTTGAGGTGTTAGTAAAGGTAACGCTCTCATTCTGGCACAATATTGCGGGAGAAAGGTTGAAATCTGCATTAATCGGATGACCTATTTTGAATGTCATCTTCATACTGTCGTAGCAGAAGTGGTTGGTGGCAAGCAAACGCACGGTGAAGGTGCCCGTATCGTAGATGTGGTAGGGGTTGGTTGCCGTGTCGGTAACACCATCGCCGAAGTCCCATACATAGTACAATGAGCCTGCAGAAGTGGACAGGTTACGGAAGAAGACGGTATCACCGTTGCATCCAAGCCGGAAGGTGGTATCGAAGCCGGCTGTAAGTGGCGGATCGGTGAGTGTAGCTGTACCAAGGATGTTGGTGACACAGTTGCCGATCTTTACAGAGAAACCGGAGTAAACGCCTGCACACAAGCCGGGCAGGAAGATGGTGCTATCGCCAAAAGCGGTAGTGATGATGCGCGGCTGAGCAACCCCGTTCAGCAGGTAGCTGATGGTATCAGACGAGAACGGGATCACCTGTTTCAGGCGGATCGTTCCGTCACATTTTCCGCATTCTGTAGGGTTGGTAACAGATACAATGCTGCCGGCGGGGGGCGCCGGCCCAAACAAGGATATGGGGCCTACAGGGGGAGTGGCACAGGTACCGTAAGCCGCTATGATATTGCTGTATACACCTTCGCACAAAAACGGAATGGTGAAACTCCCGCCCGGATTAGTAGTGCCTGAAATGGGTGGTTGCGGCGTGCCGTTGAATGAGTAAGTAAACGTGTAGCCGTGACTCGGGTAGAGCCCGTTTATGATAAGGACACCATCGCACGCGCCGCAAATGGATTGCGGCACAGGCGTCACCGTCAGGCTGATGGGCGGATCTGTAAGTACCACGGGGCCCGCGGGCAAAGATGCGCAGGTGCCCTGCCGGCCCACAAAGTTGCTGTAAGTACCGGCACATAGACCGCTAATGGTGACAGTACCTGCGGGTGATGCAGTGGCATATACCGGAGGTTGTGGTACACCGCCTAATTCGTAATTGATCGTATCAGCGAGTCCGGGGGTGAATCCGGCAACTGTAATTGACCCGTCGCACAGATTGCACCGTGACGGATTAATAGAAGTAAGCGTAATGGTGAATACAGGTGCGGGCGTTACGGTATAATACCCGAATGAAGTATCAGCACAGCCGAGTGCTCCGGCCCTGTAGGTCGTTGTGGTTGTAGGGCATACTGTTTGGGTGATCCCTGTTCCCAGATACGCACCTGTTGTAGAATTGTACCAGTGGATGGGTGAAGAAGAATACGGAATGGGAGCATAAGGAATAGACGCCACGGCATATGCTGTACCGGTGGCATTTGGCGTAAAGCGCCAGGCCTCGTTGGTACAAGTAAATACAGACGGGAAGTCGCGACCCGGGGCTACTGTAGCAGCAGTTCCCGTAGCATTTTGCACACCTATGATCGCCCTGCCGCTGTTCCAGGCAGCACATACAGGTTTAGTAGCAATATGGCATTCAATGATGTTGGTGGTTTCGTATAGGATGATCTGCGTGCTGGTGATCTGAGTAGTGCAGGAGAACATCCGGTCGTTGCAGAAGGTAACAATGTACTTGCGGAAAGGAGCTATACCGGTAAGCGAATAGGTGATGGTGCCCCCATCGGGTACTGATATGTCGATGTCGCACCAGGGGCCGCAGATATTGTTGAATTTGCTGGGGTTGCCCAAGAGGACTGCCGTAATTGGCCATGGGTCGTAGGCGCCTGCAAGTGTGAGGTCGAAGCAAATAGTTCCGTTAGGGCCTATCACAACGTCGGTATGTGGTGTACCATAATAGTTGAACGTAAAACCTATGGGTAATACCGCCGAATAAACGTCATCGATTGATATGCCGGTATTGGTTGGTGAATCGCCCACCAGAAAAGCGGTAAGTACCGTGCATGGTGTAGTACAGCTCAGCGAGTCGCTGCTGGTTATTGTAACTTGCCCTGCCGCCCTGTCCGCAGTAAGAAGTATCAGGAAAAGCAATGCAATTGAAAGTAATTTTTGTTTCATTTTCTTAAGATCTTGACCGGAGCAATAGGAGCAATTTTAATCGCCGGATATCTGAATCACTCGTAAAGTTATGGTATTTGATAGATTATTTCCTACTAATGAAGACAGGGTAGAATCGGCTATGGTTGGCGTTTGCAGGGCGTTTCTCCTGTGTGTGGTACAGGCTCTGTGTGCTCATTGTGCTTAGTCATTGATACACAAAACGTTAGCTTCACATGGGACTTTTTTGTTGATGCAGCAGCGCATTCGGGGAGATTGCTGAAACTTTAGTTATTTTACAACCGTAACCAAATAAGCCATGATCAGCATTCGCAACATAGTGAAGCAGTATGCCGGCTACAGGGCCCTCAGCGATGTGAGCCTTGAGGTAGAGACCGGCACCGTCTTCGGGTTGCTGGGACCCAATGGTGCCGGCAAGACTTCCCTCATACGCATCATCAATCAGATAACTGCTCCCGACTCGGGCGAGGTGTACTTCAATGGCGAGCGGCTGGGTCGCCACCATGTGGAGCGCATAGGGTATATGCCCGAAGAGCGCGGCCTGTACAAGAAGATGGAGATAGGCGAGCAGATACTGTATCTTGCGCAGCTGAAGGGCCTGAGCCGGTCTGAGGCAATCCGCCGCACCAAGTACTGGTTTGAGAAGCTGGAGATACAGGCCTGGTGGAACAAGAAGATAGAAGAGCTTTCTAAAGGGATGCAGCAGAAGGCCCAGTTTGTAGCCACGGTGCTGCACGAACCTGATCTGCTGATCCTTGATGAGCCATTCTCGGGCTTCGACCCGGTGAATGCCGAGATCATCAAGAACGAGATACTGGAACTGAACCGCAAGGGAGCCACCATCATCTTTTCTACGCACCGCATGGAGTCTGTAGAGGAGTTGTGCGACTCTATAGCGCTGCTGAACAAGTCGCACAAGCTGCTGGACGGCAAGGTGCGCCAGATAAAGGATTCCTTCCGCAATGGCACCTATACGCTGGAGTATGCCGGTGAGCGTGTGACTGCCGGTGCCGATGCCCCTTTTGACGTGGTGAGCGAGGAAACCCCAGATAGCCGGTACCGACTGACACTGCAGATGAAACCCGGCACAGCCCCCAACGACGCGCTGCGCTATATGCTGCCGCTGGCCGCCATCACTCACTTTGAGGAGAAGGTGCCCACAATGAACGAGATCTTTATCAGTACTGTAAACAAAATGTCCGGCCATGAATAAGATACTGCTTATTATAGAGCGCGAGTATATGTCGCGCGTGAAGAAGAAGTCATTCATAGTGCTTACCATACTGGTGCCGCTGCTGTTCATAGGCATGTTTGCCTTCATAGGTTACCTGGCCGTGAAGGGCGATGAACTTGGCGACGAGAAGCGCGTGCAGGTGATAGACGAAACTGGGTCTTTCACCGGCAAGCTCACCAACACCAGCTCCATTACCTATGTGTACACGCAGGATAAGTTTGCCGATGCCCGCAACACCTTTCGCGACAAGGGCTACAACTTCCTGCTGCACATACCACCCGCATCTTCGCCGGCACCGGTGGAACTGCTGAGCGAGAAGAAACCGAGCGCCACTACCATAGAGGCTATTGAAAGCGGACTGAGTCACATTGCCGAAGCCGAACGCCTGCGTGCCGCCGGTATTGATACTGCTGTGCTGGCAAAGGCACAGAAGCGCATAGACATCAAGGCCAAGCAGATAACCGAAGCCGGCGAGAAGGACGCACAGACCTATACGGCCTATGCGGTGGGTTTCCTTTCTGCGTTCCTCATTTACATGTGCCTGTTTATATATGGTACACAGGTAATGAGGGGGGTTATAGAGGAGAAGGTGAGCCGCATTGTAGAGGTCATCATCTCGTCGGTGAGGCCGTTTCAGCTGATGCTGGGTAAGATCATAGGCGTGGGCCTGGTGGGGCTTACCCAGTTTGTGCTGTGGATTGTGATATCTGTGGTGCTGAGCATGGCCGGCGGCACATTTTTGGCCGGCAGTGCCAAGCACCGTATAGAGCAGACCATGCCTGCCAAGGCAAAGGAGCAGATGCAACAAGTGCAGCAGGTGCAGAGCCCCGATAACAGCATGGCCCAGATCATGGAGTCTATTGAGAGTATACCGGTGGTGTATACCCTCAGTTGTTTCTTGTTCTACTTCCTGTTTGGCTACCTGCTGTACAGTGCCATTTTTGCTGCTGTGGGTTCGGCGGTGGACAACGAGACAGAGACCCAACAGTTCATGTTGCCCATAACCTTGCCCATCATCTTTACGTTTGCGCTGGCACAGAGCTTCATCATCAACAATCCTGATAGCAGCCTTTCGGTGTGGTTGTCTATGATACCGTTCACGTCGCCGATAGCTATGATGATACGCATACCTTTCGGGGTGCCGGCGTGGCAACTGGCATTGTCTATGCTGCTGCTGGTGCTTGGTTTTATGGGCACTACGTGGGTAGCATCGCGCATATACAGGGTGGGCATCCTTATGTATGGCAAAAAAGCCAGTTATAAGGAGTTGGCCAGGTGGTTCATGTATAAGGACTGATGACAACAGCGGCATCATATTTTGTAAATGTTTTATGCAAAATCAATTTTGCCGTTAAATAATTTGTTACTTCAGATATTTACCCTACATTTGCACTCCCTTGCAAAAGGGCTAATAAAAATCAGACAGTTATGAAACGTACATATCAACCGTCACGTCGCAGCCGCAAATCAGTTCATGGATTCCGCAAGCGTATGGAATCTGCAAATGGCCGTAAAGTACTGGCATCTCGCCGTGCTAAAGGTCGTCATAAGCTCACTGTATCTGACGAGCGTCGCCTGAAGTAATCTTTACTTTCAAAAACATTTCGCCATCCGTCATACTTTTAAGAGATATGAGCGGCTCAAGCGCGAGCAGCATATTAACACGCTTTTCCGTTTCGGGAAAGCGTTTTCTGTTTTTCCTATACGCCTTGTGTACCACCTGACGCCGGTGGCCCCGCCCCGCCCCGATGCCGCACCGGCACCTGTGGCCGCCGTGCAGGCCGGCTTCTCGGTACCCAAGAAGAAGTTTAAGCGGAGTGTGGACCGCCACCGTGTGCGCCGCCTGATGGTGGAAGCCTGGCGCCACCGCAAGCACCTGCTGCCACCGGTGGTGCCGGCAGGTATGCAACTGCATGTATTTGTTCTGTTTACAGATGCCGCTCTGCCCGAATATGCCACTGTGGAACAGGCCATGACCACTGCCACCGACAGGCTGCTGCGCCAATTGACACCATCACCTCCAACCTCTACCGAATCAACCACCACAGGGTGAAGAAACTGCTGACCATATTGTTTACGGGGCTCATACGCTTTTACCAGCTGGCCATATCGCCGCTGCTGGGGGCGCGTTGCCGCTACACGCCTACCTGCAGTGCCTATGGTATGGAGGCCATAAAGAAGCATGGCCCGCTCAAGGGGGGCTGGCTTACGCTGAAACGCTTTGGACGCTGCCATCCCTGGGGCGGGCATGGCTATGACCCTGTGCCCTGACGGCGAAGGGCTGTTTACTGATCTTATTGGTGTTTTCATGTGATGGTTTTACTGCCTGCAAAAGGGGGAAAAGTACCCATTTTGCGCGGGAGAGATTTTAATTTATAAATCCGCTACCAGAGCGGGTTTCAGCGGAAAATACTCCCATAAATCTCCCACTTTTCTCCCGCGGGTTTGGTAATGATGTTTCATAGGTTTATAGTGATATTAACCACAGCGGCAACTGCCACCGGGTAGCCACCTATGCGCACAAAGCGCGTGCCACGGTTGCGCAGTGGCAGAGGAAGATATTCACAAATTTGGAGGGT
>JBIKSN010000153.1:0-7433 GCA_044348585.1 Flavipsychrobacter sp.
CCCTACCTGAAGAACTTCCTGAAACCGGGTGGACAGATATTCTTTGGCTTCCCGCCATGGTACATGCCGTTTGGCGGCCACCAGCAGGTTTGCCGCAAAAAGTGGGTGAGCGTACTGCCGTGGTACCACATTCTGCCACGTCCCCTGTACAAAGGCATCCTCAAAATGGCGGGCGAACACGACAACATCATAGATGAGCTGATGGAGATCGTAGACACGCAGATCACTATAGAACGTTTTGAGAAAATTGTGAAACAGAGCGGATTGAAGGTGATGCGCAAACAACACTACCTTATCAACCCGATATACAAATACAAGTTCGGGTTGCAGCCGCGCAAGCAGTTCGGGCTGCTATCGGCCATACCGTTCTTCCGAAACTTCGTTACAACTTGTGTGTATTATACTATAGGATAGTTTCCCTGTAGTTTTTCTTCCAGATCTCCCAGCTTCCTTCAGCTTGAAGCAGCAACATCTCGAATCCGTTCTTGATGGTAGCGCCGCGCTCTTTGCCGTTCAGCAAAAAGGTGGTTTCCTCCGGGTTATAGATCAGGTCATACAGCAAATGGTGCTCGCCTATACCTTCATAAGGAAGCGGAGGGCACTGCTCAATATCGGGATACATGCCTATCGGAGTGGCGTTGACGATCAGCTTGTGTTCTTCCACTATTTTGGGCGTAAGGGTGCTGTAGTGCACTGTGCCCGGCCCATATCCGGTTGAAACGGTGATATAAGGAATGCAGAGTTGCGACAGAACGTAGGCAACTGTTTTCGACGATCCTCCCGACCCCAGTATCATAGCGCGTTTGTGGCGCGAAGTGAGCAGCGGCACCAGGCTGCGCTCAAATCCGTCAGCATCGGTATTGTAGCCTTTTATATATCCCTTGCCTATCACCAGGCAATTGGCAGCGTGGGTATTGGCCACGATCTCGTCCATTTCGTTAAGAAAGGGCAGCACTGCTTCTTTGTAAGGAGACGTCACATTGAGACCGGCAATTGTGTTGTTGCCCGCCAGCAGAACGGGTAGTTCAGAAATATCTTTAAGCGGGTAGGCGTCGTAGGTGGCGTCAATATGTAGGCCGGCAAATTTCTTCCTGAAGTAAGCCGGTGAAAATGAATGGGCAAGCGGGTAACCGATAATTCCGTAGTTCAAGGCTATTGGTAGTTAATGTGTCGTGCTTAAAAGCGCTGATGGTTCTGTTAACAACAAAAGTGCATATTGTACAGGAATAGCACATAAGTATTTATACAGGGTTTGTGGATAATACCCCGATAGGCAGTTGTGGGGTCTTCCGCCAATTTGTTGCCACACCCGGCATCCGAGCCATTTGGAAAAAGGCGTTCTCCTGCTGTGGCACCCACATGGGCTCGAGGCCATTGCCAACGCCGGAGACGTAATCCGAAGCGGCATAAGTACGTCAGATGTTCCTCCTTACTATGTCGCTAATTAGAAACAACGAATGCGCCTTGGGTACCGGTGTTATGAACGACAACACCAGCCTCCCGGCAGGCTTTCTCAATCGCTTCCACTTGCTTCTCGCTATATTTTCCGCTAACAACCAGTGTATGTGGTCTCACCACCTGTAAGAGCTGGTCCGCATCGGGGCGGCCGGCAATGTTCAGGATCAGATAGTCAACTTCAAATTTTCCGGTGCCGGTAAGCCGGTCGTTCAGCACCAGTACGCTTTTCCCGTTCACACTGAAGATCTCCTGCCGTGGCATACCCATCTCTTCCCACGCACGCCACCCTATATGGGCCGGCCGCACCGCATAGTTGATCTTTTTCGGCAGCAGCGTGTCAGTATAGATTGTCGAAAATCGGTCGCCGCGCATAATGTCCGCATGGCCCGATTGTGCGATATTGTACACAATTATTCGCTCTTGACGCAGGCGCTGCCACTGGTCCACGCATAGAAAGGCGAATAGCAAACAGGCGGCCCCGAGCCCCACCAGCAATGCCTTGTTGATACGCAGCAATATGTAGGTGGTTATGCCGGCGATCATGGTATAGAATATAATGGTCTCGTAGCCGTTGATCATAAGATGTTTTAACGCCTGTGGCCCCACGCCCTGCAGATGGCCTACCACCATGCCGAATACACGCACCATCCACGAAACAAACGCAGCTACCGAATGTGCCAACACCGGAACGGGGCTTACCGCCACCAGCACCACCCCCGAAAGCAGCGTCAGTCCCATAAATATGAAGGCGGCAATGTTTGCGAATGCGAACATGAGCGGATAGGTGTGGAAATAGTACATCACCACAGGTGCCACCAGCAGCTCTGCTGCAATGCTCATACTCACTACGCTACCAAAATTGTCGCCTATGGTGAAGGCGATGCGCTTCAGTTTATTCCCACCCGGCTCCACCTTGCGTCCGGTTATGGGCAGCAGATTGTACACGGGTTTGTAAAAGAGCAATATAGATAGAACCGCAATGAAAGAGAGTTGGAATCCTATCGAGAAAAGCCACGCGGGTTCCGAGCAGAGGAGTGCGAAAGCTGCTGCCATCAATTGGTTCAGGCCGTTCTTGTTTTTTTGAAACATGGTGCCGAACGCAAGAATCGAGAACATCACAGCCGCGCGCATGGCCGAAGGCTGTGCGCCGGCCATCAGCACATAGAACCATATTATTGGCAAAGCCACTGCATACTTTATCCAGGTGTATTTGCGGTGCCGTATCCACCCCAGCAAAAATGCCACCACCATAAAGAAAACGGTGATGTTACCACCTGATATAGCAATGATATGCACGATCCCGGTGTCGGCGTATGCCTGCCGCAGGTCTTCATCCAGATTGATCTCATCGCCCAGCATCATGGCCTGCAGCAGTCCTTTGGCCCTGTCCCTGCCAAGGTATTTGCCCAGCTGAGCCATGCTCCAGTCGTGCGCCCGTTCTGTGAAAGGCGCATAATGGTTGTCGCCCTTGCCTGCCGGCACAATTTCGCTCCCCTTACAATATAGTCTGTACAAAATATTGTTGCGGGCGCAGTGGCCGGCATAACTGAATTCGAAAGGGTTGCCTGCATCTGCGATAGCCTGCCAGTTGCCGGGCAGAATTATGGTATCGCCTTTTTCTACCGGCAATGGCCGCCCTTCATTGGCCACATATACAAATGCCTTTCCTGTGACCCGGTAAGTGCTCTCGCCCGACACAACTCTGAATACATTCACTTGCAGCTTGGTGGTCTTCTCCCGTTCTCTTGGGGTTGTTACCACTCGTGCCACGTAACCCGCTGCAGGGTTCAGGTAATTCCCGAACCACGATGCATTGTTGCGTACATCGTTATAAGCAGATAAGGTCCATCCGGTAGCCACCAACGCCACGTTGGCGAGCACAAATGTGATCACCCGCCCGCTTTTGCCCGTGTAAATGAGTGTAGCGGTAACTACAAATAGTCCGGCAGTGATCCACGGCAACCATAAAACAGGCATTGAGAGAAATAGCCCTGTGTAGTAGAACATAATACCCGCCGAGAAAGGCAAAAGCAACCTGAAGAAAGGTGCTTTTTCCCAGAAATAGGCTTTGTTATGAGGCCAGCGGTTCATAGAGTACAGCCCGAAAGATACAAAACATATTCACAAATGAAATATGGCCATGTGTTTTGCTTTTTTCGCCCGTTTTGGATTAGTGTAGTTTATACATTGTTATTGCATATATTTGTCGCCTATACTCACATTTTTCTCCCTGTAAACGTCTATCAAATGTTGTAAGAAATTTTCTAATGCGTTAACCAATACATTTTATGAAAAAAACTTTATTTATCCTGTTCTCTATCTTTTCGCTCATACTTGGCGGAAATTCCTTTGCCGCTATCTCGGGTTCAGGCATGGTGTGTATGGGCACACCACGTATCCTTTGCGGAGACACTTCTATAACTACCACGGCTATCTGGAGCAGCAGCAACGTAGCAGTTGCAACAGTTGCATCTACCGGAATTTCCTGTGCGGCAGTAACCGGTGTATCGCTGGGTACCGCTATAATAACATGTACACAAGGGGCTACTGTATCAACGCTCACAGTCACTGTCAATACCTCGCCGTCGGCCATAACAGGAAGCCTTGGCCCCATCTGTGTCGGAAGTACAACATCTCTTTCCTGTGCTACCGCTGGTGGTACGTGGAGCAGTAGCCCGTCTTGGGTGGCTTCTGTTAGTGCGCTCACCGGTGTTGTTACCGGGGTAGCCGGCGGAACAGCAACTATTTATTACACGCTCGGCGCGGGTTGCAGCAGCACTGCGGTAGTTACAGTTACCGGAGTGCCTTTTGTTGATTCTGTGATGGGTGCCACTTCAGTTTGTGCGGGCGCCACTACGACATATAGCTGCACTACAACCGGTGGGGCATGGACCACTAGCAATCCGTCGGTGGCTACAGTAAGCACTTCCGGGCTCGTAACAGGTATTGCTGTCGGCACTGCTGCCATCAGCTACAGCGTTGCAGGCAGTTGTGGCACAGGTCATCGCTGGAGAGTTATTTCCGTAACTACCGGAACCAGCACAGGTACTATTTCCGGCACCACAACAGTGGGTATAGGCCTCACTACTACGCTCTCTTCCTCAGTTAGTGGCGGCACCTGGACCAGTGCAGCGCCATCTGTGGCAACAGTCTCTGCTACCGGCGTGGTAACGGGTGTAGCTGTTGGCACAACTGTCATCACCTATTCAGTAACAGGCTGCTCTGGTGTCGCGTTCACCACAACTACTATTACGGTTACCACTGCAAACTGTATCTCCGGCGACGTATTGTTTACCGGGGTTCCATACACAGGAAATGTGAAGGTGTGGCTCATTAAATACAACCCAACTACACTCATGCTCACTGCCGCCGATTCTCAGATCGTTACTTCGTGGGGTACAAGCGTCCACTATGTGTTCTGCGGTATGTCTACTGATTCTTTCCGCGTGAAGGCTGCCTGCATCGACACATTGACCTCGGGCTCTGCTACAGGCTACCTGCCTACCTACCACACTGCCTCTGCTTTCTGGAGTACGGCTACCGTCATCAATCATATTTCCGGTACGCACGACATGGGCAAGAACATCACCATGGGCTTTGGTACCGTTACCGCTGGCCCCGGCTTCATTGCCGGTGATGTGACCATGGGAGCCAACAAAGGCACTGCCGATGCCATCCCTGCCGTGAACATGTTGATCTTTTGTGTGAACAGCACCACAGGTGCTATTATGCAGAAGGCCTACACCAACGCCTCAGGTCACTACACTTTCAGCAGCCTGCCTGTAGGCCAGTCATACAAGATCTATCCCGAAATGATCAACTATGCAACTACGCCATATCCTCCTATCACGCTCACGTCGGCTGCGTCGTCTATGACAGCGGCTCACTTCGAGCAGCATACATTGTCACACACCATTACTCCTATCGTATCTGCTGTTAACGAAAATACGATCAATGCCGAATATGTTTCAGTGTATCCAAACCCTGCAAGTGGTGTGCTCAATGTTCAGTGGAGCATCAACAAAGCAGCAACAGGCAACATCAATATCACCGATATGGCCGGTCGCAGTCTGATAGCCGTAGATGTGGAGATGAACGCCGGCGCAGGCACCAAAGCGCTGTCGCTTGCCGGCATTGCACCGGGCATTTACGCGGTGCGTATCGCTGCCGATGGTTTCACCAAAAACGTAATGATACAGATACAGTAATTAGTGCTCAAATAATCAGAATTGGGTCCGGCAAAACCGGGCCCTTTTTTATGGCATCGTGGCCCAGTTGCGCAGCAGTTGTAACCCATGTTCCGTTCCTACCGATTCAGGGTGAAACTGCACACCCGTGCAGCGGTGTTGTTTGTGTGCAATGGCCATCACCGTGCCATCGGCCGAATGAGCTATTTCCTCCAGTCCACTGTTTTCGGTATCAGTTATCGCAAGTGAATGGTAGCGCATCACATCATACTGCGCAGGTAGTCCGGCAAACAGTGCATGTCCGTTGTGGGTAATGGTACTCGTTTTACCATGCACCGGTTCTGGCGCATGCACCAGCCGTGCGCCAAAGTACATACCCAGCGCCTGGTGCCCCAGGCAAACACCCAGTATCGGTATGCGGTCATGAAACCTTTCTATCGCCGCCATCGTGATGCCCGCCTGCAGCGGTGTCTCCGGCCCCGGCGATAGTATTAGCCGCTCCGGTTGCATCGCCTCCAGTTGTGCCACATCTATTTCGTCATTACGGTACACTACACAGTTGCCACCCGCTTGTTGCAGGTAGTGATGCAGTATCCACGTGAACGAGTCATAGTTGTCAATGAGTACCCACATCGGTTGGCTGCGCGTTTACGGTATCGAAGAAATGTTCCAGTTTTGAAAAAGTGTCCTGTACAAACGGCAGCAGCTTGCCTGCCTGTTCAAAGAACCACGGCGCCAGTGCCGACACAGTCTTATACGACCGCGATGCTGCTATCGTCTCCTCCGATATGATGTGCCCCCTTGCGCCTATCCACAGCAGCGAGCTCCACAGCACCGCCCCCAGAAAAGCATAGAGCACGCCACCCAGCAGCTTGTTCACAATGCCCAGCATCAGCCCCTCCGCAGCTTTCTCCAGCAACTTGCCCGCCATGCGCACCAGTATCACTACACCAATGAACAGCGCCAGATAGCTCACCACCTGTGCCCATGGGCTGCTTACATAGCCCTGCTCCAGCAGCCACGTAGCAAACGTCTGCGACAGTTTCAGCGCGCACAGCACCCCCAGCAGAATGGCCAGCACCGAGAATGCCGCCACTATCAGTCCTTTAAAGTAGCCCCGCAGAAAGAACAGTAACACGATCACCAGTCCTGCAATATCTAACGCCATATAGTTCCAAAAGTAAGCAATCCGCACGGCGTGGCAACTGCCCACTCCATGCGGATCGCTGTGTAGATATTCAGAGGATTATTGTGCCAACAGTTGCTTCACCATTTCGCTAATAGCCTTGCCGTCTGCCTTGCCTGCCAGCTGTTTACTGGCCACGCCCATCACCTTGCCCATATCGGCCGGTGTCTTCGCGCTCACCTGCGCAATGATGGCGCTTACTTCGGCTTTCAGTTCATCGGCACTCATCTGCTGGGGCAGGAACTTCTCTATTATAGCCAGCTCCTCACGCTCCTTGGAAGCAAGGTCCTCGCGGTTCTGCTTCACATAAATGTCCAGCGAGTCGCGGCGTTGTTTGGCCAGCTTTTGCAACATTTTTGTTTCAGTAGCTTCGTTTATTTCGCCACTGGCACCTTCTGCTGTTTTTTCTATAATGATAGCGGCCTTTATGGCGCGCAGTGTACGCAGTGCGGCTTCATCTTTGGCACGCATTGCGTTTTTCAGTTCATCCATTACCCTTGCTTCAAGAGACATAGTGCTTTGTATTAAAAGGTCAATAAATAAAATTGGTCCCGCAAATGGTTATTTGCCTTCTTTTTCCAGCGCGTCGCTCGCTTTCTTCA
>JBIKSN010000154.1:0-7429 GCA_044348585.1 Flavipsychrobacter sp.
GTCCGAAGCCCGCATCCCGTCTCGAATCACCTTCCTTATACAGATTACCCACCATCGTAGAGATATTGGGTTTGAAGAAACCCGTTCCCACTATGGTGAAACTGATGCCTATGTAGTACAGGTCTTGGGGCGAGAATGCCAGTGTGAAGCTACCAATGATCATGAGCAGACCACCCCAGAACACCGACTTGCGGAAGCCGAGTATCTTATCGGCAAACAAACCACCAATGAACGTCATGGTATAAATGAACGCTTGGATACCTCCGTACTTCAGGTTTGCGTCACGTTCGTTCAGCATCAGCTGTTCCACCATAAAGATGGTCAGCATGCCGCGCATACCATAGAATGCGAAGCGTTCCCACATCTCAGAGAAGAATAGGTACCAGAGTTGTTTGGGGTACTTGCCCTTAAAGTCCTGAACCTGGTCAAGGGTCAGCTCGGCGGTATTATTGTTCATACTATCGCTTTTTAGTGCACTGTAAATATGCTACCAAAGTAAGCGATAATTTCTTATTGCAATATCACCCGTTTGGGGTCGTCAGGTACCAGAGAGAATTTTGCCTTCCGCCAGCCGGATGTTTCTGTTGCCGTATGCCGCCGCTGCGGGACTGTGGGTCACCATTACAATCGTTACTCCTCTTTGCTTGTTGATCTCCGTAAGCAATAGCATTATCTCGCCCGAAAGGGCAGGGTCAAGATTCCCCGTAGGCTCGTCTGCCAATATCAATGATGGTTCATTTATCATGGCGCGCGCAACGGCTACCCGCTGTTGCTGGCCGGCCGACAATTCTCTGGGCAGATGGTTGCGCCTGTTTTCCAGACCCACCAGTTGCAGCAGATCAGTAGCTGCCGATACCTGGTCCGTTCTCCCTGCGCCGGGCACCGCCAGCGGCAGCATCACATTCTCTATGGCGGTCAGGTACGGGATCAATGCGAAACTCTGCATCACAAATCCTATGTGCTTGCTCCTGTACGCTGATAGTTCTTTGTCTGTTGCCGTCTCTATATTTCTGTCGCCAAACGTTATTGTCCCCGATGTTGGTCTCATAAGCCCGGCCATACACAACAACAATGTTGTCTTACCCGACCCCGAACCACCCGTCACCGTTATGAAGTCGCCGGCCTCTATCGTCAGGTTAATGTCGCGTAGCGCATAAACATCGCCATCACTATGCCGGTATGTTTTGGTCACATTCTTCAGTGTCAGCATCGTCATCAGTTTTCCTGCATGTTATCGAATGGTTCTATCCTGCCGGCAAAATATGCAGGTATGACCGCGCCTATGGCCGCCACAGCCGTAGACAGCGCCACCGATGCCGGCAACAACATTAGCGTAGGGCTTACTTCAATGCCCGCGAATTCCGGCCCAAGCCACATTGCAGCCACGCTCCCCATCACATAACCCAGCACACCGCCTGCCAGCCCCAGCACAATAGCCTTGGTCAGTATCATTCTGTACACCGATGTTTTCGGAAATCCTATCATACGCAGTGTACCTATCTCTTTCTTTCGCTCGTTCACATTTGCCCACATGCTGTTACCTATAGATACCGCCCCTACAAAAACAATGATGATGAGAAACACTACCGATAGCTTCTTCATCAGCTTGTTGGTCTGCACCTGTGTCGATACTATCTGGCCTATAGTGGTCACCCGCGTGTCGGGTAGGATATTCCTCAGTTTGCTCAGCAGCCCATCTGTTATCGCGTTGCAACAGCCCATTATCTCAATGGCACTCACCTGAGCACCAGTACCCAGCAGCCCCTGCACGGTATGAAGATGGGCAAACACACGATCATCATCTACGGTCCCGGTCTCAGGCAGTACCTTCTCTACCCTGAAACTTTTCCCCTCTATAGAAACGTTGCCGTTCTCTTTCAGATGCAATTTCTGTGCTGCCGCTGCTCCTACCAAACAATCAAACTCGGCAAGCGCCTCGATCGACTTTCGCTGCAGCTTTTCGTCTTTATACCCATGCGATTCATTCAGCGGGCTGGGTCCGCAAGACGCTTTCAGTCCCTTTCCAAAAAGTCCCGACCGTTTCCATATTGGTTTTGATACCAGCTCATTCTTAGGTAGTATACCTGTAAGCACTATCTTCTCACCATTCACATTCACTCTTCTGGTCAGCTTCGGCGACATATTATCCACACCCGTCAGGTCAGAGGTCGCTATTACTTCCGCATACTCCTCGGGCAGTGTGGGCGCATCTATGTCAGCCGTATAGTAGTTGTCAACGGTAGCACCCTGTGGAAGCACCAGCACATTCGCACCCAGATTGTCCAGATTGATCGCCACCGCCTTCTCCGACACCAGCGAAATAGACCTGATGGCAACAATCACCGCTATCCCCAGCGTGATGGCAAGCAACCCCGAGATCATCTGCGTTCTGCGCTGTCTGAACTCGATCCGGATGAGCCTACCTACCGTTATTCCCCTTGCCGACTGCCTGCTCACTTCTTACAATCTTTAGAGTTTCCACCGGGGCAGCAGGGCGCTTCCGCCTGGCGTGCCGATGCTGCAATTTTTGCCGCGGAAAACGGCGCTGTATATGTCTCTATAATATCGCCTGCTTTGTTAAAAACGTGGACCTGCGTTCCTTTAGCCGTCTTGCTCGGCTTCAGCAATTTAATGAACGGCTGCTCGGCTCTGTCGTCCAGATCCACTTCCACAGTCACTGCGCCACCCTTCACATCTGCACACGCCTTTTTGCTTGCTTCCACGGCCGCGGCTTTGTCGGTCATACCCTTTCTGTACATCACAACTATCGCTGCCTTCTTTTGATCAAATGCCAGCAGCGCGTCGCTTTGCCGCGGCGTCGGTATCTCCTCTACCAGCAGTTGTGGTGTTGCTTCTTTTTTAGTGTATCCGTTTGTGGCCACACCGTTAGACGCTATCACCAGTATCATAGGCTCCTTCATTGATGTGAGCCCGTATTTCTTAATAGCGGCCGCATTCGCCTTGTCGGTCCGGTCCAGTGTAACCACTGCCGACCGCGTATATTGTGGTTTCGCCTTTGCCGCGATCTCTTTGGTGGCAGAAAGGTCCCTACCATTATCTGCAACAACCAGAAACACCGCGTTGCCCTTCTTCAGTTCGGCATCAATAGCGTGCTGCGACTGCGCGAAAGCTAACGTGCCGATAAAGCAGGTAGCAACCACAGCGAATACCATTTTCATCTTCTTCATGTCCGCATTTAATTCGTTTATCCTCCGTAATATTTATCCCTCATCCAAAATGCCACATTCACCAGTGCTATCAGTGCCGGCACTTCTACCAATGGCCCTATCACCCCCGCGAACGCCTGCCCGCTATTGATACCGAACACCCCTATGGCAACAGCTATGGCCAGTTCAAAATTATTGCCTGCAGCTGTGAACGCTATAGATGCGTTCGTAGAATAATCCGCTCCCATTTTCTTACCGACAAAAAAGCTCACCAGGAACATCACCGCGAAGTAGATCACCAGCGGCAATGCTATGCGCAGCACATCCATAGGTATCTGCACTATCAGTTGTCCTTTCAGACTGAACATCACTACTATGGTAAACAACAATGCCACAAGGGTTATGGGCGATATACGTGGTATAAATTGCTCCTCATACCATTGTGCTCCTTTTGCTTTCAGCAGCGCATACCTCGTCACAAAACCTGCCACAAAAGGCACACCTAGGTATATAGCCACACTCTCCGCTATCTGCCCGATCGTGATATTTACCTCCGCGCCTGTTATACCGAAGTAAGGCGGCAATACGGTTACAAAAACATACGCATACACACTATACAGCAACACCTGAAAAATGCTGTTCAGTGCCACAAGGCCCGCAGCATACTCACGGCTGCCCTCTGCCAGTTCGTTCCATACGATCACCATGGCTATGCAACGCGCCAGCCCTATCAGTATGAGCCCCACCATATATTCGGGATACCCCTTCAGGAACACTATTGCCAGCACAAACATCAGTATGGGCCCTATCACCCAGTTCAGCAGCAACGATGCGCCCAGCACCCTGGTGTTTTTAAATACCTCTTTCAGTCTGTCATACTTCACCTTCGTGAACGGCGGATACATCATCAGTATCAGCCCTATGGCCAGCGGTATGTTGGTGGTGCCTGATGAGAACGAATTAATGAACGATGAAGACGACGGGATGAAATAACCGATACCCACGCCCAGCGCCATGGCCATAAAGATCCAAAGGGTGAGGAACCGATCAAGGAACCCGAGTTTCTTGCGTTCGTGCGCAGGTGCGCAGTTTTTTGCTGACATATCTTATTACACTGGATTAATCTTCCCTATCTCTATTTATCGCAATATTGCGATAAATATTCCATATTGCAAAATGCAGCTCTCCATTAATGACAGAAGCGGGAATCTGATCAGATTCCCGCTTCTTCAAAAGATCTGTTTCAGCTATTAGTGCACACCATGCATCATCTTCTGCAGTTTCTTGCAGAGGAAGAACAGGATAACCGATGCAGCACCCGAGAACGCTACGAATATCATGAAGTAAGTGTATAGGCTGTCTATCTCAATACCCAGGAAGTGGGGGTGAGTAGGTAATGCCGGATCAGGGTACAGCGAGCTCATGGTACCTGCCAGTTTGTTACCGGTAGCAATGGCCAGGAACCAGATACCCATCATCAGCGATGTGAACCTGCCCGGTGTCAGTTTGTTTACCATAGAAAGACATATCGGGCTCAGGAACAACTCACCGATCGTGTGCAGGAAGTAAAGACCTGTAAGCCACAGCATATTGGCACCTGTAGATGGAATGTCTTTTGAACCGATAGCGATAAGCAGGTAACCCAGTGCCAGGAAAGCCAGACCCAGAGACTGCTTGTAAGGAGCCACCGGATTCATGCCCTTTGCTGCCAGGCGCACCCACATAGCACTGATGATAGGCGCCAGCAATACGATGTAACCGGCGTTGAAGCTCTGGAAGTAGCTCGCAGGCATCACTTTACCCATTATGTTACGGTTGGTCTGCTCTGCGGCAAAGAACGTCAGCGACGCGCCCGCCTGCTCAAAACACATCCAGAAGAACACCACGAAGATCATGATGAGGATGATCACCCAAAGGCGGTCTTTCTCAACTTTCGTCAGCGTTGGATCGGTGATGATCACAAACGGACCCACCAGCGTCATACCATAGATGAGAGAACCCCATACGTCCACTTCCATTGCGAAGTGAAGCAGAGAGAACATAGCCACAATACACCTATCAGGATGGTGAGCTGCTGTGTGCTGAAGCCGCCGCCACCGCTCTTTTTGCCGGTTGCAGCTCCTTCTTCAGGCGCATCGTTCATTTTGTTGGGGCCTACACCCAGTTGGCGACCATCAGGACCGATCACATATTTGTCCTTGGTAACGTAAAAGATCACAAGACTCACCAACATACCCACACCGGCCGAAAGGAAACCCCATTTGAAGTCCACTTCCTCGCCCAGGTAACCACACACCAGTGGTGCCACGAATGCACCCGCGTTGATACCCATGTAGAAGATAGTGTAGGCAGCGTCTTTGCGGCTATCGTTGTCCGGATAGAGCTGACCCACCATTGTAGAGATGTTTGGTTTGAAGAATCCGTTACCGAAGATGAGCGCTGTAAGGCCCGCCCACATCAGCGTGATAGCAGCACCCTTGTCGGCATTGTGCGACAGTGTGGCCGAAAAGAACAGCATGAACTGACCCAGTGCCATCAGCAATCCACCAATGAAGATAGACTTGCGGTTGCCCCAGTAGCGGTCGGCCATATAGCCACCTATCAGCGGGGTCAGGTACACCAGACCTGTGTAGCTACCATATATTTCACTTGCCGCCGCCTTGTCCAGCAGTAGCATCTTGGTCATATACAGCATGAAGATGGCACGCATGCCGTAATAACTGAAGCGTTCCCAAAACTCAGTGGCAAACAATACATACAGCCCCTTGGGGTGCCCCGTTTGTGGCATCGACGATCCGTTCTGATTACTCATAAATATATTTTATGTGTTTAACGTTGAAACTGCCAATTTAGTAAAATAATTAGCGCTCCGCCCCCATTTTTTTAGTTTTTTTGCACTCATGTCAGCAAAACAGCAAAATATACTCCTATTAGGGGGAGGTGGCCGAGAGTGTACCCTTGCCTGGAAACTGAAACAAAGCCCGCTTTGCGGCAACCTGTTCATTGCCCCCGGCAATGCCGGCACTGCTGCATACGGCACCAATTTGCCACTTTCAGTTACCGATTTTGCCGGCATCAAAAAGACCTGCATCGACCATAATATAGATATCGTACTGCCCGGCCCCGAAGACCCGCTGGTGGCAGGCATATACGATTTTATAAAAGGCGATGCCGACCTCAAACACATCATTGTGGCGGGCCCTTCTAAAGAAGGAGCGCAACTGGAGGGCAGCAAGGCCTTCTCCAAGCGCTTTATGGAGCGCCACAACATACCCACTGCCGCCTACCGCGAGTTCACGGCCGCCAATTATACCGAAGGCGAAGCCTACATCCGCACCCAGCAGCCCCCCGTGGTGCTGAAAGCCGATGGTCTGGCCGCCGGCAAGGGCGTGGTGATAGCACAAAGCACCGACGAGGCCCTCACTGCATTCCACGCCATGATCATGGACCGCCAGTTTGGCGAGGCCAGCAGCAAGGTGGTCATAGAGCAGTTCCTCGATGGTATCGAGCTTTCCGTTTTCGCCCTTACCGATGGTGCCAATTATGTACTGCTGCCCGAGGCAAAAGACTATAAAAGGATAGGCGAGGGCGATACCGGCCTCAATACCGGCGGTATGGGGGCCATCTCTCCCGTACCGTTTGCCGATGCTACATTTATGCAAAAGGTCATCAGCCGCATTGTAGAACCTACCGTGAACGGACTGAAGGCCGAGAACATCATCTATAACGGGTTCATTTTCTTCGGATTGATCAAAGTGAACGGCGAACCATACGTAATAGAATATAACTGCCGCATGGGCGACCCCGAGACCGAAGTAGTGATGCCCCGCCTGGAGAACGACCTGGTGGAGCTGCTACTGGCCATGGGCGCCGGCAAGCTGAACGAGGTGACCGTGCAGCACAGCGCACAGGCAGCCGGTACAGTGATGCTGGTATCCGGCGGCTACCCCGGCGACTATGCCAAGGGCAAAGTGATGACGGGTTTCAACCGGGTGAACGGTAGCATGCTGTTCCATGCCGGCACCGCATCAAAAGACGGAGCAGTAGTGACCAGCGGCGGCCGCGTACTGGCCATCACCTCCTACGGCGCCAACATCAAGGCCGCACTGGCGAAAAGCTACGAAAACGCCGCCCATATCCAATACGATGGTATCTACTACCGCAAGGATATAGGTTGGGAGTTTTAGATATTTACACTTCACATTAACATCCGGTCCGGGCACTCCCCGGACCTTTTTGTTGGGTGAAGGTTGCCCGTCCCG
>JBIKSN010000155.1:0-7394 GCA_044348585.1 Flavipsychrobacter sp.
AGCGGCTTTGGATCAATCAGTTCATCTATTTTAAGAGCGTTACGTTTCCTTGATGTTTCTCTATCATGCCGTCTTTGAAAGACACATCGATCGAATAAACATAAACACCTTGTGGTTGTGGTTCACCGTTCATTGCGCCATCCCATCCCTGACCTTCGGTCTTAGACGTTTCATAGATCAGCTGTCCCCACCTATTGAAAATAGACATGTGGAATGATGTCACGCCCTTAGTCAGTATCCCGCGAGGGAAGAAATAATCGTTTACACCATCTCCGTTAGGCGTGAAAACATTCGGCACATCCACATAACAGTCTTTGCGAACAACGATCGTATCTGTAGAAGAGCACCCGTCCACGGTTATCGTAGCAACATAAGTACCCGGCTTGGTCACTGTGAGCTTAGGAGAACGGTTGGTCTCGTCAGTGCTCCAACGCCAACGCGCCTTCGGATTGCCGATATTACGATCATCTGTCAGCACAATGGGATTGCTGCCCGGACACATTGCCGTATCAGCACCCAGGTACAGACCAGGCACATCATACACGTTCAACTTCACATTTGCCTTCTTTTCAGGACATGCCCTGAACTTGGCATCGAAGTTAACCGTTACCGGACCGCTTCCTTCAAATGCATGCGTCAGCGGGTTGATGTTATTCATAGCGAAACCATCGCTTATAGACCAACTGTTGCTTACCTCACCGCTGGTTGTGTAGATAGCGGTTACAGTGACTGCCTGCCCACGACATAGCGCAGTAGATTCGCCCGAAACTATCAACGACAGTTCGCTGTTCGAGTCAACAACTATTGTGCGCCTTACCGTATCGTAGCAGTGCAGCCCCAACGTATTATTGTGCGCAACCAGCATTGTAGAGAAAGTTCCTACGTTGGAATACGTATGCGTCACATCTGTCAAAGTTGCTGTGGCACCATCTCCAAAATACCACTGGTAGTCTGGATTGGTACCCGTTGAAGTATTGGTAAACGTGACCGGATCTATCTGACAAACAAAATTCGTTGGACTCTGCGTGAATCCGGCCTTTAGATAGTGATTCAGATTGAGTATCAGGCTATCGCCATACAAACATTTTGTGTTGGTGGCAACTAACTTAATGAGATAACTTGTACCCACAGTGTTGGTATAAACGTGTACCGGATTGATCTCCGTTGAAGTACCGCCATCTCCGAAATCCCACTGATACGTAAGATCTGAAGCCGGAGTTGAAAGATTTATCAGTTTAAGTGTGTCACCTTTACAGCCACGGCTTACTATAGTATCAAAATCAGCCCTTATCGGTGGTGCTACCAGTGTAACTACATCAAGCAAAGTAGCCGTACAGTTCCCGGCTGTGCGCACGTTGAATGTCGTATAAGTACCGGCACATTGCCCCGGCAGATATATAGTACTGTCGCTGGTAACAAAGAAAGCAACAGCAGGTTGCGGAACGCCATCCTTATTGTAGGTCACAGTATCCAACTGGTCAGGGTGCAGACCAAGGAGCTTTATCCAACCGTCGCAGAAACCACACTTGGTAGGGTCCTGGTAAGTTACGGCCCTCAGTGTGAACGGAGGATCAACCAATGTGATCGGCCCAACCGGTAATGATGTACAGTAACCATAACGCACAACTATATTGGAATAAGTACCGGACCTGAGGTTAGGTATGGTCAATGAGCCTGCTGCCGAAACAGGCAATATCAATGGTGGTTGCGGTATTCCTTCCCGATCGTACGTGATGGTATCGACACCTCCAGGATTAAGATCGTCCAAAACTATTGCACCATCATTTTTACCACAATAGGTGGGATCAAACTTAGAAAGGATAGGCACCAAACGAGGTGGCCTTGTAATTCGAATAGAATCATATAATGCACACCTCGTTGAAACTGACGTGTAAACAACGTAAAAGAAAGTTCCTGGGTACCTTGAATCTATAATAGGACCGGTAGTTGTATACGATGCCACCGTATCCAAAGGAGGTGCTAAAGCTGAGTCTACTACCTTGATTGTCCATGGTGAGCCTTGTCCTCCTGGTGTTACAGTTACCAATGCATTGGTAGTACACTGAAGAGGTGAAGTAAGTGTTGCTGTAATTGCGGGCACAGGAAGCACTGTGATAGTGTATGCAATTGTTGTTGTACCGTTAATCGGACACGCATCATCCTTGATAACAAGGAAGAACGTATAAACTCCCGGAGGCATCAGAGTCGCGTCTCCGCTAAACTTACATACTGGCGTTGGCGTTCCATTTCCAATAACCGAAAAAGTTATTCCCGCGGGAAGACCTGTGGCCGAACAGATTATTCTGAAAGTTGGATTCGTCGATGTGGGGCGATTTGTGATAGTAAAGGTTCCGGCGTTTCCACATACGTAATAATTTGTAGGACCGTCTGGAACAAGGACGCCCGTATCCATTGCCGGACCTGGGGTTGGAGTCGGAGTCGGACAATCCTGAACAAGAAAAGTCATTTCCCTTTGAAAAGTGCCGACGAGTTGCCCGCCCCTGTATTCGCTGATATTATATACCACAACAGCCCGCTGCAGGAAATTTGGATTAAAGCAAACCTGTCCGTTGACCGTACTGAAAGTATAGCTTCCGGTTGTGGTTCGCAACGGCGTTGTAGCTGAGATAGGTGTTGACCCATATGCCATTACGCCGGTTGTGTATGTGACAGGTGTGCCGGGCGCTGTACAATTGGTTGAGCCGTTTTGTGCTGTAACCAGATCAAATCGTAAACTATCACCCTCTGGGTCTATAGCCCCGGGAGTATAACAAATTGCCCTGTTCACGCAAAAAAATGGTGTAGGTACTACGGTCAAATTTGCACAAGTGTTAGTGTATATTGTGTTATTAAGTGTAGCCTCAAGCTGAATGATCGTACCACCAGCAATATTTGAAATGGCGGCCGCACGACCCGCAAGACCACTTGCACCCAGATTTCCGTTAAATACGAACCGCCAGTTAGTTGAAGTATTTGGCAGGGTCATAATTGTGTCGTAAACGAATTTTTTAATCCCAGGAATTGCAAATGCTGGATTAGTACATTGCGTACGAGCAGCGGAATCCGGACAAACGGGTGTGATCTCTGTGCCCGCACTTGGTGCCTTGATACGTAAGTCGAATGAATTCCACAAAGTTCCACCGTCATAAACACACACCTGAGGGCGAGCTGTCGGCAAACCGGCAAAGGCACCTGAACTCAACGGGCCACAGTCACCATACAAAACCACGGTCACACGGTACTGCAAACCGCCTACTGAGGTGTAGTAGATATCGGCGCCCACAATGTGTGAGGCAAACGCCTTTTGTCCACCCAAAAACAGTGCAATCACCAATATTAAACTGCGAAAAACGACAGGTAGTGTTCTCTTCATAAAAGCAATTCTATAATAAAATTCAGATAGTTACGTACAACAACAAACCATATAGACGGGTTTCCCCCCGAAAACAGTTTGCCAAGGGTAAAAATAAATTATTTCACTGAATAAAAAAGTCTAAAGGGTAGTTTTTTGACGAATTAAAGACATGTCGGATAGTATAGAGCACTATCCCCATTTGACAGAATCGATAATATTAACAAGCAATCCCCTGATGGATTGGTATTCGGCAATTAAATTAAATAAACATTACATACAATTCGTTTTCTTAAAGTACTTCATTTTCGCATGTTTAATTTCAGTTTTTATCTCAGAATCGGTAATTTCGCCACCTCTTAATGCATTTAACTCTCTGATATGGCATTTGATATTGAAATGATCCGTAAGATCTACGGACAATTACCCGGAAAGGTAGCTGCCGCCCGCACAATGTTGGGGCGCCCCCTGACACTTGCAGAAAAGGTATTATACGCCCACGCGTACGAAACTCCATCTGCTCCTTACACACGTGGTAAGGACTATGTTAACTTCTCGCCCGACCGCGTGGCCATGCAAGATGCCACCGCACAGATGGCGTTGTTGCAGTTCTCTACTTGTGGCCGCGATCAAGTGGCTGTACCAAGTACCGTTCACTGCGATCACCTCATTCAGGCGAAAGTAGGTGCTAATGCCGACCTCGCTACAGCAGTTGACGTAAACAAAGAAGTGTACGACTTCCTTGCGTCTATATCTAATAAGTATGGTATCGGTTTCTGGCGTGCAGGTGCAGGCATCATTCACCAGGTTGTGTTGGAGAACTACGCATTCCCCGGTGGTATGATGATCGGTACTGACAGCCACACACCTAATGCAGGTGGTCTGGGTATGATCGCTATCGGTGTGGGCGGTGCTGACGCGGTTGACGTGATGGCAGGACTTCCATGGGAGCTGAAAATGCCAAAACTGATAGGTGTAAAGCTTACAGGAAAAATGAGCGGCTGGACGTCAGCTAAAGATATTATCCTCAAGGTTGCAGGCATCCTCACCGTAAAAGGCGGAACAGGAGCGATCGTTGAGTACTTTGGCGATGGCGCTGAAAGCCTTAGCTGTACAGGTAAAGCTACCATTTGTAACATGGGTGCCGAAATAGGTGCTACCTGTTCAATGTTCGCTTACGACGAGAAAATGGGCGACTACCTGCGTGGCACCAACCGCGCTGACGTTGCAGACCTGGCAAGGGGTGTTGCAGAACACCTGCGTCCGGATGCTGATGTATATGCAGACCCTGCTAAATACTACGATCAGCTCATCGAGATCAACCTCAGCGAACTGGAACCATACGTAAACGGTCCTTTCACACCTGATCTGGCTACACCTATCAGCGAGATGGCTGCTGCAGTAAAAGCTAACGGCTGGCCTGATGCAGTAGAAGTGGCGCTCATCGGTTCGTGCACCAACTCTTCTTATGAAGACATCTCACGTTCTGCATTCATCGCCAAAAACGCAATGGATAAAGGCCTGAAAGCTAAGAGCGAATTTACGATCACTCCTGGTTCTGAGATGGTTCGTTACACTATCGAGCGCGACGGTTTCCTCGGCACTTTCGACAAAATGGGCGGTGTCGTTCTGGCAAACGCTTGCGGACCGTGCATTGGTCAGTGGTCTCGCCACGTAGCCGATCCGAACAAGAAAAACACCATCGTTACTTCATTCAACCGCAACTTTGCTAAGCGTAATGACGGATTGGCGTCAACGCACGCGTTTGTAGCATCTCCTGAGATCGTTACTGCGTTCGCAATATCAGGAAGCCTTTCTTTCAACCCGCTGAAAGACAAACTGAAAAACGAAAATGGTGAAGAAGTGATGCTGGATGAGCCCCAAGGTTTTGAAATGCCTCCTAAAGGCTTCTCTGTTGAAGATCCGGGTTATGATGCTCCGGCAGCCGATGGTTCTGGCGTTCAGGTTATTGTGAGCCCGTCAAGCGACCGTCTGCAGTTGCTGGAACCATTCACTCCATGGGGCGGTTCAGACTACATCGGCCTGAAACTGCTCATCAAGGCGTTCGGCAAGTGTACAACAGACCATATATCTATGGCCGGTCCATGGTTGAAATACCGTGGTCACCTCGATAATATCTCTAACAACATGCTTATTGGCGCAGTTAACGCGTTCAATATGGATACCAACAAGGTTAAAAACCAGTTGAACGGTAACTACGACGAAGTTCCGAAAGTGCAGCGCGCCTATAAAGCGGCAGGCATCGGCAGCATTGTTGTGGGCGACGAGAACTACGGCGAGGGCAGCAGCCGCGAGCACGCAGCTATGGAGCCGCGTCACCTGGGTGTGAACGTGATCCTCGTTAAGAGCTTCGCGCGTATCCACGAGACCAACCTGAAAAAGCAGGGTATGCTGGCTATCACCTTCGCTGACAAGGCCGACTACGACCGCATTCAGGAAGATGACAGCATAGACATCGTTGGTCTGACAACTTTCGCTCCGGGCACTCAGCTAACAGTGGTGCTTAACCACAAAGACGGCAGCAAAGAAGAATTCAAAGTGAATCACACCTATAACGAACAGCAGATCGAATGGTTCAAAGCCGGCGGTGCGCTCAACGTTATCCGTAGCGAATTCGCAGGTAAGTAATTCCAATTGATATTACTTTCAGGAGCCCGCCGCAAGGTGGGCTCCTGTTTTTTTGCCCGTACAAGTTTTGCATTTTGCGCTCACACAGGAGCCAGCGAAATGATTGGAGAACGAGATAAGAATATTGTTACTTTTCGACAGGATGGGCTCCTTCCTTCCCCCTCCTCATTCCTCGCAAAAATTTTCTGTCACACTACACAAAACGCCCTATCATTGATTTTCTTTTTGCCTCGTTGCCATCGTGGTTGTAACTTGTATTGATGTTGCAGGAAATGTGTGCAAAAAGTATATACGATAATTTTATTGTTTTCGCCGTCCCGAAAACATTCGGAACGAGTCAAGTGAAAAGCAAGCTTGCCTGCCGACCAGGTAGGTGGGAAGAAGGTGAGAAGAAGTGGGAAGTTTTTGCGCAGTTTTGGGAAGTGGTGAGAAGCAAAACTTCCCACATACACATTGATAATCAATAAAAACGCCCCGAACTGCGCAGGAACAAAAAAATGCGCATTTTGGGAGAAATTGTGCGGCACCCGACCCTGATCTTAGGCCGAACACCTGAACTGCTGTATGACTAAAACAAGAACTTAGCGTGACCCGACTCTTATTGTGTAGCATAGAAAGAAAAGACCAGACTAAATTATTGCCCATTCCCGGTTATTCTGCTATTCCATGATGGTCACAATCCCAAACTTCCCAACATGGTCATACACACACGCATGGGTTTTATATTCTCATTCCTTTTATCTAACTTCAACTCCAAATAAGAGGAACATAAAATGAAGAAAATCTTTACATGTATCGCATTGTCGTTGTTTATCGGCAATACCGACCTGAGCGCGAAAGCACCTACTGCATGGACAAGCGTACCACCGAGCCAGGCACCGTCAAAAAGCCTGCTTCGGATGCCTCCTTCTGAATACCTTGTTTATCAGGTAAATGTCCCGGCTCTGAAAGCGCAACTGTGGGCTTTGTCACAATCCTATAATGACGCGCAGGTGATGTCGCTGCCTATGCCCGATGGTTCTTTTCGCGAATTCAGAGTGTGGGAAACACCAATGATGCCGGCAAGCCTTGCTGCACAATACCCCGACATCCGCACCTTTACTGCGGAAGCAGTCAACGATAAGCGTGTCACGGCAAAGATTGACTTCACAGAATTCGGGTTCCATGCCGCGATATTCAACGGTGAGTCGGTTTCTTTTGTTGATCCTTACGACAACCTGAATGATGGGTACTACATTGTACACGACAAACGCAATGAAGACCGCGCAGTGGCACACCGTATGTTGTGCGAGATCACGTCTCAAGATCAGGCAGCTCCTGCAGGCGCACAGATGGAATCGCTTAAAACACTGCTTCCCCCAACCAATCTCGGCAAACTGAAGATCTATGACCC
>JBIKSN010000156.1:0-7374 GCA_044348585.1 Flavipsychrobacter sp.
GTGCGGATCCCTGATGTCTGATGCTATTACATTGTCTGTACCATGCACCTTGCGCAGTGCCAGTGCCAGTTCCACGCCTATCTGGCCGCCCGAACCTATGATGAGAACCTTTTCTTTTTTCATGTTATTACAAGATGGGCGAAAGTAAAAAATAATACAGAAAAAGGCGGTGATGGCCGTAATAAATGTTTGCTAATGCCCGGAGGCAATGTTCTTTTAGCAAGCGGACGCTTGAATGAAACAGGACGAAGCGTGACGCTTCGACCAGATGGGTCCTATGGACAACCACTATAGATTGTCCATTTAACATTCGTACGCCCCAATAGCGTTTCCGCCTCAATCTTCTCCATTATTGATTTTCTGTGTGCCGAGCCGCACACAAAAACAGCTGTGTTGAATTGGTTGTCTTCACAGAAAGAATAGATGTTCCTGATCATTTCGTTCTCGTATGCATCTATATCATCGTCAAACTGTGTGTTTATCCCCCTCGCCTGTAACAAACCTCTTGCGAGGCTACTCATTTGTTCATGAAGGTTGACGCAATCATCACTATTTAAGAAAGTAAACCCTTCCGCTTTAGTTAATGTAAACAAGTCATCTTTCATTCGTGATAGCCCAATATTATAGTCAACAAGCTCAATTAACCTGTCAAACGACCCAGGCAAGCTCTTGGTTAGCACCGGAATGTAGTTTACAGGATTACTATACCAATATTTCTGAATCGCCCGAATTTCTAATTTTTCATGAAACACCTCTGATGACCGAAAATTCTCATGCTGGTAGCTTGTATAGGTATCGTCCAATGCCTCAAGAAAAATCACTTCCGGCCCGATCTGTTCCAATATCTCCAATAATGCATCTGCGGTGCATTTACCCATTTCCTCATGGACTGTGCTTACCAGTGTGATATTCATTTGAGTGTTGGTATTATCGTACCATTTTCGCTGGAATCATTACTTCTGATTTCTTTTCGCCATTCGTCAATGCTGATCACAGTATCCCTTACAGTGTCATAATACATAATTGAAAACGGCTTGGGATAAACTAAGAAGTTAAAGTGAGTCACATTACTAACACTATTATACTCCCACACCTTCACCCAATAGTAAGGATCCTTCTTCGTAGGCTTTGTAAAAAACACAAACGAAAGATGGCGTTCACCGCCGCTCTGCTTTTCTACATAGGCAAACCGTTCATTGACTTCTTTAATTTTATACAGCGTGTCAATGATCTTACCGGCCCTCTTGTTATTTTGGGCAGCTGCTACGAACGACAAGACCGCAAAACAAAGAAACAACAGAATTATCCGCACCATTCAAAGGTAACGTTTCTGTCATGCGTTACAAACGCTGACTCGAAGCATCCTCGTTGCAAACGAGGACGCTTCGGGGGATCGGCTGCCAGTTAGACGTAGTCGGAGAGACTACGCCTAACTGGGATACGCCCTTTTCAGAAAACACAGTTAACCCTCCTTAGGTTTAATATTTTTATGAAAATCGTCAGGTGTAAATTCATCAATTATCCTCATTGAAAATTGCCTCACTAACTTGTTTAGCATTTCCAATTCAATCGGTCTTGCACCACGATGTGCATGCGAAATGTAATCAGCTATATTATTTATTATCCTTATGTCATTTGACGAAAATTGCTCTTGGTTTTCTGGCAGCAATATGGAACTGATAAACTTTGAACTAAGATTAAAGCCATATATGTAATCATGTTTTTCACCTGAAGAGACTCGATAAATTGGCACCATCACTGTCGATTGATTAGAATAACAAAGATGACCAGAAATAGAATATTCACTACATTTTTCAACGATTTCATTGTACGTAGATTGTGTATCAGTATTTGAATTAACTATCAATGCACTGAAGTCATCGACCTGATGCACATACAAATACCTTTTCAGACATCTTACAAAACCATCTATAAAAAGAAACAATCTTGGAATTTGGACGATGGGTAATCCGATTTCATGACATTGAAAAGGAATCTCCTTGTCATTAGCGCTCCAAACGATAAATTTATCAAACTTATCAATTATTTCTCCCATTTGGAGGTGATATTTATCGCCATTTTCGAATACATCAAACGTCAAAAAATGGCCCAAAACGCTCACAATGGATTCCTCAGCAATCGAATAACCGAGATACTTCATCGTGAATTCGCTCGATTTTTTTACCAAGTCAGAACCCTCAGTGAAATAAGTTTTTCCTATTTGTTCTAACAAAGAGCGCTCAAAGTCTAAAACAATCTCAATAATTGAAGAATGATCCGTAAAACTATTTCTATCAACATTAATTTTTACTTTCTTTTTGATATCAATGTTACCAAAAACGCCTCTAATATTATCCGATTCGTAAGAAGTAACAAATATACCTTTTTGGCAAAAATCAATTAACCCATTTGCTCCATGATGCCGGCTGTTTTCTAAGCCTGAAAGATCGAGAATTGAGCGCATATCAATAAATGGATCTTCGGAATTATCTGAAACAACTACGGAGCAGGTACCTACGTAATTCTCGTTGTCAATTGTAGCACTTATTAATCTTAAATTAGGTTCGAGATCTAAGTACAATAGATCAAGATGTGGGACGATGTCCTTTTTAATGTCAACTTGTAAATCACGCTTTTCAATCTTTCTTTCGTAGTCGTCGTATGTAACTAAAATATCAAAATCAACATACCTAAATATATTGTATATATATTTTTCAATATCTTTTGAAGAGAACTTATTTACATATTCTTTTTTGAAGTGAATGGTGATTGTGGTACCAGTCTCATTCCTATCACAAGTATCAAAAAAATGGAAGTAGTTCTTAGGATCCTTATCAATTCGAAATTTCAGTGCAGGTTTCGTCGCTGTTTTAGTTTCGATATCTACGTATTCACCCAACAAAAAGTACGAAAAAACACCAACACCAAATTGCCCTATCGCCTCAAAAGTGCCTTTTACTTTTTCCTGTTGGTAGTAACTTGCCCCAAGTCTCCCAAAAAAGTTCTCGATAACAAATTCATCCATTCCCATTCCATTATCCTCAATAGTGATTCGATCATTGGCAATCCAAACCTTAACCTTAGGTTCATAGGAACTATCTAAACAAATACATTTGTATCGGCATGAGTCGATTGAGTTCTGAAGTGCCTCACGAATTGAAACCAACTTTTCACCATATAAGTCATCGCCAATAAAGGCAGTAATAACGTTATTTACATCAAAAGAGTACTTTATTCCCTTTGGATCAAAACCAATATGTTCATATTTTGCTTCAACCTTCACCAAGTTCAGTGTAAACTTCCGTTCTTCAGTGTTTGAAATTCCACGAATGATCTTTTGACAGTAATTTATTGTGCTAGTGATTTTCTCAAACTGATCTTGGAGTGCAGCAAAAATCAAATGATCGGTGCAAACGACGTGGTAAATTACTTTGTCCTCAGTAAAATTGACCTGTGTTGTGGATATGTGCTTGCGCCATTCTATCTGACTTTGGACATTATTTGGCATGTAGTATTTTGTCAACAGACGTGGAGTTCTAACGTTCGTTACGTCAAGTTCATCTGCAATTCTAAGCACTGCCGATATATAAGGTAAACAAACAAACTCTCTGCCATTTTTAACAAAAAACTTAGGATCATATAGATGAATATCATGCAAGTCGACTTTTCTGTGCCCCATTGCTACAAGTGCAATTGCTTTTGCAAATTTCTCATCAATAATTTTCAACTCTCTCCACTCCTCCAAAATGAAGTCGTAACTTACCTCATGATGAATTGTTCGCAAGAAATCCTCCGTTGAAATTTCGTTACCTGGAATTCGAATGTGTGAATATTTGGGCAACTTCTCCAATTCTGCAATTCGTTCAGCAGGCACGCACATACCTACGTCATGGAGGAAGCATGCACAACTCAATACGTATAGCTCATCCTCATTCAGATTATCAATCTCTTGCGTGGTGAGCAAGTTGGCGGCCAAATTAAATACCTGCTCGACATGTTCTTTCGAATGATCTGTATAGGCAGGGAAATTCACTGCGTATTTCGCCAATAAGGCTTTCACAGAAGTAACTGTTTCTTGGAATTTCGAAAAATGCCCCCCATTGAGATCTTTCAATCTCCTTTCGATTCTATTCATAATGTATTTTGATTTTACACGAGTTCGTCTATGTGACGGCCTACCCATCGAGCCCATCTGGTTAAAGCATCGCGCTTCGTCCTATTTCATACAAGGTCTCGCTTGCCTAAACATGCTACAGATTACTTGCCCGCACCGGGCAAAAGATGAGATAAATGTTTTCGGTGTTGGTGTTAAAAAATGGTGCCTACTCTGGTGCCCGTTTTCGGCTTCGCGGGTGATAGTGCTGATAAAAATATAAAAGTTTTAAAAAAACAAATAACAAACTGAAAAGATTTTTAGCAGGGTGGTGGTTTTCTGTTGTGGCGTGTGCCCACCACCCTGCCGCAGTTCATCATAAGATCTCGCTACCTGTCGTAGTTGGCTTCCGGTTCGCCCGGGTCTGTAGCATTTACATTATCAGGCGCTTTAGGCGCAGCGGCCTCGTCACCGCCCTTGGTAGTTTTCCCCAATCCAAATAAGTTCAGCACGCCATCCATGTTCACATTCACACCAATATAGGCTGCATACAGCGGGTCAAACTTCGGCAGTATGCCGCGTATGTCCGTACCAATGTTCAGCGTTGCGTTGTCACTCACAACATGGGTGTAGTAGGCACGCACCAGATAAAAACCACGCATCGGGTCATCGGCACGCGAGTAGCTGCGGGTTGCCAGCACAGCCCCGTTCACCTCGATAGGGTTGTCGGTGGTGATACCAAACGTGGGCTGAAAAAAGAACGAGGACTTTGATCCCGATACCAGATCAAAAGTCAATCCCAGCCCGAAATACCCGTCCAGGCTGGTAGAGCTATAGGTGTACTCCTCGCCCACATCTGCGCGGGCCACCACGTTTTCGTCTGTTCCCACCGTCAGCGTGTCGTTTTTTATCATTTTTATACTGGTCACCGCGCTGAACTTCTTCGACATCAACTCGGCATGTGCATGTGCATATATCGCCGATCCGCCCGACCTTTCAGTAAGCCGGAACATAGGCTGTGCATAAAAACACCAAACACTGTTCTTCACAACTGTAGAGTACTTGCTCAACTGGCGCAGATACTTGTCGCCGGTGTTCAGCTCGGGATACAGCGGGTCCAGCAGCACATTTTCGATCGTAGTGCGTTCCCTCAGCGTGTCCACATTAAAATAGTTGAGCCGCATGATACCCGTATTAAATCCCCATCGTTGGCTTTTATCTATATCGGGCGCCAGAATATTGAAATGTCCCACATAGTTGGCGGCTAGTTTACCACTGAAATCGAAATTGGCTCCGTTCAGAAACATCACCCTGTCTTCAGTGGCCTCTCTCACTGCCTCCTTTTTCAGTTTACTAGGCTCTCGGCCAACTGCTTTACTGGCCGTCAGGCTGGCAGCAGCGATCATTGTGCATGTAAAAAGTGCTTTCATTCTGAGATGATTTTGGTGCCTACTCTTTGATACCGTTTTCGGCTTACCGGCATTCACATTGTGTAAATGTGTATGATGCAAACACCTACAAACCTACACACCCATTTATTATTTACATACGGGTAAAAACACCTGTTTTTCGACGAATTATGTTAAGTAAAATGGCTACTGTGCTTCGGGGTCAAAAGCAAACATCCCACCCTGAAACATCGGAGAATTGCACCACATTTTTGCACTATCCAGCATTGATAATCAGCGAATTTGGGTGACATACGGTGTAAAATGTTGCACAGCTTTTACGCAGCTCGGGCAAACCTCTCCCCATCCCTCTCCGACGAAACAGGGGCAGAAGCAGGGGCAGACTTGTGTGTTTGAGGTTGAGGAGAAACCACCCCTTCCCCCTCCTTAGCAGGAGGGGAATAGGTCGAATGAGCGCGTTTTTCGGTTTGTTGTTTTTGTTGCTGTTGCTCGCGTTCCCGTTGCTCTTCGAGTTCCTCCTCGCGATCGAGACGAGCCTCTTCTTCGAGTTCGGCTTCGGTGGACACGCCAGGGGTGTGCGCAGGGGCGGCGGTGGGCGCAGTGGCACCGGTGGCTATGAAGGCTGTGACGTGGGGCGTAATAATATCGGCCAGCTGGGGCGAATAGGAGCGGACGTTCTGCAGGAAGTTGTTGAAGATATCCATGTTCTCGCTGAGGGTGGTGCGCGCCTTTAACTTGCTGATGGTGACGGTGAGCTTGTGGATGGTCTCGGCCTCTTTGTGGGTCATGAGGGTGCCGCGACGCTCGGGGGCGAGTAGCTGGCCGGTGAAGTTGGCCAGGAGCTGGTAACAGTTGGTAGCAATGGCGGAGGGCATTTGCGTAGCGCACTGTTTCTGAATGTCCCACCGCTGGACGCCGACCCAATAGTGTAGCGTGCGGATGGGGATGCCGAGGACGGTTGCGATCTCGGTCTTGGAGAGATCGGTCTGCAAAAAGAGTTTACGGGCCTTTGCCTGTAGTTCTGCGTTCATGGTAAGAAGTTTTGTGTCCGGGTGAAGGACGGGTTTATGAAATAGAGGTGCAAGTTATGGCCGGAAAACGGAGGACGGAGCAGGAGGAGAGAAATTGTGGATATCTGACAGGAAATTCCAAATTCCAAAAAACAAATTCCAAATCCCAAATTCCAAATTCCTAACCCAATCCCAATTCCCAATTCCTTTTAAGCAAATACCCTACTTTTACACCCATGTATCCCGACTTTAGATATCTGCTGCATGCCATAACCGGAATAGAGATGCCGGAGTGGCTCAGCCTGTTCAAGACCTTCGGTTTTTTGGTGGCACTGTCGTTCCTGGGGGCGGCATGGGCCACACAGTCTGAGCTGAAGCGCAAGGAGAAAATGGGACTGCTGCACCCCCAGTTGGAGACTATGGAGGTGGGCCGCCCCGTTACTATGACCGATCTGCTGGTATCGGCCATCACAGGTTTTCTGATAGGCTTTAAGATAGGCGGCCTCTTCGGCCATTTTGCCGAGATATCGCCCGACCCTATGGGTTACCTCTTCTCTGCCGGGGGCAACTTCCTTACCGGCTTGCTGGGTGCCGCTATACTGGGTTATGCCCGCTATGCCGAGAAAAAGAAAGAAGAACTGCCCGAGCCGGTGATCAAGAAGTTTCTGGTGTACCCGCACGAGCGCATCACTGAGATAGTGGTGGTGGCAGCGGTGGCGGGCCTGATAGGCGCCAAGGTATTTAACGCACTGGAGACCTGGGACGACTTTATAAAGAACCCCATAGAAAGCCTCACCTCATCGAGCGGGCTCACCTTCCTGGGTGGCCTCATCATGGCCACGGCGGCATTCTACTACTTTGC
>JBIKSN010000157.1:0-7355 GCA_044348585.1 Flavipsychrobacter sp.
TACCGCTACGTTTAACCCTGCTTTCAAAGCAAACTTCGATAGTGTGGGCCTTATGATCGACTACTTCTCTTCCCTGTTTGGTCGCTATCCTTTCTGGCAAGAGAAATACGGCATGTGCTATACCACACTTGGTGGTGGTATGGAACACCAGACCATGACCACTATTGGTGTTACCAATACTGCCACCATCGCGCACGAGCTCATGCACCAGTGGTTTGGCGATCATGTTACCTACCGCACCTGGGGCGATATGTGGCTGAGCGAAGGTTTCGCAACGTTCAGTGAGCAACTATATTATGCGAAATTCTGGAGCGCCGAAAAGGCCCGTACCTATCGACTCTCGCAAATGAACAGAGCGCTGACTCAAGTCTGCGGACGTAGCTATGTGACCGATACTACTACCAGTGATAGTCTGTTCACGGTCAATCAATACCAAAAACCGGCAACCTACATCAACACCCTTCGCTACATGGCACCCGAGGATAGCCTGTTTTTCAAGGTGCTGCGTCAGTACCAGGCTACCCACAGCTTCGGCAACGCATCTACCGACGATTTTAAGGCCATCGCGGAAAGCGTTTATGGATTCGACCTCGATACTTTTTTCAATCAGTGGATCTATGGTCGCGGCTTTCCCATATATCGTGCCACCTGGAATCAGATCGGAAGCACAGTATATCTGAAGCTGATGCAATCACAGTCTTGCCCAACCTATACCAACCACTTCAGTACTCCGGTAGAGGTGCATCTGAAGGCCGGAACCATTGATACATTCATCAAAGTGTACAACAGTATAGACACGCAGGTGTTTTCATTCGATTGGGCGCAGACCGTCACCAATGTCTACCTCAACACCAATGTTTGGACACTCATGCGCACGTTGGGCACCGTCACCAAGGATGCAACTTTATCAACAGGCAGTATCGACCGCGGCAACTACCGCATTCAACCCAATCCCGCAAGGCAATACTGGCAGATAGACAACCTGCCCGAGGAAACAGCACTAGCGCTGGTGGACATGACCGGCCGTGTGTTGTGGCAGGGGCACAGCACAGGAACATCTATGCAGATACCTGCTGAAAAACTGGCAACGGGAAACTATGTGTTGCAGTTGTCCGGCGCTGTGTCCGACCATGTGAAACTCACACATTGGTAAAACACACACACCACGCATGAACAACGAAGCCCTGAACGACTTGGTGCAGTTCACCATCAACATAGGTGGTGATGAGAGCGACCACTATGATCTGAATACCGATATCGAAAAGCACATCGGCAACACCGGCGACGATGCGGCCGAATACATGCAGGTATTCGCCGAACGCTACAAGATAGATATGTCGGGTTTCGACTTTGACCAACACTTCGACCCAGAAGGAGCAGGCTGGCTCTTTCCCGATTTTATGAACCATCACAAGACACCCGTAACGATAGGACTCTTATTGCAGGTCATCGAGAGAGGGATGTGGTTATCTGATTTGGAAGATCAACATCGCTACAGCGCGCCTTGAAAAGACACCACCACGTTTCCGCATAACATTCCCGTCACGTTCCCGTAACACTCCCGCAATATTTCCCCGCTACTTTCGCTTTCTGATTTCTGAATGTGAGATGGGTGGCGGACCAACAAAAAGATCGATCGTATTGTTGCTGGTTGTGGCAACGGCCTGGGTCTGTATGTTCGCTCGAAGCGGCACTCCTCCACAATACACTGCCCACTATTTACAGCGCATAGGCGCACTGCGTTCAGCCGAAGAAGAACTATATCAGATCATTGCATCTGCAGATCTATCAGACAATGCAGCCATCGCACGTATAGATTCCGCCATAGCCCGCGCCCGCTTTAAAATGAAGGCCGCCGATTTTTGGCTCCGCTACCTGGAGCCACTCGCGTACAAGCACATCAACGGTCCGCTACCGGTAGAATGGGAGACCGAAGTATTTGAAAAATTCGAAAAACCATACCGGCGCACAGGTGCAGGGTTCACACTGGCCTGGCTACACCTGCACGATCCCGCTCCTCAGCGCGATACCTTGCTCCGGCTCATAAAGCACGCTATTGCTGCAACAGACGTATACACGCACGATTCAATTACAACACAGCTATCCACTTACCATAACTTTTACCTTTGTAACAGACTTTTCCTCCTCAACCTCGCCGCAATATATACTACCGGTTTCGAATGTCCCCATGCCGGTAGCGTTATTCCCGAGCTCAGCACAATGCTGCACGAAACCGCGCTCACCTATACCGCCTTCGCTCAGGCATTTCCCGCACAGGCGCTGCCCGCAGGCTATTGCCGTCTGTTCGATAGTATGCGGGTGTTCGTTCAAGATCAACCTAAGCAACCCGACCGCTTTGACCATTTCACCTTTATCCGAGACTTTGTCAATCCGCTTTACGCTATCAATCAGCAACTCATTCTGCAGCACAGGGTCATCAGCCACAGCCTCATAGATTATTCACTGAACAAACAGGCAACGTCCATATTCGACAAGCGTTTGTACAATGGTCAGAATACACGCGGAATTTTTCTCAGAGTAGAGGATAGTGCAACCATTGCTGCCATAGAAAATGTAGGGCGATCACTTTTTTTTGATCCGATACTATCGGCTAATGGAAAACGCGCCTGTGCATCGTGCCACATTCCTCAGCAGTGCTTCACTGATACCTCGGCACCAACCGCACTACACATTAACACACAAGATCGCTTGCCCCGAAATACACCATCACTCGTCAATAGTCAATTCAATCATCTGCTGATGGCCGATGGCAGTCACTATACCCTGCAGCAACAAGCCATTGGTGTCATCACAAACCCTGCCGAGATGGGCTGCACCCGCACCGATATTACCACCCGCGTATTGCAATGTGCCGACTATAAGCGCGCGTTCGGTAAGCTGTTGGACGCTACTCCCGCATACAATACCATTTCAGAAGATCATATCATCTCTGCTATTACCACTTATTACTCATCGTTCAGTAAGGGGTATGCTCCCTTCGATTCGGCCATAAACAGGCAAGGCACACTTTCCTCCGATGCACGCGATGGTTTTAACCTCTTCATGGGCAAGGCGCAATGTGGCACCTGCCATTTCCTGCCCCTGTTCAATGGTGTGAAACCTCCCTACATCGGTTCCGAATTCGAAGTGCTGGGTACACCGGCAGACACGCTCTATTCTTCGCTAAGTTCGGATACGGGTCGCTATCATGTGAACCCTGCACCCGAGACCCACCGTGCGTTCCGCACCGGCACCCTGCGCAATATTGCCCGCACTGCCCCCTACATGCACAATGGGGTATTCACCACACTCATGCAGGTCATCAACTTCTATGATGCAGGTGGTGGCGCCGGACACGGCCTGAACGTACCCAATCAAACGCTTTCCGCCGACTCATTGCAGCTCTCGCCCCGCGAGAAGAATGCCATCATTTCATTTCTCATAACACTCAACGAAGATCTTCCGCCGGTAGCAACGCCGGCATCACTACCCCGCGCACGCAATAAAGAACTCAATAACCGTGTGCCGGGGGGCATATATTAACACATGAACTACAAGACATACATAGCCGCCTTGATGTTGCTCATCATCGCATCGTGCGCCACACGGCGCAACCTCGTACAACACAACTTTCCGGCAGAAATGAGCGCGTCTGTTCGCGAACAGTACCTGCGCGACTGGCAAAAGGGTAAAGTGCTTTATCAGGAGAATTGCGCGGGTTGCCATAATAAACGGAAGGGACGCCGCGAACACATTCCCGTTTTCCCTGCCGACAAGCTGGCCGGTTATGGTATCAGGCTCGATAATGCCGACCACGAACGGGCCATTCCCGAGACCCGTGTCACCACTGATGAACTCGTGTCCATCATTACATTCCTTACCTACAAGGTCCATACCATCAAAGACACAGTAAGGCAGCACTGATATGAATGTTACTTCAGATCTTATTTCGGATTGCGTTGTATAGCTTCACACCATAAACGGCCTCCGCCCGGGCATACCCCGTTTTCTGCAGTACCATAGAAAGTTCATTTCGCTACCACACCGGGCGTGTATAACTTTAATACATGAGCACAGGAAAAAAGGCGGAGCAAGGAACAGTTATACATTACGGCACGCGGCATTTGTTTTTTGTGCCGCATTTTGCTGCTCACTACTGCGCAGTCCTTACCTAAAGTATTGATTATCAATACGGACGTTCGAAAGAAAAAACTTACGGGAAAAGTGGGAAGCCGGGAAACGTAAAAAAAGCTGCTATGTATAACCGCGTTATTTGCGTTCGTTATACAGCACCTTTATCAAACCATCGGCCAGCCCCACCTTCGGTACATAGATCTCATCGGCCTCTGCCCACCGCATTATGGAAGTATAGATCTGCAATGCCGGTACTATCACATCCGCGCGGTCATCCCTGAACTGATACAGGTGTTTGCGCTCTTCCATCGTGGCGCTGCTAAGTTCTTTATAATAGTCTTTCAGTAGTTCCAGCGATAACGGCTTGCCTTCTTTACGCTTGGATATCGAGAATATCTTGTTGATGTTGCCTCCGGTGCCTATCGCTTCCACCGGTTGGTAGCCGCGGGTATAGGTCTTTACATACCACTTCATACGGTCCCACTGCTCTTCTGTCACCTTGTCGCGCAATAGACGAATGGTACCTATGTTGAAAGATTCTTTAAAAACAGTTTGCCCCTTTGCAAACAATGAGATCTCAGTACTACCGCCCCCTACATCTATATATAGGTAGGATCTGTTACTCCCCAGGCGCTCGGCAATATGTGTCTCGTAAAGAATAGCAGCTTCCTGCTGCCCGGTAATGATCTCTACCCTGATGCCCGTTTTTTCAAGTATCTCGGTCAGTATCTCGGGGCCATTACTGGCATCGCGCATAGCCGATGTGGCAAAAGCTTTGTAAGCTTCTACATTATACACACCCAGCAGTATTTTGTAGGCTTTCAGGGTTTCTATCAGGCGATACTTGCGCTCGTCAGAGATGAACCCCCTGTCGAAAACATCGAAACCCAATCGCAGCGGAATGCGCAGCAGGCACAGCTTGGTATAGTCTACAGTACCATCCTTATACACCGACGTTTCGCAGATGAGCAGGCGGGCGGCATTTGATCCTATATCAATTGCCCCAAGTACCATTATTCGTAGGTTTTGTTCCGTAAGTACTTATAGATAGCCTCTTGCGATCGGACCATTGGCTCATTCTTCTCCCGCTGCACATAGGTGTTGCTTTGTTCGTTATCTAAGATACGCCCTTTCACGTTCTCTGCAAGCTGTATGTTCAGAATTTCTACCAATTCGTTCTGTATCTCTTTGTCAAATATGGGACAGGCAGCCTCAACCCGGTGGTCCAGGTTGCGCACCATCCAGTCGGCCGATGATATGAACACCTGCCGGTCGGCACCGGCGCCAAAGACCATGACCCGCGCATGCTCCAGGTAGTCGTCTATTATGCTGATGGCCCGCAACGATCCTTTGTAAGATTTTGGCGAGGTATGTGCGCAGCAGATGCCACGTATCACCATCTGCACATGCACGCCGGTCTTAGCTGCCAGGTACAGTTTCTCTATCAGTGTCTGATCGACAAGGCTGTTCAGTTTGATGACTGCAGCGGCAGGTTTCTTCCGGGCGGCAAGTCTCATTTGTTTGGTGAGGCCTGCCAGCATTACCTTCCGCATATTGAACGGTGATACCGGGAGTGTCTTGCATGCCTTCAGCGAACCCTCCTTTCGCACCGGGTTCTCCACATAGTCAAATATGCGGTTGATGTCGGCAATGATAGCCCGGTTGGTGGTAAGCAGAGTGTGGTCGCCATAGTATCTGGCAGTGTTCTCGTTCAGGTTGCCGGTGCTCACAAACCCATACTGTATCGTGCGGCTGAACTCGCGCTTCTTGATAACGCAGATCTTGGCATGCACCTTCATATTAGGTACGCCCAATACCACTTTTACGCCCTCTTCTTCCAGATATGACTTCCAGCGCATATTAGCTTCCTCGTCAAAGCGGGCCCTCAATTCCAGCACAACGGTCACATCCTTCCCGTTGCGCACCGCATTGATAAGGGCGTTGATGATCTTTGAATCTTTGGCTACCCGGTATAGCGCAATGCGGATGCTTTGCACAAACGGATCAATAGCGGCCTCGCGCAACAGATCTATCACCGAGTCGAAAGAGTGATAGGGCAGGTGCAGCATCACATCGCGTTTATCCAGCACGTCCATAATGCGGCATGGCTGCTTCAGCAGCGGGTGCACAAATGGTGCAGGCCGCTTGTTCAGGCTTTTGAATATGGACGACGGAAAGTCTATAAAGTCTTTGAAGTTGTGGATGCGCCCGCCGGGTATCAGGTTATCTTTTTTTGTGAGGCCAAGGCGCTTCACCAGATAACGAAGCAGGCCCGCGTCTATCTGGCGGTCATACACAAAGCGGGTAGCACGCCCCTTCTTGCGGTTCTTCAGCCCCTGCTGCAGCTCGTCTATCAGGTTGGTGTTCACGTCATTGTCTATCTCCAGCTCGGCATCGCGCGTCACCTTAATGATATGCGCCATGAATCGGTCGAACCCGAACGGCGCGAACAGCATTGGCAGGTTATACCTGATGATGTCTTCCAGCAATATGATGTCCTTCTCGCCCTTTTCTGTAGGGGGCAGAATAACAAAGCGGGGCAGCACACGTGTGGGTATCTCTATGAGTGCGTAACGCTGACTCATGGCATCGCCCGCCTTGCCCAGCACACAGGCCAGGTAGATCGACTTATCCCGCAGCAACGGCATTTGTGGTATCGACTCTATCATCAACGGAATGATCTGAGTACGTATGTTCTGCTCAAAGTAGTTTGCCACAAACGCACGCTGTTCATCATTCAGTTGTTTCTCGTTCTTGATGAAGATGTGCTGCTTTTCCATCTCGCGGATCACATCGGCATAGGCGCCGTCAAACTCCTGTTGCTGCACGATCACCGTCTGCTGGATCTTACGCAATATCTTGTCCGGGTTTGCTTCCAGATGCATGCGGGTGGTTTTGCCCAGCCGCACCATTTTATTCAGTGTTGCCACCCGCACCCTGAAGAACTCATCAAGGTTGTTGGAGAAGATACCCAGGAACCGCAGTCTGTCGTGTATATGATTGGTGGCATCGTTGGCCTCCTGAAGTACGCGGGCATTGAAGGCCAGCCAACTCAGGTCACGGACGATGGTTTGTTTCGTTTGTCTATGCATAGTACTATGCTGATACTCCGATGTTTATATCGGATAGCAAAAATATGTTCAATAAAGGCTGAAGATAGGCCTGAAAGGGTCGTTAATGCAGGTTTCACACAAAATTAATATTGGTGAACCCGCCATATA
>JBIKSN010000158.1:0-7338 GCA_044348585.1 Flavipsychrobacter sp.
CATCCGTAAGCAGCAGCCATTTTCCCACCGACCTGCGCACCCCTTCCTTCAATGCTGCTTTTTTGCCCGCCTTTTGCTTATTAGTGATCCGCACTACTTCGAGATGCTCATACCTTCGGGCCATCTCCGCAAGTACATCTGCAGTGCCATCGTCAGACACGTCATCAACTACCAACACATTAAAATGCCGCTGTCCTTTTGAGTCAGTGTATAACTGCTCCAGAATAGCCGGGAGATTTTTTCTCAGATTTTCGGCCTCGTTATGGGCGCATATCAAAACGGTGACGAAGGCACTAGTCCGTTCCTGCCCCTGCTTCAGACTGATCCTACTACCGCGCCCGGTTCCTATACAACCGGCGTAAAAAGCCTGGACAGCAATACAAACAATAAAAACGAGGAACGCGATCACAGGGTAAAGGTAAAAAAGGAAAGCAGACAGTCACTAAAAGCAATGAAGGCCATTATTTGCGGCGAAGACTCCGTTCTTCCTTGAATTTATCTCTTATCCAGGCTTTCAATTCAAGATCGGTAGCCGCTCTGGCAAAATCATAAGGCATGGGATACTTTGTCATAAAGGCTGCTATACTGTCTTTGTCCTTTATATCAGTCAATAACCGCACCATGTCCTCGTTATAGCGCGAATCTATAAAGAGCTGGCGATCATCAGCGGCAAAATCGGCCCTGAACGCCTTATCCTTTTTACTATTACCGGTTATCTTATCTGCCAACCAACCGATGCCACCTGAAACCCCGAGACCGGTAAATTTCACAGGTGCAATGATCTGTTTATTGAGTTCGTGTGAAAAGAACTCATGTCGCTCAGCCGAGTCCGCCTGATACTTTGTTCGCCCAGAGATAATGACCTGTTGCAGTTTGTACGACAAAGGCACCAGCTTCAATTGCATGTTGTCTATATTATCCACCGACACGATCTGTTGGAATGACTCATACGCCACATGCGAAAAAACCAATACATCTCCTGGTTTTGCCGCTATCGCAAAACTACCGCCTTTAGAGGTTGTCGCGTATGCAGCTGTCGACCGGTTCATTATGACCACTGCATTGACCCTCTCACTGGTTTCAGCATCAGAAACAACACCCTTAGCCAACTGACCGGTGGCAATGTGTGTTCCAAAGCAAAGTATGATGAAGATAAAGTGTCGCATGAGACCGCCCGAAAATAGACCAGGAATCCTTTTTTCGGAACCAAAAGCAACGACTTTATTCTAATATTAACAAGGTGCGGTAAATAAAGAGCCCCGTTCACTTACGCGAACGGGGCCTCAAAAAATTGAATACTAATTATCCGATAGAAACGAGCTCAATATCAAATATCAGATCGTGACCGGCCAGTGGGTGGTTCGCATCAAGTGTCACCATATCACCATTAACCTCTGTGATCACAACCGGAAATACATTACCCTGATTGTCGCCCATCTGCAACTCCATGCCAACCTGTGGCTGCATGTCTGCAGGGAAATCGCTTACAGGATAATCCATAACCATATCGTCATTGCGATGGCCATAAGCCTCAGCAACCGGAATATTTACTGTTTTCTTATCACCGGGCACCATATTGAGCACGGCCTCATCAAAGCCCTTGATAACCTGACCTGCACCAGCGGTGAAACTCAGTGGCTCCCTGCCCTCCGAACTATCGAATGTAGATCCATCTGTAAGGCGGCCATGGTAGTGAACGTTCACCTTATCTCCCTTTTGTACTGTTGACATTTTTTCTCTTTTTTAATAAATAATGCCGCAATTTACAAACAAATGTATTATCATATACAATTATTAATGTTAAACCACTGAGAAATCTGCTGGTAAAATTCAGGTTGTTACATTTGTCTCCAAAATGCGAATCTTTCATGCCGCGAAAACTAATAACACTTCTCGTACTCCTGCTTTGGTCATTTGCTACGTTCGCACAACCTCTGTTTGACGAGGACATTTTGCCGGGAGCAGAAGCAACTGCCCGATACATACCGGCGCTGAAGAAGAAAAGAGTAGCGCTCGTCATCAATCAAACTTCTATTGTAAATGGTCGATCACTGCTCGATGTGTTGCTGGAGAAAGGCGTGAACGTAAACAAAATATTTGTGCCCGAACATGGTTTTCGTGGAAACGAAGACGCGGGGGCACACATTGACAATGGTATAGACAGCGCCACCGGAATTCCTGTTATATCACTATACGGCAACAACAAAAAACCAAAGAAGGAACAATTGGCAGATGTTGACGTGCTCATCTACGACCTGCAAGACGTGGGCGTTCGTTTTTACACCTACATCTCTACACTTGAGTACTGCATGGAAGCCGCATTTGAAAACGGCAAAAAAGTTATTGTGCTGGACCGCCCTAATCCGAATGGACACTATGTCGATGGGCCGGTATTGGAGATGGAAAATCGTTCATTTGTCGGAATGCAGCCGATTCCAATTGTCTATGGAATGACAGCAGGTGAGTATGCCAAAATGCTCTTGGGAGAACACTGGATCAAATATTCGGGCAGGCCGTACCTCGATGTAATAAAATGCAGGAACTATACCCACAGCAAAATGTATCGGCTGCCGGTAGCGCCGTCTCCCAATCTTCGCGATATGGAAGCGATTTATGCATACCCCTCACTCTGCCTGTTTGAAGGCACACCAATAAGTTTAGGCAGAGGAACTGACAAACCATTTCGGCAATACGGGCATCCTTCATTTGAGGGGAAATTCACCTATTCTTTCAAACCCGTAAGCTCCAAAGGGGCAAAAAAACCACCGCACGAAAACCAGACCTGCTATGGCGAATTTGTTGCAAAGGAAGTAAACCAGACAAGAAAAGAAATAGACGATCACCTACAACTAAAATGGTTGATAGAGGCCTACTCGGCATTTGCAGAAAAAGACAAATTCTTTACACCATTCTTTACAAAACTGGCTGGTACCGGGACGCTGCAAAAGCAGATCGAAAACAAAATTGACGAGCGAGCTATTCGTTCCTCCTGGGAAATTGACCTAAACAAATTCAAAGCGATCCGCAGTAAATACCTACTATACCCGGTGAAGTAAAACAGCCCAAACCGGAATATAATTAACTTTCGATTGATATTCCGAGTTTCACAAATCACCATTCGACTGCCCAAAAGCATTGAAAGCACAGCAACTTCGGGCATACAGCGTTACCAACAGAAAGATTTTTTATTACTTTGTATTTCATTAATAATATTTGTCCTAATTTAGTACTTCGTTCATAAAACCAATAAATTTAAAAATATGAAAAAGCTGATCACAACCTGCGCTATCCTGGCAACTGCTACAGCTGCAACATTTGCGCAATCAAAAGCTACAATGAAATCTACTGCCCCTAAAGCAGCAACTGCTACGTCGGCTGCGGCAGCTAAAAGCGGCCCTACTCCTGAGCAACTCGCCGAAAGAAGCGCGAAAACAATGCAGGCGCAATTGGGATTGTCAGCAGAGGAATACAAGGGAGTTTATGAAGCTGAGCTTTCTTATCAGAAAGACCTTAAAACTGCTAAAGAATCAGGATATGAACCAGGCCCTGGTCAAACAATGCAAATGGGCATGACAAAAGATCAGCGCATCAAGAGCGTACTTACATCTGACCACTACTCAAAATATGAGGCTGCCAAGAGCGGCAAATAAAAACATCAATAATTTATTCAGCCCGGACGGTTTTCCGTTCGGGCTTTTTTATTCCCCAAATTGTCGGGTTATACGTAGGTCTTGATTTGTCTCGTTACTTTTGGCGCAGATATGTCAAGTGTATATTCCTACTCCGAACTTTCCCGTTTCACGCAGTCAGTTTTCAAAGCAATGGGCTGCAGCGATTCAGATGCAGACAACGCAACACGGGTGTTATTGTCAGCCGACCTGCGCGGCATAGATAGCCATGGTATTGCCCGGCTTGTAGGGTACGTTCGCCTATGGGAAGCTAAAAGAATTAACGCCACGCCAAACATCAGGATAGTCCACGAAAGTCCGTCAACAGCAGTGGTAGATGGTGACGCCGGTCTCGGACTGGTGGTGGCACCCTTTGCTATGCAGGTGGCCATTAACAAAGCGAAGACCGCAGGCACCGGCTGGGTGAGTGTAAGAAACAGTAACCACTATGGCATTGCAGGGTATCATGCTATGATGGCACTGGAGCACGACATGATCGGGATGTCCATGACCAATGCGAGCGCACTGGTAGCCCCCACATTCTCCATAGAACGAATGTTGGGCACCAATCCCATCGCTGTGGCAATTCCTTCAGGAAAACAACCTCCGTTTATTGCAGACTTTGCCACCACAACCGCTGCAAACGGTAAACTGGAGATCCTTCAGCGAAAGGACGGCGACGCCCCGATCGGCTGGGTGCAGGACAAAGACGGCAACGCCTCCACAGATGCCAACGCCCTGAAAAAACAGGGAGCACTGTTGCCACTAGGTAGCGACCGCGACCACGGCAGCCACAAGGGATATGCACTCGGCAGCATTGTAGACATATTCTCAGCCGTGCTCAGTGGTGCCAGTTATGGACCGTGGGCACCGCCATTCCCTGCCTATGTACCCATGCCCGAAAATATGCCGGGGCAAGGCTTGGGACATTTCTTTGGCGCCATGAGGATAGACGCTTTCAGAACTGCTGATGAATTTAAAGATCACATGGACAACTGGATCACCCGTTTCAGGAATGCTACCCCTGCCCCCGGGCAAGAAAGGGTTCTGATACCCGGAGATCCGGAACGGGAAATGGAAGCAATTCGCATCATTGAAGGCATCCCTGTTGTGGATAGTGTAGTTGAAGAAATATCTGCACTTGCCCAAAAATTGGGTGTCTCGGCACCGGTGTCAATGGCAAATAAATAATCACATACAATCCTCAAACTCATGATAGGCCGGATATTACTTCTTGTTTCACTCGTGTTTTCGTCGCTGACGGGTATCGGCCAGGGTGCGGTCATACCCTCCTACCCAAAAGGATATTTTCGCAACCCGCTAACCGTACCTATCACTTTAGCCGGCAACTTTGGCGAGTGTCGCCCGGGGCATTTTCACAGCGGCATTGACATTCGGACAAACGGAGTGGAGAACCTCCCGGTCTTTGCTGCCGCCGATGGATATATATCACGCATCAAAACCGAGAAAGGTGGATTCGGACACGCCATCTACATTACCCACCCCAATGGCTACACTACGCTCTATGCTCACCTGAACAAATTCTATGCGCCTTTGCAAAAACACCTCAGGAAGCTGCAATACGAAAAAGAAAAGTGGGACCTTGACATCAACTTCACGCCCGATAAATTTCCCGTTAAGAAGGGGCAGCAAATAGCGTTCTCAGGCAACACGGGGGCCTCGGCGGCACCACATCTGCACTTTGAGATTCGCGACTCTAAAACAGAACACCCGCTTAACCCCCAACTTTTCGGCTTTGAGGTAAAAGACACAAGACCACCTGTGGTATCTGAACTAGCTTTCTACAGAGGCAACATTTTCGACCGCGATGTAGTTTCTTTTACCCTCTCAAAAAAGGGAGATAGCTACAAACCTCTGCGTGCCGGCAACATTACTTTCCCTGTGTCCGGCGATACAATAGAAGTCCCTGCGGGAAAACTTGGTGTAGGATTCACATGCGATGACTTTCAGGAAGGCAGCGACAACACCATTACCTTCCTTTCAGCTCAGCTTCAGATAGACAACACACTTACCTCCTCGGTTTTGATGGATGACATCGGTTATGACGTATCCCGATACATGCATGCCTATACCGATTACTACGCCCGACAGAAATTCAATAAATGGATACAGTTGATGTTCAGGCAACCCGGCAACAAATTACCCGGAGTGTTTGCATCTTCATCACCTGATTACGGCAAATTCAACATCAAGCCGAATGAAGTGAAAGAACTGACCCTTACACTAGTTGACAATAACGACAACCGTGCCAAAGTGCACCTATTCATCAAAGGACGAGAGTCTGAAACTATAGACCGCAACGAACACGGCTGCAAGCCTTTCTACTACGAACGCACCAACGAACATACTTCTTCTAACATCCGCCTAACTATAGATGACCGTCAACTGTACGATGACGTATGCATTACTGTCCGCACAGAACCCGGCGACCTTTCAGACAAGTTTCAGATGCACTACCCCTACGTACCACTTCATCACTATACCGATCTGCAGATCCGTGGCAATCGTCTGTTAAGTGAAGACCTCCGATCTAAGGTAATTTTGGTATACAACGACGGCAAAAAAGATGATGCAAAAGCAGCCCAGCCGGTCGACAATGCCTGGTACAAAGCATCTGTCCGGAATTTCGGCGCCTACTGGTTAGATATCGATACCACGCCCCCTGTTATTCGCCCGCTGCACAAGAACGGAGCCAACCTTTCCCGCGCCGGCAAGATCTCTTTTACTATAAAAGACGCCACAACATCAGTACGTTCTTTTCGCGGAACTATCGATGGAAAATGGGTATGTGTCGAACAACATGGTTCCGATTTCTTTTATGAATTTGATGAACACTGCACAAAGGGGCGCCATGAACTCGAAATGACCGCCGAGGATGAAAACGGAAACAAAGCAACAGTAAAGACCTCTTTCGCCCGCTAACAGCCTCCTAATTCAACTTCAGCGTTCCCGACATATACGTAACAGCGTGACCGCTGATGCTTACCCGGTCGCCTTTGTGTTCACACCACAGCTCACCGCCGCGCGAAGAAAGTTGTCGCGCAAAGAGACGCGTTTTCTTCAGCTCCGTAGCCCAATATGGTATCATTGTTGTATGCGCCGATCCCGTTACCGGATCTTCATCAATACCCGATTGCGGACCAAAAAATCGGGAAACAAAATCAGCCGTCTCGCCCTCTGCTGTAACTATTATGCCACGCGCATCCATGGTGGCCAGCAGGCTTATATTGGGTTTCAGGGCTGCAACATATTTCTCAGAGGGAAGGACAGCCATAATATCTGTTGTCCCCTTGTAAGTCTCCAACGGCTCCACTCCCAGCGCCTTCACAAGTACATCCGGTGTGCTTATCCGGGTAATATTATCCGAAGGAAAGTCCAGCACCAGCCGATCTGCATCTTTGGCCACCGACAATACGCCCCTCTGTCTTGAAGCGAACATCAGCTTTGTTCGGTCAATTCCCATTTCATTTAATAACACATGAGCCGCCGCCAACGTAGCATGCCCGCAAAGGTCAACCTCTAATGATGGTGTAAACCACCTGATCGAGTAGTCGCTGCCTTCCCGCACCACAAATGCTGTTTCAGCCAAATTATTTTCAGCGGCTATCGCCTGCATCACCACCTCCGGCAACCACTCATCAAGTACACA
>JBIKSN010000372.1:0-7327 GCA_044348585.1 Flavipsychrobacter sp.
AGTTCCGGCCGCAATGCCGTTGACAAGTCCCGTAGATGGATTGATGGCACCCACAAAAGCGTTGCTGCTGCTCCAATTCCCACCCGTAGGTGAGCTTACCATGGTACCGCTCAAACCCTGACAGATCGCTGGCGGACCGGATATTGCCGCAGGCAGTGGATTAACAACGATGTTCTTTGTAACAAAACAACCTGTTGAGAGCAAGTACGTAATGGTTGCAGAACCCGCCGAAACTCCCGAAACCACACCGCCTGTGTTTACCGTTGCTACCGCTGCATTGCTACTCAACCACACGCCGCCACCCACAATATTTGAGTAGCCGGTCGTTTGTCCCACACAAACCCAACTATTACCCACTATTGCTGATGGAGTGAGCACTATGTTCACAACAGCCGTATCAAAGCATCCTGTGGAAAGTGAGTAGCTTACGATGGCCGTTCCATATACAAAACCCGATGCGACGCCTGTCGTAGCACCTATAGATAACATCGTCGTGTTACTACTGCTCCATGTTCCACCCGTAGTGGTGGTTGAGTAAGTAACAGGAGCCGCAAGACAAACCGACGTTGGGCCGGTAACAGCGGCCGGAACAGGATTCACAGTCACTACCCTGCTTACAAAACAGCCGAGCGGCAAGACATAAGATATACTGGTTGTTCCCGCACCCACGCCTGTCACCACACCCAATGGACTGATGGAAGCAACCGAAGGACTTCCTGATACCCAACTACCACCGGACGTAACATCTGTAAGTAGAATCGTGTACCCTACACATACATTCGACGGTCCTGCTATAGCCGAAGGGAGACTTGTCACATTCAATGCCATTGTAGTGTAGCAACCGGTTGGCAGCGTATAAGTAATGATCGCCCCGCCACCCGCAACACCATAAACCAACCCGCTCGAAGATCCTATTGTTGCCACGGCCACTGTACTGCTCGCCCAGGTACCGCCACTCCACCCCGGCGATGACAATATTGCTGTAGAAGCCTGACAGATATTGTTAGGCCCCGTAATGGCACCTGGTATGGGATTCACCGTTATCACTTTTGTTGCCGGACATCCCGTGGGCAGAATGTAGCTGACATTAGTAGTACCGGCACTGATACCTGTCACAATACCTGTTGTACTTCCAATTATTGCTATACCCGCATCCGCTGATGCCCATGTACCACCGGTGGTAGCATTGGCAACTGCCATGATGCCTCCTTCACAAACTACCGACGGTCCGGTCACGGCGGTAGGCAGTGGATTCACTACTGCAATTGCTGTAGAGTAACACCCGGTGGGCAGCACGTAACTGATAGTTGACATGCCAAGTCCTACACCATTTAACACGCCACTCGCAGAACCGATCGTTGCTACCGTCGTCGCACTACTACTCCATGTTCCTCCCGGACTGGCATTTGTAAGAGCGGATGTCGACCCGAGGCACACATTAAGGTTACCCGAAATGGCCGCCGGTAATGGCTGCACTGTAACTGTCAATGCCGCATAACAACCGCTGGCCATTATATAAGATATGGAAACCGTACCTGTCAACAGTCCATTGACCACCCCACCGCTCACTGTTGCCACAGAAGGATTACTACTACTCCATGCGCCGCCGGCTGTGGTATTGGAAAGATTGGTCGAAGCCCCTAAACAAACACCTGGCACCCCTGTGATGGCGGCCGGCGTCAGGTTCACCGTCAACAGCTTAATAGCAAAGCACCCCGTTGGCAGGGTATAACTGATCACGAGGTTTCCCGGTGACACGCCGGTCACATCACCCGAGCCCGACACTGTAGCAATTGCTGTGTTACTGCTGCTCCAGGTACCACCGGTTGATGATGTTGCCACCGCAATTGTCGACCCGGTACATACACTGGTACTACCTGTTATCGACGCAGGGACTGTATTGATGGTCACAACCGCTGTACTGAAACAACCAGTCGGCAACGTATAAGTAATAAGCGCCGTACCTGCTGTCCCTCCGGTCACCACACCGGATGACGACCCGATGGCTGCTATCGATGAATTGCTGCTCGACCACGTGCCACCCGATGGCGCACTAGTGAGTGTACCCGACGCTCCCTGACAACCTGCCAATCCGCCCGTTATCGCATCAGGCAATGGATTCACCGTAACGATCCTCGAAGAGAAACATGTTGTAGGCAAAGTATAAAATATAGTAGCTGTTCCGGCAGTACCAACTCCCGTCACTGTACCTCCCGCAACACTTGCCACCGACGTTGCCGAACTCGACCATGTGCCACCTGCGGTTGCATTACTAAGCACTGTAGTAGAACCCGAACAAACAACCGCCGATCCTGTTATGGCCGCCGGTGGTGGATTGACCGTCACCGTAGCGGTCTTGAAACAACCGGTAGCCGCCGTATAAGTGATGACACAGGTACCGGCCCCCACTCCGTTTACCACGCCCGTGCTTGCTCCAACACCTGCTACCGAAGCATTGCTGTTCGACCAGAAGCCACCCGTCGTAGCGCAGCTCAAAGTGATATTCCCACCCACACATACAGCCGATGGTCCCGATATGTCAGCCGGTAGTGTATTGACGGTTATGACCTTCGTAGTGGAACACCCGGTACTCAGTAAGTAGGTTACGGTTGTCGTTCCGACAGTCACGGGCGTCAACGCTCCGGTGGTCGCATTAATGGTCGCTACGGTCGTGGTGCTGCTGGTCCAGGTTCCACCGGTTGCACTATTTCCGAGTGCCAGCGTATAACCAAGACACGCATTAGACGAGCCTGTTATCGGTCCCAACGGATTTACGGTTACGTTCTTTATAGAAAAACAACCCGTTGTTGTCCGTATAAAAGATATCGGAGCGACCCCCCCACTCACACCTGTTACAATCCCGCTCGACGACCCAACAGTAGCGATCGATGTACTTCCCGACGCCCACGTCCCACCACCGGTACTGTTGGTAAGTGTTATGGTCTGACTGGCACAAACTACACCCGGCCCTGCAGACGCGGCGGGCAACGGCTGCACCGTCACCATGGCTGTTGTTGTGCAACTGCCACCAAGTGAATACGTGATCACCGCAGTACCTAATGAGGCACCACTGACCACTCCCGTTGTGTAAGCCACCGGGGCAGTTGATGTATTGCTACTGGTCCATGTGCCGCCTGTTGTGGCGCTGGCCAGCGTACTGGTGTATCCGAGGCATGCATTCAGGTTCCCGGTAATTGCCGCGGGAGTCGTATTCACTGTCACCACCACTACCGTTGCACAACTGCTTCCGGCCACATAACTGATACTTGCCGTACCCACTGCCACACCCGTTACCACACCAGTAGTAGACCCCACAGTAGCGATCGATGGATTGGCACTTACCCACGTACCTCCTGACGAGGCATTCGTGAGCGTGGTGCTTGTGCCCACACACACATTCAGTCCGCCTGACGTGGCACCGGGTTCAGGGTTCACCGTTACCGTACTGGTGGCACTGGCCGAACAAGCGCCAAACGTAGCCGTAGCCGTGTATACAAAAGTGGTAGGCGTTACTACCGTTGTCGGATACACATATACCGTATTGGCCTGGGTCCCCGCTGTATAAGGCGTAGTCAGCGTCGAGTTGGTGAAAAGATTCGTTACCGGCGACCAAGTAGGTGTTACCACCGCAGGCACGCCCGTGATGACCACGTTATCTATAGCCCAGTAATACCCGAACGTGGACCTGTAGTAGAACCGCAACTTCACATTCGATGAACCGAGAAAGGAGTTAAGAGAGAAAGTCTGCGTGACAAAGGACATCTTCGACCCTATCGTGGCGCCCACAAAGTTGTTCAACGCTGTCCACGTAGTGCCGCCGTTGGTCGATACGTCAACATTCACGTTCATATCTCCTGTCGGCCAGTAGTCATACGCATGCTGAAACGATAATGTAGCTGCTGAATACGCTGCCAATGAGAACACAGGTGAGATAAGCCTTGTAGACAGGGTGGACGATGATCCGGAGGTATCAGCGTTTGCCATAACAAACGTACTGCTATCGGGACTCCGGTACCAACCTTGTTCATTCAGATAGCTATCCGCACATGCCTTCCATTCTGACCCCGGCAGGATGTTGACACTTCCAATGGTATCTACCGTCCATGTACCCAGGCCAGAATTGAAGTTCTGATTCAGGATGCTCGTCGACGCCGGTGTGCCGGTTGCCGTGAGCGCTACACTTGTATTATTGCAGATGGTACTCACCGTTGGCGTAAGAACCGGCGCAAACGGCGGGTTATTCACATATATGGTCTTCACCGCGGCACAACCGCCTGCGGTATAAGAAATATTGGCAGTACCCGCAGCTACTCCTGTTACTACTCCACTGGTGCTTACCGTACCCACCGCAGTATTGGAACTGCTCCAGGCACCACCCGTTGATGTTGTGGACAGCGTGGTAGTGGTGGTGGGGCAAACCGAGTTGGTACCGGTTATTGCCGCCGGCGCTGTGAGCACCGTGGCAGTGATCGTATTTGAATAGACCGGATTGGCCACCAGACAACCTACGCTGCTCAACATCCTGCAAGACACTGTGTTACCAGACACCAGGCTGTTGTTAGAATAGCTGGCGCCTATATACACATCGGTGCCGTTCAATACCCAGGTAAAAGTTGGCGTGCCGCCATTGGTTGCCGTGGGCGTGAACACAACATTCGTACCGGGACAAAATGAACCCGACGGACTGGCCGCTACCGATACCGTTGCCGTAACCGGTGACGTTATAGACAGGGAACCGAAGCTCGTACCGCTGCTACCTGTGGTGATACCCGCCACACCCGTTGCCACCGATGCCCTGATGGCTCCGGCGGACGACGATGTGGTTGCCGGCTGAACCTGCAGACCCGATATAGTTACCTGGTCGGCGCCGTTGTTATTTACAACTGTCACATTTATGGTCAGGGAAGTGGCAGTGATGGAACCAGAGATCCCGGTGATGTTCGACCCGGTTATGTAGGTAATGGACGGAAGCGTTGTATTGAACAACCAGCCGGTAGGCGCATTCAAAACTATAACTGAGGTGCCTATGCTGAAATCGGCTACTGCCCCCTCGGTGATCTGTATCGCCCCGAGTGTCGTGAACGCCGGTGCGCTGCCCGTTACTGCTTTGTTGCTGCAAATATTGGTTCCACCGGTGGCGGCCGTTATAGACACAGCGGCACGTGCTGAAACAGCGATAAGACAAAGAAGTAACAATACAGAGACCAGCCTCTTGTACATTTCCGGATCTATGAATGCAATGCGCGCCATTTCCGGCACACTGCGTTAACAATCACGGCAAACTACAACCATGCCCCGGTCAAGGGGGCCGGGAAATCAATTTACCGCTCTTACAAATATAATAAATTACCCGAAACACAATACCAAAGCGCCTCATATACACTTTTAAAACAACAAAACGACTTTCCCCCTCCAACATCCTCCCGAAGCCTATTCATATTAAACTTTCACAAACACATGCTACCCTCCCCACATACTACTGCCCTGGCATCATCATATTAAATTAACATAATAACTGTTTCAAAATCCGAAACTTTTTTCTGACATTTGTAGTACTAACGATGGGTTAGTAAGCACAGTCCTTTCCCGATATGCCCGGCATATCGGGATTTTTTTTGACCAATTGCCGCAACGGTCATCGTGCATTTGTCACTCGGTTGCCACTTTATGCGGTACAGTTTCATGCCGATATTACTTAGTAAACATCCGAACACTAACTTTCGTATTTTGCAGCTTCATAAAATCATCAACCTATGAAAAGGATAGTCCTTTCGATAGTGCTGCTGGCAGCAATAGCCGGCAATGGTATGGCGCAATCACCCCTCAAACTTCCGACACTCAGTCCGAGCGCAAAACTGGTGCAGGACTTCTCCATGTCCAACATTGAGATCTCTTACAGCCGCCCTTCTATGCGCGGCCGTAAAATAATGGGCGACATTATCCCTTACGGACATGTATGGCGCACGGGCGCTAACGCTCCTACCAAGATCAAGTTCGGTGAGGATGTAGAAGTAGCGGGCCAACGCGTGAAAGCGGGCGAATACGCACTCTACACTATACCCAACAAAGACAAGTGGGAGATCATCATCAGCACAGGTACCGGCACATGGACTGCCGATGGCTACCCGCGCGAGTATGATGTAGCCCGCTTCAAAGTCACTCCTCGCACACTGGCCGAAGAGACCCAGACATTCACTATCAATGTTACCGACATCACGTTCAAGTCTTGCAAGATAGAGATGGAATGGGAACGCACCAGGATCGTGATACCGGTGGCTGCCGACAACAGCGCCACAGCCGAGCAGAACATAGACAAGGCCGTGAACAATCCGCAGATACCATATTATCAGGCGGCGAGCTACTACTACGAGACCAATCAGAAAACCGATCTGGCAAGCAAGTATGTGAACAAGGCGCTGGAAGCAAACCCCAAGGCTTACTATATGTGGTACCTGAGGGCGCGCATAGAGAAGCGTCTGGGCAATGTGGACGAGGCACTTGCAGCGGCCCGCAAATCTATAGAACTGGCAGCAGGCACGCCCAACGAACTTGAGTACAAAAACAATAACGGCAAGATCATCAATGAACTGACGCGCCAAAAACGCAGCAGTCAGCCGCAGGATTAAGACCGATCATAAAGACTATGAAGAAAGAAGGATACGTTTCACGTATCCTTCTTTCGTTTTATGCTCCTTCTGCCGGCGCAGCACCACCCTCTTTAGGTGGCTGTGGCTTCCCGTCTTCGCGGGGACCTTGCGGCCTTGGCGGGCGCGGACCACGGTTGCCGCCCTGTTGGTTACCACCCTCGCCACGTTGGCGCTGCTGGTTGCCACCTTCGGGCCTTGGCTGTCCGCCGCCTTCAGGCTTTGGTTGTCCGCCTTCCGGACGTGGTTGTTGTTGCTGTTTTGGCTGACCACCTTCGCGGGGCTGCTGCCTGTTGCGCTGCTGGCCGCCACCTTCTTTAGGTTGCTGCTGGCGCTGTGCATTACCATCGCGGGGTTGCTGACGCTGCCCGCCACCTTGTTGCTGCGGTTGCTGTTCGCCACCCTCCTTTGGTTGTTGTGGTTTGGGTTGCGGCTTCTGCTGGTTGCGGTTGTTCTGCGGCTTGTTGCCACCACCACCCTGGCCCTGCGGCTGATTGCCACCCTGACGGGCTGCCTGTTGTGGTTTGTTCTGGCCGCCAGCGTTCTCGCCTCCCTGTGTTCCTTTTCCTCCCGATCCGCTCTTCTTCTTCTTTTTCTTGTTGTTCTTTTCGAGGGCGCGCAGTGTTATCTGGCCTACGTCGTTCACAAAGCCCATATCGGCCTTTATGCTGCCGCGAGCGTCG
>JBIKSN010000010.1:0-25909 GCA_044348585.1 Flavipsychrobacter sp.
TAATAAGGTTCACGTATGCTGCCTTGTTCTGTTTGTATTCGAGCGGGTAGGCGTGTGCGGCAAGGAAGGATGCCTTCACCGGAATGGGGACACTTTCTTTAAGCCGACGGATGACGCGGAGCATTTTCAACTCGCCGTCAAGGCATAGTCCGTAGCCACTCTTGATCTCGATGGCACCGGTTCCCTGAGCCATTACATTCATCAGTCTTTCCAGGCTTTGCTCGTATAGCAGGTTCTCGTCCATTTCGTTGAGCTTGCGTGCTGAGTTGAGGATGCCTCCGCCACGTCGCGCGATCTCTTCGTAACTCACGCCTTTTATACGGTCCACGAATTCGCCATCGCGGGGCGCGGCAAAAACGAGGTGGGTATGACTGTCGCACCAGGCAGGCAGGACAAGTGAGCCGGTAGCGTCGATGTGTTCATCGGCACTGGTAGCGGCCGGCAAAGCGTCCATGCTACCGTAGCTGTGAATAGTACCGTTCTCTATGATCAACCAGGCATTGTCAATGTGCGGCACATTATCCATGGCTGCGCCTGAGATCTTTGCAGGTGCGTTGTTGTCATAGGTTTGCAGCAGTTGCCTGATATTGGTAATAATTGTACGCATAACAGCAGATTTTTGCAGAAAGCAGGGACGCCTTACTTGTTGTAATAGCCCGAATAGAAGGCTTTGTAAGCGTCAACCGACTTGTCTGCGAACATTTTTTTGTAATTGTTGGCAGAGATGATGTAGGTGCTTATCTCGCCCGGCTGGTACTTGCTGAGCGGACCCGAGTTTATGAACTCATTCAGGTAGGTTTTTGCGTTGGAGGCATTTGAGAATTTCCTCACCTGCACCACCACCTGAGACATGCTATACATGTCTATAAGCACGTCAAGACCTGCATCAGCAAACTTCAGCGAATCGAACGATCGGATGGCAAGTTTGAAGCCAAGCGTGCGTGAGTCCAGACCACCCAATACCGCAATGAAGTAGTGTTCACTGTCGGACTGATATGTGTATACCTTTGGTGCTTCGGGTATGGCGGGTGGCAGGTCAACATCGGGAGTTGCCGGTGCAGCCGGTGCTTTTGTTTCTTTCTTTGCTGCGGTGGCCGGCGGCGGTGCAGCCCCTTCTTTATACCAGGATGGTTTTCCGCCCGACTTCATATCCTTAATATATGCCTTCACAATTTTGGCCCAATCGGTGAGTGAGTCTGAAGGGTTGTTCTTGATGAAGCCGGCTGTGAGTGAATCTGCAACATCGTAATTCCCAGAACCTGCATATGCCATTGCCTCAGTAAGCTGGAAGCGCTTTGCATAGACAGGATTGGAAAATTTAGTTTTCGCGGCGTCGGTGCGCATCAGCACCTCGGTATACTGATGCTTCATGAGCAGATCGTAGGTCTGATCGAAGTATTTGGCGACCTCTGAAGCGTTCTCGTCCGTCGCTTTGCTTTCGCTCACTTTTGGTTTAAGCGCACTAACGTATTGTGACTTAGGATATTTTTTAAGCAGCTCGTCACTATATTGCTTAGCCTTGTCCAGTTTATTCTGTTTCATGGCAATACGATAGCGCAGGTACAGTTCTTCTTCTTTTTGCGTGTGTGCAGGGAATCGTTTATTTAATGTATCGAGCGCGTTGAGTGCTTCGTTGTAATCCTCAAGCTGGTCGGTGTAGGCCTTTGCCAGCAATATGTATGCTTTTTGTTGGATTTTCTGTGCAAGTTCTTTTTTCTCTGGAGTATTGGGTATGCGTGCGAGCAAACTTTCCTCGGTAGGTAGTCCGTTGTCGCCTTTTTCTGCAACATCTTCTTCTCCATCCTCGTCCGCGCTGTTTTCAGACTTAGCCCCACCTGTAAGCGGCTGGCCGGAAGCCCTGCGCCAGTTGTCGGTAAGCGGGCGGTTGCCCCATTTCCTTTTAAAGTCGGCGCTGCCCTGAGAAAGCAGGGTAGGGTTGCTGAAGTACCATGCCGGCCCTTCCGATGGTTTGTCCGTCTCGGTTTCTCCGGCACTTACGGTAGCTGCGTTCTCGGCATTAAAAATGCTGTCCTGCCTGCGTTTTTCCATGTCGCGCAGGTATTTGCGAGCTGCCGCCTGCTGATCTTTTTTGCTGAGTGCTGCAAGATGCAACAGGCTATCCTGTTCGCGAATGGTAGCTAACGGACCGGAAACTTCTTTGAGACCGGAGCTGCGCTGAACTGCTGCTGCAATTGCTTTGTCTTTGTTTCCTGATGAGTACTTCGCTGCGCTATCGTACGAAGATTTCGCAATGGCATATTTGCCCGATGAGTAGTACACATCACCCAAGGCAGCAAACGAGAGTGCTTTTTGTTTTTTACTTGCTTTGGGTGTTTTAGTACTCTTTGTAAAATAATCTATCGCCTCTTCCTTGTTTCCTGACTTGGCAGAGAGTGACCCCAATACATAGTAAACCTGATCGAACTGGCTGGAGTATTTGGCGTCTTTCAGCAACTTTTTAAGAGGTGGTACGGCATCGGCCATACTTTGGCCTGCCAGAAGTTTGCAGGCTGCTATCTGCTTTCTGGCATAGAAGTCCATGTCTATTTTAGGGTAGAGGTCAATTGCCTTCTCGAAACTTTCTGACGCGGCAATGTATTCGCCGGTGTTCATGAGGATCTGACCGTTCAGGATAGCTACACGAAGTTTCAACCAGTCGGGCAGGTAGTCGTCATCAACCGCCAGCGACAATCTTTTCGATGCTTCAGCATAGTCTCTTTGTTTGAGGTAGGCGAAAGCTTTCTCGATATGTAACCTGCCTATCAGATTGTCAGGAAGGTCTTCTTCATATTCCAGCAGAGAGAGGACAGATTCACCGTTCTCTATCTGGCCGGCAGTATTGTACGTGCGCGCCAACCAAAGAATGGCATCGTTATGCACCGATTTGTGTTGTAAAAAAGAGAGTTTAGATCTCTTTTTCTTTTCTACGATAGAAGAAGATGTTTTTGATCTGGCGGAGGAGTAGCTACTTTTCCCTTTCCCTTTTTTGTTTTTGGAATTCTGGTCGCTGGCAATGATGTAGCGGAAGGATGTTGCAGCGTTTTCGTAATTGCCCTTGTAGTAATATGCTTGTCCCAGCAGCAGGTACATATCGTTGGCCCACTTTATGCGCGGGTCATGGATCTGTATGCCTACAGAGACTTTCCGGATGATACTATCCATGTCGGAAGCGAAAAGGGATGAGTCCTTATTGGGGTCGTAGGGGAATAGCCCGATGAGCGAGTCCAGGTTTTCCTTGTTTACCCGCCGCATATTCAGCTCGGCCTCCTCCATCTTCCGGTTCGCATTAAAGTAGTAGTTGTAATGCGTGAACGAGTTCTGCGTCAGTCGCCGCTTTGGCCCCCAATTCTTCTTCAACATGGTCTTATTTGACCATGCCTCGCGTTCTTTTTTCTGTTTAAGGTCTATCTTGAGCTTAAGGGCATCTAGTTTCTTTTTCTCGTTTGCTTTTGCCAGTTTCTCCTTGTTTTCTTTCTTTTTTGCAAGGCTGTCGGTCTTTGCTTTACGCACAGCCTTTATGCTATCCATAACTTTCAGCCTGGCTGTTTTGGTACTGTCAAGGATGCGGGTTCGAACCTTTTTTGTGCTGTCCAGCGATTTCTTACGCACTGCGGCAACGCTATCTCTGAAGTCCTTTTGTATGGCTTTTATACTATCTGACCGATGTCGCCGCACAAGCGTCACACTATCGGTATATCGCTTACTGGCTTTGTATTTTTTTACTTTTTCAAGGCTATCGGTCCTGTTTTTCTGGCGTGTTCTGATGCTGTCTGTCCGGGCGGTGCGCACCTTGGCCACACTGTCAGAGACATGTTTTCGGGCTTCCTGGATGGAGTCGATGCGGGCCTGACGTTTATCGGTCACTGCCTTTGTTTTGGTATTCTTCGCCTTTGTGACACTATCCCTGTATTTTCTGCTTTCCTTGTACTTCTTTATTGCTGCTACGCTGTCTGTAACGCGTTTGCGTGCCTTAGCGATGCTGTCGGTCTTTTTTTCGCGGCTGTTCTTTATGCTGTCAGCCTTTTTTTCGCGCGCGGCCGTGGCACTGTCCAACGCGCGTTCACGGGCGGCTTTTACACTGTCGATAGCAATCTTGCGGCTCTTGATCTTGTCTTCGGCAGCTTTTTTCCGGGCAAGATTGATACTATCTATCCGGGCACGGGCAGCCCTAACGCTATCTGCGCTGTTCTTTTTAACTGATTGGGCGTAGAGAACACCGTTATTAGTAAAAAGAAGAATTGATAATATGAATGCAAGTATTAGACGAATATTCAATCTGTTCCCGGTTTTCCCCTTATATGAATCGATAACGCAAAAAAGGTGGACATATTATATAGGCATGCCTATTTGTACCACATATGCAGTCAATTTTCAAAAATAGACAAAATACCAAAAGAGAGGCTGTTGCAGCGGAAGGAATAGCGGATTTTTATGTAATTAAAAATTAACAAATTGTTCGTGTCCGGATTGTGGCAAACTACTATTTTCGGGTCGAGAAAGAAATTTTCAGGGCTGCTAAAATAGTTGTAAATATCATATATGAAGTATGCCGGTTTGGCCACGCAATGGATGGTGATGCTGCTGATCGCGGTGTGGGCCGGGCTGAAACTTGATGCTTTGCTGAATTTGAAAATGCCTTTGTTATTAATTTTATTCCCCTTAATTTCATTGTCCTTTTCTTTATGGCAATTGATGAGGGAGCTAAATAAGCCTAAAAAATGAATAAGAGAATTCCGGTTGTGATCGCGTTACTGGTGGTGTTGGTCGCGGGGATGATCGTGATGCTCGGATCGTTCGATCCGAAGTTTCATGTAAATGCCCTGCATATCGCGAACATCATTATGGCGATACTTTCATTCGCGGCTTATTCGTTGTTAAATAAACCGATAGCAGGCAAGCCTCATGCGTTTGTGCGTGGAGTTTACAGTGCATCATTATTGCGTATGATGGTTTGTATGGTGGGTGTTCTGGTGTATGTGGTGATCAATCGTAACAGCATTCATAAACAATCAGTATTTGCCATGTTCGGCATTTATGCCGTTTATTCTGCGACTGAAACAATATTGCTGTCTAAGACAGCGCGAATCACAAAGGGCAGCAACCCCGGTGAATAACGAAGTTGCAACTGGATAGAAAAAATGAACTGTCACAATGAGAAAGCAGGAAAAGTCATTCAGCTTCCTGGAGCAATTTCTTCCGGAAGGATCGTATGAGCAGGTTGCGCCATTTTTTATGACGCACACCATTCACTTAACGCTGACAAATGAAAGGAAGTCGGTACTCGGCGACTATCGCCATCCTGTGCCTGATGCGCCGTATCACAGAATAAGCGTGAACGCGAACCTTAATCCGTACAGTTTTCTCATTACTCTGTTGCACGAATTGGCTCACCTGCTCACCTACGTTCATTTTCAGCACAAGGCTACACCACATGGCAACGAGTGGAAGACTCAGTTCCGTCACATATTGATACCTTTTCTTGGTAAGAAATATTTCCCGACCGATGTAGAGCGTGCTCTATTTGCATATGTACACAATCCGGCAGCGAGCACCTGTACCGATCCTGAACTTTTCAAGGCACTCTACAGATATGATGAGCACAAACCGGGTTATAAACTCGTTGATGATGTAGGGGTGAACCAGTATTTCGTTACGGAAGATGGGGAAATCTATCAGAAGATAGAAAAGTTGCGTACACGCAACAAATGCCGGCACCTGCATACCAACAAGGTTTATCTGTTTCAAGGTATCGTAGAGGTGCGTGCCATGCGTCGCAGACCCGAGTTTGCCTGATCTGTTCGGGTTTCCTTGCCATGCACAATGTCCATTTCCGGTGACGATGGAAAATATATTGTACCGGTCGATGGTAAGTCTTGTTTATTTTCTACTTTTAGACCCATATCAATAGCCGTTGTATGGAGTTTGCAAAGGTTCGGGAGTTCATGCTCAATAAGTTGAAGAAGGAACTGCCGAAAGAACTTACTTACCATAGTCCGGGGCATGTAGAAGATGTTTACCGGGCCGCTGAGCACCTTGCGGGTCTGGAGGGAATTTCCGGCGATGACCTTACATTGTTGCTCACCGCGGTGTTGTTTCACGATTCAGGGTTTCTAATTCAACAGAAGGAGCACGAAAAGGTAGGGTGCGATATTGCACGGGATCAACTTCCGGAGTTCGGATTCACCGAAGATCAGATCGAAACGATCTGCGGGATGATAATGGCCACGCGAATACCGCAATCGCCGAAGAACAGACTGGAAGAGATAATATGCGACGCTGATCTCGATTACCTTGGGCGCGATGATTTTTTCACGATAGGTGATCTCTTGTTTAATGAGTTGCGGCACTATGGAATTTTAAACACAGAAAGAGAATGGAACCTGCTTCAGGTGAAGTTTCTGGAGGGGCACCATTATTTTACAGAGTCTGCGAGAAATTTGAGAAAAGAGAAAAAAGAAATTCACCTGGCTATGGTCAGGTCAAAGACTTTATAATTGTTATATGCGCACAACAATGAAAGCAGTTGCTACCTTACCCCGAACTATAAAAGATATTTTATATACTGTTGCAGGTACGCTCATTAGTGGGTTTGCGCTGAAGAGTTTCCTTATACCCAATCATTTTTTTGATGGTGGTGTTACCGGTGTGTCGCTACTGATACATGAATTGTATCATTACAACATTGCGCTGGTCATACTTTTGCTCAACATACCATTTATTATAGCAGGTGGTTTTCATGTCAATAGGGTATTTGCTTTCAAGATGCTGGCATGTATCCTGTCGTTGGGAATATGCCTTTCCCTTGTGCCTTATCCGTTCATCACATCAGATAAGTTGCTCGTGTCTATATTCGGTGGCTTCTTCCTTGGTACAGGCATTGGTTTGGCTATGAGGGGCGGATGTGCCATAGATGGAATTGAGGTCCTTGCGCTCTATACTTTGAAAAGAAGCAGTTTTACGATCAGTGAGATCATACTGGGTCTGAATGTGATCATATTCATCATTGCGGCCACTCAATTGGGACTGGAGACGGCACTTTATTCCATGTTGACTTATTTCACCGCATCGCGTACTATCAGTTACGTAATTGAAGGTCTGGAAGAATATACAGGTGTTACTATCATATCCGGTAAAAGTGATGAAATAAAGAAAGAGCTGGTGATGACACTCGGGCGTGGCATCACTGTGTACAAAGGCGAACGTGGATACATGAAGGAGAGTTTTGATGTGCATCACGATTGTGATATACTTTTCACTATTGTCACACGACTTGAAGTGAGACGTTTGCGAAATATGGTACACAGCATAGACCCGAAAGCCTTTATCTTTACCAACACAATCAAAGAAGCCGCAGGTGGCGTGTTGAAGCATCACCGCGGTCATTAGTATAATAAAGAAAGTTATTCAATTTCAGTTAATAAATTGTAACAATGCAAAGAGATAGTGCCATTTTCAACCTTATACAAGAAGAGATGCATCGGCAACAACACGGACTGGAGCTGATAGCATCTGAGAATTTTACGAGTTTGCAGGTGATGCAGGCTATGGGGAGCGTAATGACCAATAAATATGCTGAGGGTTATCCCGGTAAGCGTTATTACGGTGGGTGTGAGGTTGTAGATAAAAGTGAGCAGCTGGCTATTGACAGGGCATGTCAGATGTTTGATGTGAGTTATGCCAATGTTCAGCCTCACAGTGGAGCGCAGGCCAACGCGGCTTTGATGCTTGCGGTGCTGCGTCCCGGCGATACCATTCTCGGTCTTGACCTGAGTATGGGTGGGCACCTGACACATGGGTCTCCTGTGAATTTCTCGGGCAAATTGTATAATGCGGTGCATTATGGTGTGAAGCAGGAATCCGGTCTCGTAGATTATGATATGATGGAGCGCCAGGCGCTGGAGCACAAGCCTCGTCTGATGATCTGCGGAGCATCGGCCTACAGCCGTGATTGGGATTATGCACGCATCAGGGCTATTGCCGATAAGGTAGGGGCATTGGTGATGGCTGACATCTCGCATCCTGCGGGACTTATTGCCAAGAAGCTTTTGAGCAGTCCGTTCGACCATTGTCATTTTGTGACCACTACAACGCATAAGACCCTGAGAGGTCCCCGCGGAGGCCTCATACTTATGAAGAATGATTTTGAGAATCCATTCGGCATTACAGGGCCAAAGGGTGAGATAAGGATGATGAGCCAGTTGATAGATCTGGCTGTGTTTCCGGGCACACAGGGTGGTCCGCTTGAACATGTAATCGCAGCAAAAGCGGTAGCATTCTTCGAGATCCTACAGCCTGAATTTGAGACCTATGGGAAGCAGATCATAGCGAACGCCCAGGCAATGGCAGGAGGTTTTCTTGAGAAAGGTTACGACATTGTATCAGGCGGCACTGACAATCATTTGTTGCTCATAGATCTGCGCAACAAGAACATAAGCGGAAAGAAAGCTGAGAACACATTGGTGAAGGCTGATATCACCATCAATAAAAATATGGTGCCGTTTGACGATAAGTCTCCATTCATTACATCGGGTATCAGGGTGGGGGTGCCTGCCATTACTACACGCGGCCTGAAAGAAAAAGATATGCTGCAGGTGGTGAACTGGTTGGACCGAGTGCTGATGGCCCCTGATGACGAAAATGTTATTGCTGCAGTGAAGGGAGAAGTGAACGAATTTATGAAGGCGTTCCCTTTGTATCCTGAGCTATCTTAAGAAATGTTGCCGCCAAGAAAATTACTTTTAAAAATAGTTTTGTTTTCTCGGTGGCAGCATATATCTTTGCAATCCCAAAACGGGAGGTGCGGTAGCTCAGTTGGTAGAGCAAAGGACTGAAAATCCTTGTGTCGGGGGTTCAATTCCCTCCCGCACCACACTAAAAAGAGCGAAAGGTCGGATGTATTTTCCGGTTTTTCGCTCTTCTTGTTTTAATGCATTATCCATACGCGCACGTATGTACACAAAGGAAGAGGCATCGCGGCAAAGACAGGCGTTCTGGACAACGCTGGGCCAGTACATGCGCCCGGTACTGTCGGTGGATGGCGAGCGGGTGAATTGGGTGAACTATAAGACAGGTGTGCCATCAGTTTACTTCAGGATGGAGGCCGGAACAAGTGGTGCCAATATAGCCATTGAGATCACGCACAGTGACAGAAGTAACAGAAATGAGTGCTTCGAAAAGTTTGTGGCGTTGCGGGCCGTTTTGCACGATACACTTGGCGAGGAGTGGGACTGGGCAGTTTCGCGAACTGATGAACATGGCAGGGAAATCAGTTCTATCAGTAAGGTGTTGCAGGGAGTGAATATCATGCGTCAGGAAGACTGGCCTGATCTTATTTCATTTTTCAAGCAGCGCATGATAGCACTCGATGAATTCTGGAGTATGGCGAAATATGGACTTGTTTAGTAGCGCGTTGACTGGTTTCGAATGGGTTGTCAAATTACTCTACTTGTAGTCGCATTGACAGATTCAGACTGCTAAGTCAATGTGCCCTACTTGCCTGCAATACGCGTCAACTCCTTTAGGATGTTTTCTCCCTCCTCATACCCCGTATGGCTGTAGGCTATATGGCCTTTTTGATCGATGATGATAGTGTATGGCAGTGCGTGAAATCGCAGGTGACTTTTCAGCGAATTGGTCTCGTCCAGGTAGTAGGGGAATTGCCATTTCTGTGAGCGGGCATATTGCAGTTCAAGCCCATCGATAGATTGATGGTCTTCAGCAATGGTGATAAATGAAAAATCGGCACGCTGATGCCACTGAGGCAGATTGCGGATAATGGTCTGTATCTGTCGTTTGCCGGGAAGGCACCACGTCCCCCAAAAGCACATTAACGTCACTTTGCCTTTTGGTGCCAGCTCGCTGAACGGCTGTGAACGACCTGTCTGAAGGTTTAATACAGGCGATGACGGCAACGCCTGAGCTGTTGCCACGGAAGAGGATACGCATAGAAAGACAGCAAAAGCAATGCCAATTGAGCGCAACATGATATTGCTAATGTAAATAAACTGACGTTGGGAAGATGTTAATGTATGGCGGTATGGGCAGAATTTGAGCCCTCATTTTCGGGCTAATTAGGGTTGCTGAACGCGGCGGGGTGGTGAAAGTGTTGTCTGTCCAAAACGTGCAGTTTATAGCATAAAGTTACCGAAGTGCACCGACGGCAATTATGTTTTTAGTTATGAAATCATGCATTTGGTAGTGGACACGGTTCGTTTTCGCTATAACTATATGTTGATGTTCTCTGGTGTCTGAGTCCAGATATTGCGTTTATTTACTTAAATTGAATTGATGAAATATCGGATCGTTTTCCTTGTACTTCTTTTTCTATGGTCATTCCGGCTCAACGCTCAGCACCTATATGTTTTTAATACAGGTGGTAAATACGGATTGTGTGACAACCGAAAGCACCCCATAGTTGAGCCTGTATATAATGATATGGAGCCTTTTTGTTCATTTTATGTTGGCACAAAAGCCGAAAAAGTTTTTGATGTGTTCAGTGCCGAAGGCGTGCTGATCGGCACATGCAACAGCGTGAACCGGGTTACAGATACAACTATGCTTGCTCTTTGGTATTCGTCACTGAAGCGCCCTGAGGAATATCGATTTTCCCGTATGGAAATGACAAACAAGAAGGATGTTGAAAAACCTCGCGGAGCTTTGTTCTTCTCAAGCGGCAGGCGAGATACTTTGCCGGGTGTCATCGCCTGGTATGATGCAAGTTCAATAATAAATCATGTAATGATCGACTCGGCCGGGTGGCGTGGGGTGTTGCAGTTAGTACCGTTAAAGGTTGTTGTTCCGGTCAGATACAGGGAGATCATGCATAAATCTTACTGGGGCTATCTGTTGGGTTGGAACGATAGTACGGACTACTTATTATATGACAAACAGGGAAGAAGTTATCCGGTAGACCACAGGATATCGCAGGCGGTTGACGTATTTTTTGACGCTAATTGGTTTACCGTAGATTCAACAAAACCGTACCGTGTTGTATACAATAAATATGGACAAAGAGTGAACGTATTTGACAGGGGGCTAAATCCGGCTGACCTTTTTGATGATGGAAAGAAGCTTCTTGTATATGGTAAAGACTCTTCGCTGATAATTGATTCTACCGGGTTGACAATTGACAAAGTTCCATCAAGGCAATATGCGGGATATGGTACCCTGTACCAAACAAAACAGGGGCTTTTTAACCTGGAGACCAAGAAGTACCAATTGTTGACGAAAGATACCTCTGTGAGAATTGCGAATGGACTTTGTCCGGCTGTTACGTATTGTGCCATTGTGAAAGGTGAGGCGATCATTTACGATGCTTTTGGTGAAGAGATAGTTCGTATACCACATATGGGTTTGAGTCCCAGAGAGAACAATCCATACTTCCGGTCGCTGAAAGGGGTACATTTCTATAGAAGTACAACAACACGTCCGTGGGTTGCCTACAACGGGTCGATCACAAAAAGATTTTCGAATCAATTCTCTGATATACATCACGTTTATGTTTCGAAGAGCGGGATGTTCCTTGCGAAAACCACGCAAGGTTGGGGTCTGTTCAGAGTAGCGGATGCTGTGGGTGCTGACGGACGGAAGGCGGATAGCATGATGGTGGTGATACCGCCGGTATCGGATACAATAGAAGAGTGTTTTGGTGTTTTTAAGGCCGTTAAAAAGCAAGTGACATCATGGTATGATGCGGATGGAATACCTATTGCGGCAGATAAGTCTGTTGATATGTTGACGGATCAGGTGATGGGTGGATTACGCCTGGGTTATGAGGTGAAAATAGAAAAGCCGGATTGGTATAATACCAATGTCATTTACACCAAAATTCTGCTTATCGATAGCGTGGGTAAGGTACAGAGGTCGTTGAATGTGCAACTTAATGATGCAAGTGGTTATCCTGATTTTATGTTGTTGAACGGGCATAAGGTGACGTATTTTGATAAGGGTATTGCTATCTGGAATTCCAAGACGGGAAGAGTGAATCGTCCTCAGATCTCTTATCGGGACGAGAACATTGTGAGAAATGACAATGGGCCACTGGCTGTCATTTGCACAGAACGGGGAGGTGATGAGGATAAAGAGGGTGTGTATTCATTGATAGAAGAAAAAATGATCATTCCGTTCGGGCGTTTCGATAAGCTACGTGGCAGGAAATATTCATCGACTGCGGTGGCGTTTTATATCAATCCATATGTCGACCCCAGGATAATGGCGGTCTATGATGAGAGTGGTGGGCTTTATTAACGCGGCACATTCATGGCTTTCAGGCACGTTGTTCGGTTTTCTGACGCCGCTTTATAGTCGGGGGCGAGGGAAAGCGCTTTGTCGTACATGAGGATGGCCTCGTTGTAGCGGCCTGTGGTGTATAGGGCATACCCTTTATAATTGAGTAGAATAGGGTTGTTGGGGAGGTGCTGCAGCCCCTTGTTGAGTATTTCGAGCTCTGTTGTGTAGTCCTTTTTCCGGTAGTAGATCTCGGCAAGGGCGAGGTAGGCGTTGCGGTTGGTCGGTTGCATGGCTATAGTCTTTTTGTAGCTGACGATGGCGTCGTCTAGGCGATTTTGTATCAGCGCGACATAACCTATGCTATTGAGGATATCGGGCGTGGGCTTAACGAAACGTGCCGCAGAGTCGGCCAGACCGGCCGCAAAGTTGATGTCGTTGAGTGCGATGGCGGCGTTAATGGCATTTACATAGGGGTATGGGTAATCTTTCTTTTGACTTATTGCCTGCATACAATAGGTAATTGCGGGTGCCGACTGACCCTGACTATGCAACACGAAGCCCATGTTGTTGAGCGCCACATAATTGGTCGGGTATTGCCCCAAGAGTTCGTTGGCCATTGTCTCATCGTTCTGCCAATGGCGCACACGCGCGTTTGCAATGGTGCCGAAAACGATGAGCACTACCAATCCGGCGCATATAGCTATGCGGGGAAGGACTTTAACGGCGGTTGCGCGCTGTATGAGTGTATTGATGAGCATGAGGACGGCAAATATCAATCCGAGGTAGGAAAGATAGGTGTAGTGATCGGCCATGGCAGACATGCCGGGTGAGAAAAGCTGAAGAACAAGCAGGATGTTGATGGTGAAAAAGCTGATACCGAATGTGATGTAGGGTGCAGAATTGCGAAAGAACCATGCCGCTAAAAGCAGTGCAGCAGCAGGTAAAAGATACAAATAGTAGAGGCCGGGCATGCTGCCGCCAACGAGGGCAGGGTAGGGGTAGAATATGGACATGCCTGTGGGCCATACCAGGGAGACATAGTAGTGGGTATAGGCGTAGGCGGCAACCAAAAACCTTTGAAACAGGTTGTGAGACTCCTGCATGTGAGGGTAAGTGCTTTGGCCATAGATAGTGACAATGCCGATGATAACCGACAATATGACCATGATGCCGATAAGGATGCTTTGGTTGCGGGTGACAGTTTTGCTCTGATACCATTGCATGAGTAAGAGCACTATGGGAAAGGTCACCGCGGCGGGTTTGGATAGCAGGCTTAGTATAAAGAAAAGACATGTAGCCGAGAGCCACATTGTTGCTTTGTTCTGAGTATCGGTAGCGCGGAGCCACGTAATCAGGCCTGCAAGGTAAAATGCTGTAAAAAGTACATCTTTGAATTCTGCAGCCCATGCTACCGACTCAACATGCATGGGGTGTATGCCAAATAGTGCAGCACAAAAGAACGCGATGGTAGTGTTGCCTGAGGATAATCGTTGCGTGAAAAGGAACACAAGAAAAACATTGATGAGGTGCAACACAAGTGCGGCGGTATGAAAATGAACGGGTTCGATATTGCCGGCCAGTTTTGAAACGATGGTTATGACGGAGAGGGTGACGGGTGTGTAGGCGCCCAAATACAAAGAGCCTGAGAAAAAATGCGATAGGGCTGTACCCAGAGGGCGGGTAAGGAATTCGTTCTCATAAAAATATACATTGTCGTCCCAGGAGATGTAGCTGTTTTGCAGCACGGGCCAAAGGGCAACTGCTGACGCGATGACTGCAACCAAGCCGAACACGAACGCAGGTATAGGGGTGCCGGTGTCAGCTTTGGTTGTCGCCGGCGAGGTAGTGTTTAGTGCCTGTTTGTGTTTTGCCATTTTTGCTGGTATGATATGAGTGGTACAAGTTATCTAAAAAACGGTTGCAGAGGAAGGGATGGTTGTGATTAATCGGGATGTTTCTTATCGATGGTTGGTTATTGGGACTGATCGTGGTTTAGAACCGTTTTCTTGATTTTTTTGTTGTTTCGGGAATTGCGCAGTTTTTCATTGATAATCAATGGGGATCCGGGAAGTTTTGTGCGCAGGTGCGCAGTTTTGCTTCCCACTTGCTTCCCACTTACTTCTCACTTACTTCTCACCTGCCTGAAGCGGCAGGCATGGTTAGTTCTCGCTTGCAGGCGTTTGTGATGAGATATTTCTTGTCTCCTTGAGGCTGTTGCCTTAGGAGTTTTTGCATTTGATGTAAGTTACTAACGCTGTATGATGCCAACAAAAGATGGTTTTATGACACTGCAGAAAAGAGGGTGTCATAAATATTTCTGTCCGGCAGCAGGAAGGGTGGCGTAGGTCAGCGGTGTGATAACCGGCTGTTGGCCGGGGTTGGATATATTAAAATAAAAAAGCCAGCCTGAGAACAGGCCAGCCCCTATAAACCCTATCACCATGAAAACTATACAAAGGTAGTTAGTCATTTAATCGTTATGGAACAAATGTTCCATAGGGGTATAGAATTAAGTAATTGCTGTTGTGTGTATTATGGTTTAATTAAATAGGAGATTGGTTTTTTTGGGTTGCTTCTGTCCGCGAAGTAGAGACAAATTACCAAAGTGCAGGCGGGCAGAACTACCGTGCCGGGTTACGATTGGCTGGTTAGTTATGAAAGCAAGTGGAAAACACTTGCCGGGTTGTGTTCAAAATTTTAGAACGTTATAACCTTGCCTGATGGTAAACATGCCCAAACCCGGGCTTACCCGTTGCCGACGGGGGCGAGTAGGGAATATATTTTATATACCAGTTGCGATATAAAATGTCGAACTTTGTACTGTTATCGGTGTCTGTAGAAATTATGTGGTTATTATGATCAAGATATTTATAATTGTTGCTCTTTCACTTGCCGTTATCTATTCGGCTATAACTTATGCAGCAAACAAAAAGGTGGAACGACAGCCATACAGAGTTGAGAAGACATTGGAGGGGATAGAGATCCGGTTTTATCCGAAAGTGGTTCTGGCTACTGTGAAGTCGCCAGGAGAGAGCTATATGGATAGGAGTAGTGATAATTTCCGATCATTGGCAGGATACATTTTCGGGGGTAATAGCTCTTCTTCAAAGATAGCGATGACAGCGCCTGTGCATATGGAGGTGGATTCGTCGATGAATAGGATGAGTTTTGTGATGCCATCGGGGTACAATATGGAAAATCTGCCGGAGCCTGACAATCGTTCTGTTACCTTCAGGTATTCTAAGGAAGGCTACTATGCGGCGATAAAATTTGGCGGGTTTGCAAACAATCGGAAAATAGAAGAGAAGATAGAGGAGTTGAAGGCAATTCTTGTAAAGCTGGGGTACAAGGCTATGGGTGGCTATACGTATCTGGGCTACAACGCGCCCTGGGATGTTGTGAACAGGGAAAATGAGGTGATCGTTGAGATCGAGTACCAGACGTAATTCCAAACGAGCCTCGGACCATACAAAGCTGCCTGACGGCAGGCAGGCGCCAAACCAAGGCATCCCCAAACCATTCGAGTACAAGTTGGTTTTAGGTGGTTTATGTGTTTTGTGTTGTAATTGTGGTAAGTAAGTGTTATGTTTACTGTAAGTTATCATTAATCATAGCTGTTTTTTCCTATGGAAAAGAATTTCAATTATCTCGTTGCCTTACTCTTTTCATTTTTTCTGATTTACGGAAATGACACGAGTGCACAGTACTGTACACCTACGTATTTTCAGGGATGTACGTTGAGTGGACAGATCAATAGTTTTACATTAAATGGTGCGAGCAGCACGGCTATAAGTGATTTGAGTACGGGTTGCTCGACTACGGGTAGTTTCCCGCCGGTGACGTCTTACAGAGACATGCACACTACGATGTCTGTGACGCTGGCAGCGGGGGCTACGTATACAGTGACGGCAAGTACTGCGGCATTGTCGACGGCTGACATACAGTTCTTTATAGATTATAATGACAACAACAGTTTTCTGGATGCGGGTGAAAGTGTGGGTGGGGGCACGTTGTCGGTGCTGGGCACGGGGACCAATTTCCCTATTTCTATCTCGGCGGGAGCCGCTGCAGGATCGCACAGATTCAGGGCGGTTGCGTCGGGAGACCTTACATACCCAAGCATATCACCGTGTCCGTCATATTCACTCTCGGGTGGCGGTGCCACGTTGGGCGAGGTACACGACTATACTGTTGTGATAACAGGTTCGACAGCACCATGCAGTGCTGTTACAGGGTTGGCAGCAAGTGCTATTACGCCAACTTCGGCTACCATAAGTTGGTCTGCGGTAATAGGGGCTACCGGTTATGAATGGGCTGTGAGCACATCGGCCACACCACCTTCGACGGGCACAGCAACAACATTGATTTCTGTTAGTGCATCGCCGCTGACATCTGGGACGGCGTATTACGCGCATGTGCGCACGGTATGTGGTTCAAGTTTTTCTACATGGGTGACGATACCATTCACGACGCTAACTGCTACGTCTTGCCCGTCGATAATGGGGCTTTCTGCAAGTGCGATCACCTCGTCGTCGGCTACTATTAGCTGGACCGCAGTGACGACCGGTTCTTTTGGATATCAGTACATTATCAACAGTTCATCGGCAACGCCTGTGGTATCAGGAACAAGTACCGCGACCGCGACTGTGAATGCCACTGGATTGACGCCGGGAACTGGTTACTATGCCCATGTGCGTGACAGTTGCGGTGTGGGAGATTTTTCGGGGTGGACGTCTATCCCGTTTACGACGCTTTTGTCCGTGGGAGTGGTTGGGGCAACTTCAACCCAGCGTGAAGTGTTGATTGCGCCTAACCCGATGACCGATGTGTTGAGCGTAATTGTTGGCGGGGCTCCTGCCGGCGAAGCTGTTTTGGAGTTAATCTCCCTATCGGGCAACGTGTTGCATCGTGTTGTGATGACAGGTAATGGTGTGCGTATGGATGTGAGCAGGCTGGCGAAGGGCATGTACCTGCTGCGCTACACAGATGCGGGGTACGCCACAACAATGAAGGTGAGCAAACTGTAGAATTTCCAACATTCTTATTTGGCCTGGTTAATGCTGTCTTTGCGCTAGTGTTATGATAAAGTACTCAAAACAATGCTTTTTGAAGCTTTAATGTGTTTCATGTGTAGTGTGTCTTCAAAGAAAAACGCCTGTAAGTATTTGTTTTACAGGCGTTTAGCTGACTTGTTGTGTGCCCCACACTTGCACAATATCGAACCAGTTAATGACCATTTTGAGGCGCATTTGTGAATTAAGCGGTCTACTCAGGGAGAAAGAGGAATAAGCGTGAAAATAAAATTATTGGCAATTTAAGTGCGGACACCTAGTTATTTCTTCTCTGTTAGGCGAATATTGAAACTTTTAATTTCTTTATTCTCAGTTTGGTAGTATAGTATGAGCGTGTCTTTTTCCGAAATCATTTTTTCAAATTGGTTTTGCGGGATTAGAGCACTTAATTTTTCTTTGAAGGGGACTTATAAAGTCTTCTTATCGTCAATCCAATATACAATTATATCATCTGAGTTATCAGAAAAAAAAACAATAAAGTCATAATTATAATTGTGGGGCGAGTCCAATTGTATATCAGTGTCGATACAAATGAGTTGGTCAAATGCATTCAACTTTTTACCTGAAAATTTGTCTATTAGTACATAGGAACAGGGACCGGTTGCCCCACAGCCAATTCTAAAAAGTAAACTTTTTTTATACTCCCTTATTAAATGGAAGCCAAGCCTGTAGGTGTAACCAGATAATTCTACAGGTACTTTGTCAATTACTACCTTCTTCTTATTTACACTCTCCAATGTCAACCAAATTCTGTCGCAGTTGTATTGCTAATGTAGAATTGAACGATTGGAAAGAATAGTCGTTCCGCAAGAAATCGTTGCTTCATTCATTAATTTGTTCTGGCCGCAAAAACAAATGTGCTTTTGCCCAAAAACAGAAAATGAACATAATATCGACATTATCGTTAGCGCTCTCATGGCCTAAACGAAGATAACAATACAAACAACAATTGCGATTCGGTGTGTGGACTGGAAAAAGTGTTGGTTCGATATTCCAGAGTAGATCAAAATCAAAACCCGCGACTAGCGCGGGTTTCAAACTATGTGCCCCGAACAGGAATCGAACCTGCACTACCTTGCGATAACCAGATTTTGAGTCTAGCGCGTCTACCAATTCCGCCATCGGGGCCTTTTCGAAGAAATGACACTGTTTAGTGCCTCCCTCTCCTACAATTGGGTTGCAAATCTATTGATTCTTTCCTGAATGCGCAACAGGTATTTTTTGCGGAAATACATGTCTTTCAGGGGGGCTAATATGGCGTGAGAGTGATCGCCGGCATCGAAGCGGGCGGTAAGCGTTTGGGCGGCCTGCTGCCATGCCTGCAGTTGTTCTGCAAGGCTGTTGAGGGCGGTAAGTCGGGCGGCTTCGTTGTTTGGGTCGTCTTCGTAGTCGCTCACGGCCTCGTTCAGGTCCATCATTTCCATAAGGAATGCCGGTGGCAGGGCATATTTCTCTTCGTCTTCCAGCATATTATTGAGGCGGAGCACGTAAGCCATGGTGGCGTCTGGATCGCGCAGGGTCTTGTAGGCGTCGTTGATGGTGGCTGCCATACTGAGCGCCTGGCTAAGGGCGTCGGGGCCGGCGGTACTGAACCTGTCGGGGTGGTACAGTCGGCTCAGCTCGTAGAACTTACTTTTTAGTGCAATTTGGTCGGGAAGAAAGGACTCGGGCAGATCGTATAACTGGAAATAGTTGGTCATAAACGTGAGCGGCTGCGCTATATTTGCGGCAAAATTACGATATGCTGCGCATAGGACTGATAAGGGAAAGGAAAAAGTTGCCGGATGAGCGGGTACCACTAACGCCGAAACAATGCCGGATGATCATGGAGCAGAATGCGGATGTGCAGATAGTTGTGGAACCATCGCCGACACGGTGTTTTGCTGATGCTGAGTATGTTGCAGAGGGAGTGCCGATGAGCGAGGACCTGAGCGGATGCGATATTCTGCTGGGGATAAAGGAAGTGCCGGTGGACTACCTGATGCCGGGGAAGACGTATTTATTTTTTTCGCACACTAAGAAGAAGCAACCGCACAACAAGGGATTGATGCATGCGCTTATTCAAAAGAAGGTGCGCATGATAGATTATGAGTGCCTGACGCACAGCGATGCGCAGCGTATATTGGGTTTTGGCATGTATGCTGGCATTGTGGGCGCGCACAATGGCCTATTGACATATGGCAAAAAGTGGGGCTTGTACGAATTGCCGGCGGCACACAAGGTGCGGTCTTATGCCGAGCTGATACAGGCCTACGAGAGAGTGAAGTTGCCGAACGTGAAGATCGTGGTGACGGGGTCGGGCAAGGTGGCGTCGGGGGTGCTGGATGTGATGCGGCAGCTGGATATTGAAGAGGTGGAACCTATGGACTACCTGACGCACCAGTATGAGTATCCGGTATTCACGCATTTGAAGGGCGGCGACCTGTATGCGCGAAAGGACAATAATTTGTTTCACCGCGATGATTTTCACGCGAACCCTGAGGCGTATAAGTGCTTGTTCTCGGCCTACGTGAACCAGACAGATATATTGATGAACGGGATATACTGGGAGAAGCGGATAGCAAGGTTGTTTGAGAAAGAAGACATCAGGCGCAATGACTGGCGCATCAGTGTGATAGCGGATATAAGCTGCGATGTGGATGGGTCGGTACCGATAACGGTGGATTCGACCACTATAGCGGAACCGGTGTTCGGTATAGACCGGGAGACGGGGGCGATGGTGGCGCCGTATGCAAGTACAAGAGCCACAATAGATTTGATGGCGGTGGACAATCTGCCGAATGAGTTGCCGTGCGACGCCTCGCAATATTTCGGCGTACACTTTGACAAGTATGTGTTGCCGGAGTTGAAGAAGGCAACAAGCGAGATACTGGAACGGGCCACAATATGCGAGGATGGTCGGCTGACGCGCAGGTATGAGTATCTAGCAGATTACGCTTACGAATAAAACAGACTTCAGAAAAACAGGTCCCCGCAGAAATGAAGTCTGCGGGGATCTTTGTTTAAAGGCTTGTTTATTATTTTTTCTCGCCTGAGATTTTACCGATGAATGCCGCTAAATCGACAGAGTACCCGAGTTGCAACATGGAGAAGGAGTTTTTGGCTACTTCTGAACCTTTTAGCGGAATGTTGCCGAAGAGACTGTAGTGCACGAATATCTTGGAGCTGGCCCCATCTGTGGCCTTTTTGTTGACATGGTACATGATAAGAGCATCGAAGTTGTGGTAGGGGATGATCTGCTCGGTATAGAGCGGTTTGTCGGCAACCACACCAGGGGTGAAGTACGATGCCTTGACATTTGAGTTCTGGTAGTTGAGGAAGGGCTGTACAGGCGCTGATATTGTGTTGATATAGAACAAGCGATAAGCAAGTTCGAAGTAGAGTGGGAATTCTTCGTAAGACAGCCCCTGAGTGCGGTAGGTCAGGTTGATGCCGTAAGCGATGCTGTTTAAGTTGGTATTGACGGCATCTGTGGTATCCGCAACTGTGGTGTTGAAAACCGTGAGGAAAGGCTGTACGTAAAAACTGGCCATGTTTGCGAAATGTTTACGAGACGGAATGAAATACGCTAAGAGCGGGAGGTTTATATTGAGGTTGAACCGCGATTCCTGAATGAGGTCGAGCCGATTGACGTAACGGTTTTTGAAAGGGCTGCCTGATGAGGAAGACACAGTTGAGTCGAAATAGGAGAGATTGTCGGCATTGGAGGTGTAGGTGGTCTGTATGAAGATGTTGCGGAACATGGTTGCGCGGCGCTTTGCCGGCGCATTGTAGGGCACACCATCGGTTTTGCGGGTGGGAATGCTGAAGCGGAGGTAGGTCTGTGTAAGGTTGGTAGAAGCGGCGTTGATATCGGGGGCGAAAAGCTGCGCGGCAATGATGCTGAGTCGCTGGGTGCCGATGCAGCCAACGAGGTTGATCTTGAGGGTGTCGGAGATAACATCGGTGTCGCAGGTATTGTATACAATGCACCTCGCCTGGGTGGACCGAAGGTCGCAGTCTACATTTTTTAAGATAAGTGTGCTGCGTGTGGTGCCCTCTTCTGTCAATGAGGTCCTTGACGAAAACATAGTGTCATATTCTTCTATGTTAAGGAATCCACCGGAACCTTTGGCTATCTGCCACTGGAACCGAGGTGCGCACGATCCGATGGCTTCTACATGAAACTGGGTATCAGGACGTGAACTCACGGAGAGGTCGCAAGCCTTTACCAGGTTCTTTTTAATGATGATACCGGTGCGCAGCGTGGCTACTGCAGAACTGGCTGTATCGCACAGGGCCGATACAATACACCTGTACTTTGCGCCGGATATGTCTGGTGTGACGCGTGCCATGATGAGCGTGTCTTTATCAACGTTTGAGTACGTGGCGTCATCGTCGAGGTCTACGAATTTGTCCGACTTGTTCACTTGCCACTTGTAGTGTGTTGCGTTATTGGCTTTGACGATGAACATGGCTTTGCGTCCCATGGTTGCGTGACGGTCGGCGGGCTGCGCAGCAATGCTTAGCGGAGGATTGATATTGAGTGCAGCAGTTGATGAAACGACTGTCAGCATCTCGCTTTTTTTGGTCTTCTTATTGAATTTCGGATAGGAAATCACGCATTGAAATGCTGTAGCATTATGGGCATGGGTTATCCCGGAAATATGCAGCGTGCGGGTTTTAATATCGTGGAAAATACTGTCGCCGGGGATGGTATCGAAGGTCTGGCGTCCGGCGACTTTTATCATCCATTTGTAAGTAGCGTTCTGCGCATTGGTCGTTACCGAGAAGTTTACATTGTGTGTGGTGCACGTTTTTACGTCGGCAGGTTGCTGGGTGATGATCTCCTGAGCGTTTAGTGCGGCGGAAACAAACGTGAAAGCGAAAAGAAGTGCGTTTTTCATAAAACCGGTTTTATGGTTAATAATGGTGTGAGGAATTGCTTTTGTGTAAGGTATTGGGGTTGTAGGGAGCATAAAAGAGTGTTTTTACGGTTTTTTATTCCGGAATTATTGCATATATGTGGCTCTTGGCGCGTTACAACCGGGGATATGTGTTCGTCGGAACCATCAAAGTTTTTGATGATGTATTGAAATGGGCTATACAGGTATAGGAAAGGTAAGTTCTGTGACATGGTATAGATGGGAACTTGCCTACCTTTGCACCTGCAAAAATGAGATATGGGCAAAGTAGCCATTAATATAGCGACGGGTAGTTTACAGACAGAGGACATAATTGTGGGTATAGACCTGGGTACCACCAACAGCCTTGTGGCTATGGTGCGCAAGGATAGCAAGCAGCCGATAGCGCTGCGTGAAACGGACGGATTGACGCTGGTACCTTCTATCGTGCATTTTGACGAATATGGTGGAACTACGGTGGGTACGCCGGCGCGTGAAAAACTGCTGCAGGAGCCTGAGCGTACCATTTATTCGGTGAAGCGATTGATGGGTAAATCATACATGGATGTAAAAGACCATGCCGGGGTTTTTGCCTACAACATAATAGATGATGGTACTGACGCACTGGTGAAGATACAGGTGGGACAAAAGTTCTATACTCCGATTGAACTCTCTTCATACATTCTGAAAGAACTGAAGAAGCGTGCAGAGCATATTCTGAAGGCCAACATCAGCAAGGCTGTGATAACTGTGCCTGCTTACTTTAATGATGCACAAAGGCAGGCCACGCGCGATGCGGGCAGGCTGGCGGGGCTGGATGTGCTGCGCATCATCAACGAGCCTACAGCAGCCAGCCTGGCATATGGCATTGGTGCTAGGCATCACGAAGAGAAAACTATTGCCGTATATGATCTGGGTGGCGGTACATTTGACGTGTCGATATTGAATATCACCAACGGAATATTTGAGGTGCTATCTACCAATGGAGACACATACCTGGGTGGAGATGATCTGGATAACGCGATAGTGCAGTATTGGAAACAGGAGGCAGGCCTGGGTGAAAGCGCAGACAAGGGCAAGGTACAGGCATTGCGTGTATTGGCCGAGGAGGCGAAAAAGCACCTGTCGGATAACGATGTGTTTGAAGGAAGTGTGAACGGAGTAGCGGTGCGCCTGACGAGGGAGCAATTCAACGAGGTGATAATGCCGCTGGTAGACAGGACGATAATCGCCTGTGCCAATGCGCTGCGTGACGCCGGCATAACCAAGGATAAGATTGATGCAGTGGTAATGGTGGGTGGCAGCACCCGTGTACCGCTGGTGAAACAAAGGGTGAAAGAGTTCTTTGGCCGTGAGGTGCATGATGAACTGAACCCAGATGAAGTGGTGGCGCTGGGAGCTGCGGTGCAAGCCGATATACTGGCAGGCAACAACACCGAGATGTTGCTACTGGATGTGACACCGTTGTCGCTGGGCATTGAGACCATGGGTGGATTGATGGACGTATTGATACCACGTAATTCCAAGATACCTAATAAGGCCGGACGCCAGTACACCACCCAAAAGGATGGTCAGAGCGGCATGCGCATATCAGTATTTCAGGGGGAGCGTGATCTGGTTAAGGACAACAGAAAGCTGGCTGAGTTCAATCTGACGGGGATACCGGGTATGCCAGCGGGATTGCCGAAGGTGGAAGTGAACTTCCTGATAGATGCAGACGGCATACTGAAAGTGAGCGCCACCGAGTTGCGCAGTGGTGTGGCACAGACTATAGAAGTGAAACCTCAGTATGGGCTGACGGATGAGCAGGTGGAGCAGATGTTGCTGGACAGTCTGACGCATGCGAAAGAAGATATAGGCACAAGAGCATTGGTGGAAGCAACTACTGAAGCACAGCAGATGCTAGACACGACAGAACGTTTTATTGAAAAATACAGGGCAGATCTGACCGAGGAGGAGGAGGCCACCACAAGGGCGCATATGCAATTGGTGCGCGATGCGATAGAAGCGAAGGATAAAGACAAGATACAGCATGAGACAGAAAGCCTGAATGAGGTGTCAAGGCCTTATGCGGAGCGTGTGATGGAGGGTGCGTTGAAAGACGCGATGAAGGGCAAGAAGGTGGTCTAGCCGGACCGCAAGCAGTAATTTATACAATCGTATATATATAAGCGGCCGGTGATAGAATAGTCACCGGCCGTTAAATTTTTAGAATTTGTGTTTTCCATATCTTTGCGCCCTTTATGAAAGTTTATAAGTTCGGAGGTGCGTCTATTGCAGACGCCGGCAGGATGACTGCCTTATTGCCTATTATTACCGGTGAAGACCAACCGTTGCTCATTGTTTTGTCGGCGCTGGGCAAGACCACTAATGCCCTTGAGGTGATCGTGAATCATGCCTATAAGGGTGATCATGATGGTGCGTTGGCGCTGGCCAAACAGCTGGAGCAGCAGCACCTTGACTATGCACGCGCTTTGCTGAATGATGAATACTATACGAAGGCACAGGAGTTGCTGCAGCCTTTGTTTCACGAGTTTGAAAAAGCGATTGGAGATGCCGATCGTAGCAGCTACGATTTCTCGTATGACCAGGTGGTGTGTATGGGTGAGTTGTTCTCTACCCGTTTGTTGTTCTGCCTGTTGCGGCAGCATGGTATAAAGACCGAGTGGACCGATATACGCAAAGTGGTGAGGACTGATGATACCTACAGAGATGCAGTAGTGGACTGGAATCATACCAAGTTGGAGGCTGAAGCGATCATAGGTCGTCAGTTGAAACACAATAGGGTAGTGTTGGTGCAAGGTTTTATCGGTTCTACGGGGTACGGTACATCTGTGACACTGGGTAGGGAAGGGTCGGACTATACGGCGGCAATTCTTGCAGCCATGCTGAAGATGGAAAGTGTGACGATATGGAAGGATGTGAACGGTTTCCGTAATGCGGACCCTAAGTTGTTCCCGGACACGGTGAAGATAGATTCCATATCTTATGCCGAGGTGATAGAAATGGCATTCTACGGCGCGCAGATCATTCACCCCAAGACCATAAAACCGTTGCACAACAATAATATTCCATTGTATGTGAAATGCTTTCTGGACAAGGAATTGGAGGGTTCTGTGATCAAGGCTGATGTGAGCGATACACACTATCCACCACTCATCGTACTAAAGGATAAGCAGATATTGGTACAGGTGACCACAAGGGATTTTTCGTTCATAACGGAAGATAACCTCAGTAAGATATATGGTATTTTCCATAGCCTGAAGGTGAAGATAAATCTGATACAGAATGCTGCCATCAGCTTTGTGGCGTGTATCGATAACAGGGAGGATAAGGTGATGGCCCTGAGGCAGGTGCTGGGTAAGGATTACAAAGTATCGGTGAACGAGAACGTAAACATATTGACTGTTCGCCACTTCACACCCGAAGTGATCTTTGACCTGACGAAAGACAAGGAGATATTGCTGCGCCAGCAGACACGGAAGACAGTACAGGTGGTGATGAAGTAAAAGAATATTCAGTTAGAATAAAAGGGAAAGGCGCTACCAGAGCGCCTTTCCCTTTTGTATGATGTGTTAACGATTATTGCTTTACAACAGATATTGTGTTTGAACCGTTAGCGTTTGCTACAACGATCTTGTACATACCTGGTACCCAGTTTGACGTGTTGAGTGTGGTGCTGCCTGCTGCATTCGGAGCAACAACAGTGTTCATGATATTGCGACC
>JBIKSN010000011.1:0-25792 GCA_044348585.1 Flavipsychrobacter sp.
TACGCGTCTCAGCTGCAATTTACCGTCCCCAAAAACGTCATTTCTACCTATCAATTTAGGAATGTGCTTACATTTGATGACACTTTCTACATAAACACCTGGCCCCATGACAGACATTTCCTACGTACAGCAATTAAGAATCCCTACCCAAAAAGATCCTCTAAGGATACTTATGAGCGCGTGTCTCGCTGGCATAGAGTGCGGTTATGACAGCACTGCCAATGGCACCTACCCAAGCGCGCTGAAACTACTGCAATACGATACCGTCAGTGTCTATAGATTCTGCCCGGAGGACTATTCATTTGGCACTCCCCGTGAAATGTGTGATATACATGGTGGAACAGGATTAGATGTGCTTGAAGGTCGTGCACGGGTACTCACAGATTCCGGTATAGACTGGACGGAAGAAATGATCCGGGCTTCTGAGAAAATGCTGGAGATAGCGAAAAACGAACGTATTGAACTCGCCGTATTGATGGATATCAGTGCCGCCTGCGGCAGCCAGGTGATCTATAGCGGAAGTAGATTTTCAGAAAACAAGGTATACCAGATCGGTGCCGGTGTATGTGCAGCTCAGCTCATCAGAAACGGAATCAAAGTCATCAGTCAACGCGACTACGCGTCACTTGAAGTGTTATATTCGAAAATAGACCCTTCCCACCCGGTAAATGCTACAAAAATCGACCACCATGAAACCGAATGGTACAAAAGCTATTTTAGTAAATAGATACAGTCACCCTGCAGCCGGCACAATATATTGGCAATAGAGTAAATGCTATCGTGCTGCCGGGTATTTACTTTCCGCCAGCCAAAGCAAATGAGTTGAAGAACTTCGTACTCATAGCGTTGTCATCATTCTGCTTGTAACAGATCGTCTGAATGATGTATGCCCGGCTATTGACAATATAGATTCTCATATTCATCACAGCTTTTTCTTCAGCCATTTCAATCTTCACACTCCTTCCCGGATATCCTTTTAACGTGATCTTCTTTTCGTCAGTTTTCACATACCCCCTCTTTTTTATCATTCCTCTTATGGCATTGTTGAAGAATGTATCTATGATCTCGTCTTTAAAATCCGAACTCACCATCTCCTCCGGATAGTCCGAATAGATCATCACATATGCCTCATTGTCGTCTTTGTACTTTCCGGTTTGGTATGTTACAGTATGCATTTTCAACGTGCCGATCTTAGTTTCTATGTCCCTGTCTCCTTCTTCAGGTTGTTCAGGAAATAATATGCTGAATTCATTCTTATTGAAGGTGACCCAATTATTGTTCTGAGCTTTTTCTTTCGTCACAAATGCCGGAGCATCTATCTCAAATGCCTTAAAGAATTTGTCAATTGATTGAGGATTTTCTTTCCCTACCTCATACGCCGCCTGCAGCAGATACATCCTCTTTTGCACCAGATATACCCGCATGATCATTATATAGTTCCCGTCTTTTACATGGATCTTACCCTCTCTTCCCCTATATCCTTTTATATTTACCTCGGTTTCAGCTATTGTCTCGCCCGTCATGTTTTTAGAGGCACCGGCCAGCGAAGAATGTAGCAAATTGTCAATATCATCAACATCCATGTCCGAATTGGTAGTGGAGTCCAATTGATCTAAATAGCCTACCCCATAAACTTCCGACTCATTCTTATACTTGCTGCCATCGTATAAATATAGCGTCAGCGTGGTAGCGCCCTTCTCCGAATTTACCTCCTGTTCGGTCTTGGCAGGTTGCCTCGGGAACAACGCCCTGAAACCGCCCTCCTTGCTTTCAAACTTAACCCATTCACCCGCCAGTGCCGGCAGCGAAAAGAGGAGTAGTAATAGGATCGCGGGTAATGTTTTGTGGATATTTCTCATAAAAGTGGTGTTCATATTCAAAAGTAGTAAAAAGGCGGGCGCTACAATTAAATGTCGCTAATGTTTGTCAAGCAAACCCACTTAGCACCTCACAAACTTTACCGCACTCTACCCTACTATGTCGGGCAGTAAGTTTTTGTCACAGAAATCCATCGCGTTATCACAATGCAGAAAACGCACTAGCATATATTTCTTCTTTGCCCAAATCAAGTCGCATTTGTAACTTGAATAGATGTTGAAAATTTGGAGCGATCGATTGATATATATGAATAGACACCACGTATTCAAGTGCGCAAAAGGTGAGAAGAAGTGCGCAGGTTTTGGGAAGTAGTGGGAAGCAACTTGCGCACCCACTTCCCACCTTTTTATTGATAATCAATGAATTAGTAATAAAGTGAGAAGAAGACAAAAAGTTGCGCAACACGAGAATAAAATTGAGATTTACACGTGCCGGAAAGTGCTCAATAATGCAAATACGCTCAGCCAGTGATGGCGCCTTCATATTTCCGTAGACGTGGCTACCGTGCCATGATAGTAAATAGAAAGCCGAACTGGCATTAGGCCCCATCATCTGGTAGACGATAGGAAAGATGGCAGCGCCATGTAGCTGCACAGCGAACTGCGAAACAGCGTAGAGCTGCCCTTTTGCCTCGCGGAGCGATGAGGCAAAAGGCGGCGCTTTCCCTGCCTGCCGGCAGGCAGGTTTTGGTTCTTTTCTTTTCGCTGTAGAAAAGAAAAGAACAAGAGAGGATGGGAAAGAAGCACACAACTTTATCCCACAGTACGGAAAAACGCACTACCATAGATAATTCTTTTGCGCGTTATTGTCCTCGGTTGTAACTTGGATTGTGGATGAAAAACAGAACAAAGAGGCATGTATGAACACATCTACCTGCGCAACTGGTGAGAAGAGGTGCGCAGTTTTTGGGAAGTAGTGGGAAGCAACTTGCGCACCCACTTCCCACCTTTTTATTGATAATCAATTATTTAGCAATGAAGTGAGAAGAAGATAAAAAATTAAAAAATGAGAAGCAGCAATTCAGTCATAGCAAAACAAAAAAAAGCGGGGAGCTCTTCGCACCCCGCTCTCGCTCTCACCTTTCGTAGCTTCGTCAGGAATCGAACCTGAATCTGGAGCTTCGGAAACTCTTATACTATCCATTGTACTACGAAGCCAAAACCTGTAAAACACCCCTTAAAGGCGCATTTGCAGGACCGCAAAAGTAACGTAATAAAGCCGATTTGAAAAACGCCACTACTGATAGTCTTCTATCGCCAGTTGTTCCCGGCAGAAAAAGTACTCGCGCGGATCGTTGGATGCCACAAATACCATGCGGCTTGTGGCATAGCGTTCCATCCACTCGCGATATTGGTTCACTCCGTTTTCGTCAAGATTGCTGCAAGGTTCATCCAGCATCAGCACAGGAGTATCGGCAAATATTGCCTGGATCAGCTTTACACGCTGCTTCATACCCGATGAGTAATCATATATAGGTTTGTCAGCAGCCTTGCCCAAACCCGACTGCACGATCATCGATTCTGTATCCAGACCAGGTAGTGGTTTCTTGAACGAGAAGTGAAAATCCAAGAACTCCCGGAGTGTGAATTCCTCCACAAGTTCCTGACCGGGAGCACAGAACGCGATCTTTTGAAACACCTCCGATAGCTTCAATTCAGATCCGTTTGCACCTTCAAAAAGCACTTTACCAGCCGAGGGGGCCTGCATTCCGGCTACTATTCGCAGTAGTGTCGATTTCCCACTGCCGTTTGGTCCCAACAGGGCATAACTACCCGGCGCCTCGAAAGTTCTGGTAACGCCCTTAAAGACCCAATGGCGCTGAAATCGTTTACTTACCTCGGTCAGAGTGATCTTCATGCAGTCCAAAAGTAAATTGAAATTGTGTAGTTTGTTTTAAAATAGCTATTTTTCCGAAGGTTACTCATGAAAAAAATTATAGACTCGTTTACTTCTTTCACCCGTCCCGAGCGTGCCGGCCTGGTTATTTTGTCTGCCATCCTACTTATATTGGTAGCCATCCGCACTACCATGAGCTTGTGGGTGCGCCCGGTCACCGACAAACAAAAAGAAGCCGAACTTGTGAAAGCCTGGTCAGATTACAAGAGTGCCCATGAACCGAATAAACTTAAAATAAACCTATACACCGCTGATTCCATAAAGTTGTTATCGATAAAAGGAATTGGAAACGGCCGTGCGCACGACATACTCGAATGCAGACGCCAACATAAACTCACTTCAATCGAAAGTCTGTACACGATCGTCCCTGACCAACAATGGGTAAACGACCTTTCCGAGTATGCCTACGTTGACACAAACGAAAAAATCGATTAGCCTTCAGATAGCAACCTGATCGCATCTGAAACGGTCATTCTTTTCTGCTCTCCGGTTACGAAGTTTTTGACACTCACTTCACCTGCCGCACGCTCCTCATCACCCGGCAGTAGAACATATGCAAATCCACGCTTGTTGGCATATTTCATTTGTTTGTCAAACTTCGCCGCATCCGGATAGACCTCAGCAGCAACACTCGCCTTGCGTAACTGCGCCAATAATTTCAAAGCAAACTGCTCATTTTCACCACCAAAATTCACCAGCATCACTTTTGCCCCTTGCACCAGTTGCTGCGGAAACAGGCCCAACTCATCCAATACATCATATATACGATCTATGCCAAAAGACACACCAACACCCGAAAGACCCTTTAAGCCAAACAAACCGGTGAGATCATCATATCGGCCACCGCCGCCTATGGAGCCCATTTTCACGTCGGGGTGACTGCATACCACTTCAACGATGACGCCTGTATAGTAGTTAAGACCACGCGCCAGAGAGATGTCAACCGCAAGTTCCGCACCAATGCCCGGATTGAGAGTTTCGTAATAGGTCAATGCTTTTCTTATTTCAGCTACACCCGCCAGTCCCAATTCCGATGATGCCATAACCCGTTCAAATGAATCCAGCTTCTCCGCATTCGAACCGGTTATCATTATGGCATTTTCGAGGGTGGTGATGCCTTGATCGGATATGCCTCTTGCCTGCAACTCCGCTGTTACACCGGTCCAACCTATCTTGTCCAGCTTGTCCATGGCAATAGTGATATCCATCATTTTCTCGGGGTAACCACACACCACCGAAAGCCCCTGCAGCAATTTGCGGCTGTTCACTTTTATCACTACAGGCAGTCCCAATTGCTGGAAAGCCTGACTGTAAATGCTCAGCAACTCTGCTTCATTGATCAGCGACGTGCTGCCCACTACATCCGCATCGCATTGCCAGAATTCACGGTAGCGCCCCTTTTGTGGTCGGTCGGCGCGCCAAACCGGCTGCATCTGGTACCTGCGAAATGGCAGTGCCAGATCGTTCTGGTGCATCACTACATACCTCGCAAACGGTATAGTGAGGTCATACCGTAATGCCCGCTCAGTGACTACCGGAGAGGTATATGGCTTAGTGAGCATATTAGCCCACTCGGCATTCAATTTCGATTTGTCGTTCTCGTTCTTTTCGTGCAGACCGTTATTAAGTATCTTAAATATCAGCCTGTCGCCTTCCTCGCCATACTTACCTGTAAGCGTCACAAGGTTCTCCATAGCCGGCGTCTCCAACGGCTGAAAGCCGTACAGCTCAAAAATGTTGCGTAGCGTATCGAATATATACTGGCGTTTGCGCACCACTTCAGGTGAAAAATCGCGAGTGCCTTGAGGTATTGATGGTTTCATTTTTCTAAAATTACAATTGCTAAATGTTAATTGCCGGCCCGATACGCATAACGGTCAATAATGGCGTCACAGGTTCTGTTCACAAGGTCAAAAACATGATGATATCCGTCTTCTCCACCGTAGTACGGGTCAGGTACAGATTCACTCATACCCGGGTTCAGTTCCTCGAGGAAAAGCCTGATGTGCGTATCCGAACCGACAGATGAGGTGGAAAGTTGTATTTCACGCAGCACATCCTCAGCCATTGCGTAGATCAGATCGTAGCGGCCAACGTCAGCCCGGGTGAACTTTCTTGCTCTTTGATGTGAGATATCAATTCCGTTTTCTATGCAGATCTTTTGAGATAACCTATGCGGGGGCTCCCCTATATGGTATGACTCCGTTCCGGCAGACTTTACCACCCAGCCAAGACCTTTAAGGTCAGCCTTGTGCTGAAGTACCCCTTCGGCTATCGGTGACCTGCAAATATTGCCCAAACAGACCATTAGAATGCGCATGGCGCAAAACTACATTCTTTGGACCATTTATATACCCTCCACCAGGCTAACGCCACTTCTCATATAGTAGTCGGGTGACTTTATACCCCTCCGACTCGAGAAAGTGCTGCATAGCAACATTTGCAGCCAACGTAAATCGGGTGATAAGCATAACCCCCTGAGTGGTATAATGCTTTTCCAGTGCATCGTTCAGCTTCCGATATATCCCCAACCTTCTGAATGCTTCGTGTACATAGCCATCAGAAACATATAGAAAATCGCCGGTATCGACTTCTATTCTACTGTCGTCTTGTTCTTCCAGGTAACCGAAGATAAAGCCGGCCGGGGAATCACCGACGTATGCCACCAGACAAACACCCTCGCATTCGTTCTGCATTTCTATTACGTGCCGCATATATGCGGATTCGATCTCGGGCCAAGGAGCTGTGTTAGGATTCAGCAGTTGCTCGTTTGCATGCAAGCCTGCCATCATATTCGAAATAAGCCCGTACTCATTTTCAATAAGTACGGGCTTAATAACCATTTCTGCCATTATGCGAATTTCGGCATATTTGGCGGGAACAGCATACTAATTCTGTGACGTCTTGCTATGTTTAAACGGATTACTGAAAAGAAGGTATTCTCCGCGCACCAACAAGCCATTGGGAGCTGTACGGTACATATCGCTGAAAAGCTCCTGACGGTATCCGATATCCAATCTGGCCTGACTATTAATAATGAACTGGATAGACGGTGCAATATCAACCGAATGATGTCCGTTCTCCGGAAGGACCTGGCCAATAAGTTCCAGCATCACGTTAAAGTTCGTTTGCTTATAGCTTGTGTACTTGCGCGGCAATATCAACCTTCCTGCTGAGAGGATGTAGTTTGCAGCCTGCGATGGCTGTGCGACAGGGAACTCATTGCCTCCGAAATTATTCTCAGCTTTTTCGTAGTAACCCGTGGCAGATAGCGCCAGCTTATGCAGCAGCTGGGTTGCAACGAAACCTACCTGATAGCCTGTGTTGTGGCCGTTGGTCTGAATAGTCTCCTGATGGATGTCTCCGTTATTTGATGACACGCGCCCGAAAGCAGCCATTCTGAAATGGCGGTATATATTATCAACGCTAAGAAAGCGGTACTTGGCATATAATCCCATACCTTCTGCCGTCAGCGCGCCTTCCCGGTTACTGATGAATCCCTCGGCATGAATCATCAGGTTCCTATTCACACCCCACATTAATTCCGGTATCAGGTGATAGTTGATACGTCCCGCTGCAGACTCATCCATTATCCAGTTGGAGAGCCTAAGACCGGTTGACTTTGCAGGCATATTGCTTGCTGGTTCGGAATAGACGAACAACTCCTGAGCAGTTACAACCTGAGACAGGAAAGCCACCATGGCCACAAATAGGAGTCTTCTATATTGTAACATGGTAAATTCTGTTTGATTTTGAATCACTCTTCGGACAGCACTCTCCTACCAAACCGGTCTCAAAACACTTCATCTTCGTGGACTTAGCGTACTTTTTACGGTCTTTGGCCGGAATAAAGTTCTTATCTACAATAGTTATTTCCCTGTCGCCTGTCAGTACCTGCTTGGGCACATTTACAAAATGGAACGGAATTCCGCTTACCGAAACGTGCGCGTCGTTATACACCTCAGCATTATTAAACGCCGCTTTCAATTTCAGTGACGCTACAAAAAAGCCAGCGTCTTCTACTGCTTTTTTCAGCTCATCAGGCACTACTTCGGCACCTTTGCGGAAAGAAATGCTATAGCTCGACTTTTCGATATCCACATCTATCTTTTCCACAAACGACACCTTCTCCAGTGCCTTAAAAATGGACTTACTGCACATGCTGCAAGTGAGGCCACTTGCAACAAGTGTTGCAGATGTAACCTGCGCCTGTATTTGCATTGATGCCAATGCAAGGATCATTACTAATATTGACTTTTTCATTTCCTCACTTTTTAAAAAGGTTATTTGCCCTCCGTTACCGGTTTGCGTTTATTATCATACTTGCAGCACTCGTGCAGGTTGTCATAGGCCTCCATGTCAGCCGTCACATTTTCGGTATCGTAACCAACTGAAGCGATCTTCTTTTGTATCGCATCATTATTGGTCTTCGCAGGATCGTATGTCACCACCAGTACCTTGGTCTTTTTGTCCCAGTCAGCCTTCTTCGCTCCTGCTTCTTTCGCAGCGGCTTCAATTTTCTTTTCACACATACCACAATTGCCTGATACGGTTATTTTTTCGGTGCGCTGCGCAAATGCGATAGTTGCCGGTAATATCGCCAGCATCATCATGGCAACACTTTTCAGTTTCTGATTCATTTTTCTGGTTTTTTTGTCTTGAGATTTAGGGTCGGTTCGATCAAGATACTATTTGCACCCTCTGGTCCGACTGTTGTATTTATTGCAAAAATCGTTGCACGCCTCAATCTGCGGTATTACTCTATTACGACAACATTTTGTAATAATTCTACCAGGCATTTACATCAAAGAGTGACGTGCTGTTTTTAATTTGCAGCGATTTAATGCAACGAAATCACGATTAAAGTATTCAGGTCAGTTAGGATCGCTAAATGCGGTATTTGTCAGGAAGTCCTTATCAGTCAACGATTTCAGGAATGCGACAAGATCTGCCTTCTCAGTTTCGGTTAGGTTAAGACCTGATCCAAAATCCGGCATGTGTTCGTCCAAATTCGGACTACCTTGTTTCACGCCACTACTGTAGAAGTTAACTACATCTTCAAGCGTTGCAAATCTGCTGTCGTGCATATAGGGTGCTGTCTGAACAATGTTCCTCAGTGGAGGCACTTTGAATTTACCCCTATCCGTAGAAAGACCGGTAAAACTCATCAAACCTGCATCTGCAGGGGCATTATCGAGCCCGTTATTACGCATGGCATGATCCGTGAACAATGTATTCATGATATGGCAAGTATTGCAGAGCGCTTTTCCCGTAAACAATGCCAATCCACGTATTTCCTGAGGGTTCAGCGCCGAACTGTCTCCTTGATAGTAATACTTGTCAAACCGGGAATTGAACGAGATCAAGGTCCGTTCAAATTGAGAAATAGCTCGGGTCACGAGATTGCTATCGATTGTCCGTGTCCCGAACGCTTTGTAAAACAGATCGGGGTAAGTACCGCTTTTTTGAAGTTTCGATACAACGTCAGGCCATCTGGCGGCCATTTCTATAGGATTCGTGACCGGGTCATGCGCCTGTCCCTCGAGCGTAGCTCTGCGGCCATCCCAGAAGAACTGCTGACTCCAAGCAAGATTTGTTATAGTCATCGCGTTTCGGGTGCCGAGTGCGCCATTTGTTCCTTTGCTGAATGGTCTCGGATCATCGAACGCATTTTCTTGTTTGTGGCAGGTAGCGCAACTAATAGAATTATCGTTACTCAGCATTTTCTCATAAAACAGCTTACGACCAAGTGCTACCCCTTCAACAGTGGCGATATTGTCTGAGGGCTGTTTCACATCGCCAACATACTTCTTGGCATAGTCGGGAACAGAAAAACTGTAATTGACCGGGCTGTAAACTACATCGTCTTTTTTAGGCTTACACGCATGCATAACGATTACACCCGCCGTTATGCAGGAAAGCAACAATACCTTTTTCATACATTATTGCTTTACGATTTTCTGTATGGACGTGTTACCGTGGAAATCCGTGGCTCTTATCAGGTATATACCTGCCGCCAGACCTGATAATGAGACTTGAACAGTAGTTTTTCCGGTCCCTATTTTCTCGCTGCGAACAGCTTGTCCGGATACCGACACAACCTCGATCCTGCTTATGTTTTTCATTCCATCGATCGTCACAACATCTGTTGCGGGATTTGGCAAAACAGTAAAATCGGCAGATTCGGTCACCTCAGATACACCAACGGTAGCTAAAGCAGAATTTATGGCGGCTGTTATACCTGGTTGGTCATTTGTAGCACTGTTCTTTTTGTTGTAGTATATCTTGTGATCGGTACCACCCATTACTATTGTGTGCGGCATACCGGTACCACCAAAGTCGTTTTCATCTATCACATTGCCGGCATTACTGAAGATAGTCATATTCGACAAAGACCCGATCGTGTTTGAGGTAACCCAGCTTTGCAGGTACGAGCAAGTAGCATCACCAAGATCATCGGCCATGTACATGCGCACTTTGCCGGGGTTGCTGGTTGCAAAACTCTGCACAGCGTTGTACGCTGCTTTTGCCCCGTTTACACAAGACCCGCAAGGCATGACCCATATAAAAACTATAATTTTCCCGCTGTCCAGGGTATTAAACAAAGTATGACTTGTTGAGTTGCAGTCTGTAGCTGTCCAGTTGGTAGCGTAAGTCTGAGCGTTCGCCGATGTAACGGCAGCAAGAAGAGATAAAGAAAGAATGAGCTTTTTCATTATTAAAATTCAGTTTAAGAGTTAATTCGTTTGATTTTTGAAAATACTTCACCGTTTCGGTGCAAATCCCGAAAAAATGTTACTCTAAATCCTGAATACACTGAAAAGCAAAAACAATTTATTGCCGATTAATTTGGGCGGGCTTGGCCCTTTGTTGAGGACCGATGTACCAGGCCCCGCCAAATAAAAGACTGAGGGTATAAACGGCAAAGCATAGTTCAATGCTACCTCTGACAAAACTTTGAAAGGAGCAAACTCAAATATCGAAGGAGTATGATCATCTTTGTAATTTGCGGATACAATTTTGTCTTCACAACATCCGCGACTTTCCTCACCCGATCCGCAGCATCCTTCTTCTGTGTCAGCGGTAAAGCAAATATCTTCTAACTCGCCGCCACAATAATGAAATGAAAATGAGAAGCTAGTGGCTGCTGCCACATATGCGATCAATACTATCGATGCAATTATCCGCTTCATCAAAATCAAAGATATGGGTTCTTTTCAAATTCGGCACACTCATCATATTGTTAAAATCTCGTTACAAATCCGATTTATAAACATATAGCCACTTCACGAATGGTAACATGGAACAATTTTTGCCCTTGTTCCCCTATATTTACAGCAAAAATCAACTACTACTAAAATGAAGAAACTGATAACAACGCTTGTTCTTGCAGCAAGCGTAGTGTTTACCGCAAACGCTCAATATGAGAATACCACTATAAAAGTGGGCATGAAGGCACCGGAACTGGCATTCCCGAACCCGGAAGGAAAGACTCTTAAGTTGTCTGAGATCAATAAAGGACGTTTCGTGCTAATTGATTTTTGGGCTTCGTGGTGTGGTCCTTGCCGCATGTCTAATCCGGGGCTGGTTCAGATGTACAAAGAGTTTTCAGGCAAGAAATTCAAAAATGCCAAAAACGGTTTCACAGTGCTGAACGTGTCGCTTGACAAGGACAAAAACGCCTGGGTCGATGCCATTAAAAAAGACGGGTTGGTGTGGCCTTACCACATGAGCGACCTGGGCTTTTGGAATTCGAAAGCTGCAGAAATCTATGGCATCCAGTACGTTCCGCAGGCGATCCTGGTTGGCCCTGACGGAAAAGTGATCGGTATGTACAGTCGCTCTGAACAGGCTAAAGGCGACCTCGAAAAATTTGTATTATAGAAAAAATGTTGCAAATGTTGATTTTAGAATAAAAACACCTACATTTGCAGCCTTATTTACCGCATGGCAAAATCCATGCACAAAACACAACAACAAAATGAAAAAAGGAATTCATCCTGAAGCTTACCGCCTCGTAGTGTTCAAAGACACATCAAACGAGACTACGTTCCTGACCCGCTCTGCAGCTCCTTCAAAGGAGACTATTGTTTGGGAAGATGGTAACGAATATCCAGTTGTGAAGGTCGAGATATCAAACACTTCTCACCCATTCTATACTGGTAAATCAATGTTCGTGGATACAGCAGGTCGTATCGAGAAATTCAAAAAGCGTTACGAGAAGAAAGCTTAATTGCACTTCAGTTTATCAACAACAATATACAGAGGACCGCAAACGCGGTCCTCTTTTTTTGCGAATATTCGTCCGATTACTTCGGGATCAATACCATAATCTTTAATTTCGTGACATGAACTTCGTCCTATTTGACAGCCAAAATCGCAGCAACTTACTGCCTTTCACACACACTCGCCCGGTGGCCGATATCCGTTGCGGAATATTGACCATGCGCGAAAGATGGGAAAGATCACTGCGGGCAAATACCTGGACATTGACACAACCCTACCTTCAGCCCGCTTTTCCCAATATCGATTCTGCTGAAAAGACGTATATAAACGCTGCTATTTTCGCTACCCCCGATCTGGTTAATGCCATCACGGGTCTAAGGCCGGGTGAGACATTGTATGCTAATGATGTCCTGATCGCATGGCAACCCAGCGAGAAAATAAACGAACAGGATCTTTTGACTGAGGCGAATAATTGCGCGGCTAAGGCACAATATACAGGCCCGGCCATGGAACTAAATAATAATTGGGACATTTTTTCGCTTAACGATCGCGCTATAAGTGCGGATTTCGATATACTAACGAACAATAGGAAAAGTGCGCCAATTCCCGATGGAGTATCTGTTGCCGGCAGCGAGCATCTGTTTATTGAAGAAGGAGCCAAAATCTACCCCGGCTGTATCATCAATGCGACAACCGGACCGGTTTATATAGGGGCGGGAGCAGAAGTACTTGAGGGGACTATCATGAGAGGCCCCATTGCACTGTGTGAGCACAGCGTAGTGAAGATGGGCGCGAAAATATACGGTTCTACCACAATTGGCCCCGGCTGCAAAGTTGGAGGAGAGATAAATAATGTGGTATTTTTTGCCAACAGCAACAAAGCACATGACGGATATCTGGGCAATGCAGTGATAGGCGAATGGTGCAATTTGGGCGCAGATACCAACTGCTCTAATCTGAAGAATGATTACGGTACGGTTAAGGTCTGGCATGAAGCAACTGGAAAGGAGATCAACTCAGGGCTCACATTCTGTGGACTAATGATGGGCGATCACTCCAAGTGCGGCATCAACACCATGTTCAATACCGGCACAGTTGTAGGGGTTTCGTGCAACATTTTTGGAAGTGGGTTCCCTAAGAAGTTTATCCCATCTTTTTCGTGGGGAGGGGCCGATGGATTTACGGAATATCGGTTCGACAAAGCCCTGGAAGCAGCAAACAGAATGATGGGCAGACGTGGCAAAGCCCTTACGAGTGCAGAAACTGATGCCCTTTCTTTTATCTACCAAAATTATAGATAAGCAATACAATTAACTAATTTTCAACTAATTGTAGCTTGTTTAGGTTTCGATAAAGCCCATCCTCAAGTGCCATCAGATCTTGATGGGTACCTGATTCTTTAATACGGCCATCCTCGAGTACAAGGATCTGATCAGCACTACGGATCGTAGACAATCTATGAGCGATAACAAACGATGTTCTGTTCCTCATGAGGTTTGTCAGTGCTTCCTGAACCAAAGATTCTGACTCAGAATCGAGTGAGCTGGTCGCTTCATCCAAGAGCAGGATAACCGGATTTTTCAAAATGGCACGAGCGATCGCTATACGCTGGCGCTGCCCGCCTGATAGTTTAACACCACGCTCGCCTACCATTGTTTTGTACCCTTCTGGGAAACCACTGATGAAATCATGCGCGTTTGCCTGACGCGCGGCATTCATTACCTCTTCTTCGGTTGCATCAGGTTTGCCGTAGGCTATGTTCTCAAAAATGCTGCCTCCAAAAAGTAGAATATCCTGTGGGACTAAAGCTATCTGTTTCCTTAACTGTGACAATGGTATTGTGGATGCCGGGCGGCCATCGAACAATATTAGCCCTTTGTCAGGTTCATAAAACCTTAGCAAAAGTGCCGCAATGGTGCTTTTACCGGCACCACTTGGCCCTACCACCGCTATTTGTTGCCCGCTTTTTGCCTCAAGCGTCAGGTCCTTTATCACGGTCACCTCTTTCCTGGAGGGATAACTAAATGCCACATGCCTCATAGAAACATTTCCTTCAAGTCGATACTCATTCTGCAACTTTACGTCCTCAACAACGACATCCTCAGTATCCTCTTTAAGCAACTCTCTGACACGTTGTGTAGCCCCAACGGTCTTTTGCAACTGACTGAATATCTCGGCAAAACCAGCCATGGTGCCACCGACAAAAGCAGTGTAAACAACAAAAGCCGTAAGATCACCGAAGGAGAGCTTATTAGCCTGCATCAATCCTGCTCCATACCATACAACCAAAACTATGGCACCAAACACGCTAAAAAGCATAAACGACACAAATAGTCCACGGAATCTGCCGTTACGTATTGCAGTGTCTACAACAGACGAAATGTTATGATGGTATCTACCAACTTCATACCACTCGTTTGAAAATGACTTTACGTTGGCAATGCCCTGCAATGTCTCCTGAACAACAGTATTTGATTCGGCCAGTTGGTCCTGAGCTTTCTTAGACATCTTCCTGATAAACCGTCCAAATACTAATGCAATGACGACAATAACGGGAACCACCGAAAGCATAACGGCAGTCATCCTGGGGCTGATCCACATAATGGCGCCAATACCAATAACGAGCGTTAAAATACCCCTTAAAAACTCCGCGAGCAATCCTGTTATTGCATCTTGTATCTGCCCCACATCGGCTGTGATACGGCTGGATAGCTCACCTACCCGTCTTTGCGCGAAGAATGACATAGGCATCATTATCAGCTTCTTGTAGATATCCTCACGCATGTCGGCAACAGCGTGTTCACCAACAAATGTGAACAAATATATGCGCATGAATGAAAAAACCATCTGAACACCCAATACACCCACAAGCATGAGGGCAATAACACCCGGGGTATATGCAAATGGCCCTGTTGCGGTTCCGTGTGCGCTATCGATCAATGTCTTCAACAAAAATGGAAAAGTCATCGTTGAACCGGCCGACAGCGCTATAAAAACGAGACCACCAATAAAAGCCTTCTTATATGGCCCAAGGTATTTGAAAATTACGAGTGCCTCTTTCAAAGACTCCTTGGAGATCTTCGCCTTAGGAATGTCATCGCCTTCTATGTCTCTACGTCGTGCCATGATTAATGAAAGTGCTGCAAAGGTACACCGCTATTGAGCTGTGTTTGCCTGTTTTCGGTGAACGTTTGTCTTTTCTCGGTAAAAAGCGAACGAAACCGAGACTAAAGACGGGCTCGCAAGCACATTGTGTATTACGTCTGAGGTGCTCAATGTTTATCCGAAAATAAAAAGAGCACCCACCCGGTCCCGAAAAAATGCTTAGCGACCAATACCGGATTGCGGGTTCAAACTGTCGCAATTTGAAAAAAAATACCTCATTTTTGCGGCATGGATACTACTTCAATTCAGGACAATGCCCTTGCCCTCTACCAAGGTCTACTTCAACAATGGAATAAAAGACAAGCATCGGGCATGGCGGGCCTGTTTGCATCAAATGGCATTCTTATTGGTTTTGATGGAAGTCAATTGAACGGTCAGAAAGAGATCTATTCAGTGCTTCACGAGATCTTCAGCAATTTCCCCACGGCTGCTTATATTTCTATTGTGAAGGAAATACGTGTGCTTTCAGAATCGTCTGTATTATTGACCGCCGTTGTGGGAATGGTTGCGGAGGGTAACTCTGACATCAGCCCGGAGGTAAATGCGATACAGAGTATGGCAGCCATGCTGGAGGACGGAAAATGGCGCGTTGCGCTGCTGCAAAGTACTCCGGCAACATTTCACGGTCGCCCGGAAATGGCCGAACAGCTCTCTGCCGATCTGCGCCATGTATTGCAAAGCTCGGCGAGCCAGAACTAATATGTAGTTTCGAAGAATCAGCACATATTAAAGCAAACAGGCGACCGATTGGTCGCCTGTTTTATTATTAACTCAATTTCAGAATTACTCTTCTTCATCGCCACCGCCCTGAGCCTGACGACCGGCAGCTTTCAGCAGTTCCAGTATCTTAGGATCCTTCTGCATACCCTCCAAACGAGTGAACAGGGATTTCGCATAAACGCTGTCACCTTCTTGCATTGCAGCCTGAGCTATACCGCCCAATATCTGGTATTGTTGTGTAACTACGTCTGCAACCGAATACCTTCCTTCATCATCGAGGCTTGATATCCATGACATTGTTTTTGCAGAACTATTCTTGATCTTTTCTGCAATTTCCATTGCTTTTTTCCTTTCACCGGCACGGTAATAGGCTGTAGCCATGAAGTAGCCGGAGTACTCGTAACTGTAAGGGTAAGAGCGATCGCTGATGCCGTTGTATACTTTATCGAGGACCTGCACGGCCTTCTCACGCTGACCGTCAGCTACCAACTGGTTTGCGAGTGATGCTGCATTCATACGATAGGTGATCAGCACATGGCGGTTTGGCTCATCAAAGAAAACATCATTACGTTCAGCACCACCGAATGTGAAGGTCTTCATAAACAGATCGTAGCTCTTCTTTGTATCGAGTGAGCCGGTAATACTGTAGTTCACCTTCACCGAATCATTTACTTTGAACGGCATCAGGCGATTTACCATACCTTCTAACCTCATATATTCACCTGTTCCCGCATAGTCGCCCTGACGGAGACCTGCATCAAAATACAGCGGACGTTTCCAGCCATCGCGTGCTACGGCAGCAATGATGTTCATAACCGCGATATCACTCTTTGTAGCGCCGTTTTTAGGGAAGACAAACTTCATATCTGTAGACAGACGTGCTGTATCTTCGGCCGACATCCAGCCGCGTTTCACTATTTCTTCCTTACTCAATGTTGGTACAAAGAAGTTCTTGACCGGCATATAGTTCACACCCTCAGGACCACGCTGCGCCTTTTTCGTAGGGTCATCGCTGTTCATGAAGTTGCATATATCTATCAGGTTGAAGAACTGATCTTTTGGAATTTTCAGATTCGGATTGTCAAGGTACTGCACATAGTTGTGGTTGTCTCCCAGATAATCTTTTTTCGTCCAGATCATTGGAACCGCCGGAGCGTCATTTACCCTGTAGTTCAGCTGATCAATGTACCAGTCAATTCCCAAAAGACTTGTGTTGATGATCCTTACATCCTTGCGGAAGCCTTCCACTTCCTGAATATACCACAACGGGTAGGTCTGGTTGTCACCGTAAGTGAAAAGAACAGCGTTGGGCGCGCAGCAAGAAAGCGTATTGCGTGCTTCAGCATGAGCCAGCGTCTTACGACCGCGATCATGATCATCCCACTCCTCTTTAGCCATAAGTACCGGGGCAACCAGCATACTGATTGCAACTGCTCCAAAAGCAGCTGCAGCGCCTTTGCCCATTGATTTCATGAACCACTGGTATAACATCAACACTCCAAGACCTATCCAAATAGTATAAGTATAGGTACAGCCGGCAAATGCATAGTCACGCTCACGTGGCTGAACCGGCGTCATGTTAAGGAATATACCGATCGCTGCACCTGTGAAGAAGAACAGTGTCATTACAACAATACCATCTTTCTTTTTTCGGTTGAATTGGTAAACAAGTCCCAGAATACCCAATGCAAATGGCAACAGATACAGTTTGTTGTGAGCAGGACTATCGCTTAGGTCCCCCATGGCATCGGTGTCGCCAAGTCCGCGCATTTTATCAATAAAAGTGATGCCCGATATCCAGTTACCCCTCATCGGATCACCTTGTCCTTCTACATCGTTTTCGCGGCCGGCGAAGTTCCACATAAAGTAGCGCCACCACATCCAGTTCATTTGATACTGGAAGAAGAAACGGAAGTTATCTGCAGTGGTCGGATCATCGTTTTCGCCCAAGTTCAGGTAGCTGCGATAGAAGCTGCCATGGCTCGGATTGTTATAATCCCAAATACGCGGGAAGAAGTGGGTCTGGCTCTTTCCGGTCATAGGATTAACACCAAAAACAGGCTCGCTCTTTTTACCCACCTCAACGTATTGGTCCTTGCCGTCGACCTTTGACGGAGCCCACATAGGCTTTGAGTTGTCAACGTCTGTATAAACGCTATTGAAGTATGGTCCAGTAAAGAGAGGCTGCTGTCCGAACTGCTCACGGTTCACATAGTCAAGGAAACTCATAGGGTTATCAGGATTCGTCATGTCTATCGGTACGTCAGCACGCGAACGGATGATGGCAGTGAAGTAGCATGAGTAGCCAATTATGATGAACATCACACACAATACGCCCGTGTGAACCAGATACCACCCCTTTTTCTTTGCGAATAACAGGAAGAACACAAGTGACGCTGACATCAACAGGAGGAAGATGATTGCCCCGGTGTCGAATGGCATTCCCAGATCATTGGTGAAGAATTTATCGAAACCGGATGCGAAACGAGGTATGTATTGGATAACACCAAACTGAACGAACGCAAGAACAACGCAACCGATAAGGAACGCGATGACAGTACCCTTGGGCGTTGCCTCATATCGGCGGAAGTAATAGATCATCGCCAACGCAGGTATAGTAAGGAGGTTCAACAAGTGGACGCACACCGAAAGACCGATCAGGAATGAGATCAATACGATCCATCGGTCGGCATGCTTGTTATCTGCAATATGCTCCCATTTCAACATTGCCCAGAAGGTAAATGCTGTGAACAAAGAAGATGTTGCGTAAACCTCAGCCTCTACAGCCGAGAACCAGAAAGTATCTGAGAAGGTACATGCCAATGCACCAACAACACCTGCCCCCATAATAGCGACAGTCTGTGACATGTCGGGTTCACCCTCAGTCGCCAGTAATCTTTTGGCGAAATGGGTAATTGTCCAGAACAGGAAGAGGATACTGAACGCACTCGCAAGGGCGGAAAGTGAGTTGATCATGAAAGACGCATTGGGGGCCGGGCCACCTGTAAGTGCCTCACCACCGGCAAACAGCGCAAATATGCGTTGCAGCAACATAAAAAATGGCGCTCCCGGAGAGTGACCTACTTCCAGTTTATATGCGCACGACAAAAACTCTCCGCAATCCCAGAAACTGGTGGTTGGTTCCATCGTTTTCAAATACACGATCGCAGCGATAGCTCCTATGATCCAGCCGGTAAGATTGTTGACTTTACGGTAATTCATGATACATTATTGGTAATGCGACAAAAATAACAAAAGTTGCCAGTTATCAACATTTAAGTTGTTGAATAAAGGTTAATAACGGGAACCGAATTGCGCCTGCAACAAAATCATCATGCGATACATCGCAGAATACTAACCAAAAGCTAAATCAGGAGATTTGCAAGACTCTTCTTAACAAGGTCGGAATCTATTGCCTGAACCAGTTGGAACGTTGGGATGGTTTTTAGTCGTTCCATAATAATATGTGCGTCATGTTCAGGTTCAGCAGTTTGTACAAGCCAAAGGTAATCGAGGTGTTTAGCCTCAGGGAGCAATGTCTTTTTGCCACTTTTCAGCTGATATAGTAAGTGGCTGTGACTGCTGTTAGGCACCTTGTGCAAAAAGGTAGAAAAAAAATATCTATCCGTTTTGGTGCTTTCCGGTTCGGGGGCAGCATCAAACATTGACACCTGCAACTGTCGGCCGCCCTGCTTCAGGGTCTCCTTACCGGAGCGAGTCTCGTTCATCTCAATAAGGTTCTCAGGTACATTCTCAAAACACATATCAAGAATTTTATTTACCACCCAACAAAAACGGTATGCGGGCATTGCAGCAGAAACACCTATCAATGCAGAGTCTGCAAAGAAGCTATCGCGCATTTCGCCCACATCAAGCACATTACTTGCCATAGCAACAAACGGTAGATAAAAGTGTATTTCGTCAAAGGTACGAGTAAAATATTGTCTTAACTTCGCCATCCATTTTAGAACCAGCTAACCAGATGAAAGACTTCTCTTACGTAACAGGTCCTACCCCAGCCTACATAGAATCATTATACCAGGAGTTTGCTGCCGACTCGACGACGGTAGATCCTGAATGGAAAAAATTCTTTGAAGGATTTGATTTTGCAGTCAACAATGGCTTGGCTACTTCCGACTATGGTAAAGCACCCGTAACTGCCGGTCAGGCAGAAAAAGAGATCGGCGTGTTCGAGTTGATCCGTGCATATCGGAAACGTGGTCACCTTGTTGCCACTACCAACCCGATACGCGCCCGTAAAGACCGTAAAGCACATCTGGAGATAGAGAGATTCAATCTTTCTCAGGCGGACATGGAATCTTCCTTCTTCGCAGGCAAGTTTATTGGTCTGCCAAACGGCAAGTTGAAGGATATAGTCGCTAAACTCAAAAAACTGTATGCTAGTAACGTAGGTGTAGAGTACAGGTATATCAACGACAACGACAAGTGCCAGTGGGTTCAGGATAAATATGAGGAACTGATGTCTACACACCTTTCTGTAGACCAAAGAAGACGCATACTGGAAAAACTCAATGAAGGTGTGATCTTCGAAAAGTTCCTGAATACTAAGTTTATTGGCCAGAAACGATTTGGTCTGGAGGGCGGTGAATCAACCATTGCTGCGCTGGATACAATTATTAACGATGCTGCAGATGCCGGCGTAGAAGAAGTTGTTATCGGTATGGCTCACCGTGGCAGGCTAAACATCCTTGCAAACACGCTGAAAAAAACCTACCAGCAGATATTCTCCGAGTTCGAGGGGAACATGCCCGAAGATATGACGATGGGAAGTGGTGACGTAAAATATCACCTTGGTTTTCAAAGCGATATCATTACGCCAAATGGTAAAGCTATCAACGTTCAGTTGGCGCCAAATCCGTCGCACCTCGAAGCGGTTAACCCGGTAGTATCGGGTTTTGCAAGGGCAAAGGCGGATACATTGTACAATAAAGAATACGACAAAGTACTTCCGATACTCATTCATGGTGATGCTGCCGTAGCAGGACAGGGCATCATATACGAATTGTTACAAATGTCTAAACTGGCCGGCTATTACACAGGTGGAACTATCCACTATGTGATCAATAACCAGATCGGGTTTACTACAGACTTTGACGACGCACGTTCTGCTGATTATTGCACGAGCGTAGCTTCTATGGTTCAGTGCCCGGTACTCCACGTAAACGGAGACGATGCAGAAGCGGTAGTTAAGTGCAGCATGCTTGCGATAGCCTATCGCCAGAAGTATAATGAGGACATCTTCATAGATATGGTGTGCTACCGAAAGCACGGACATAATGAAGGTGATGAACCAAAATTCACACAGCCACAACTATACGCGCTGATCGAGAAACATCTCAATCCCCGCGAGATATACGCACAATACCTGAAAGAACATATTGATGCGGACGTACAAGCAATGGCTAAAGAAATGGAGACCCGTTTCTGGAACGACCTGCAGCTGCGTCTGGATGAAGTAAAACAAAAACCACTCCCGTATAAGTACCAGAAGCCGGAGATGTGGTGGAAAGAGCTGCGTAAAGCCGCGGGTGCTGATTTCGGAAAGTCTCCGGTAACTGCCATCACGGAAGCGCAGTTCAGGCAGTATTTTAACGCGCTGATGAAATGGCCTGAAGGATTCAGCCCTCTGCGAAAAGTGGAGAAACTACTGCAGGACAAGATAAAGTTGTTCGAGACAGATGGTAAAGTTGACTGGGCTACCGGTGAACTTCTTGCCTACTCGAGCCTGTTGGCTGACGGACATGATGTGCGCCTGAGTGGTGAAGACGTAAAACGTGGCACTTTCTCTCACCGCCATGCAGTTATATATGACCAGAACTCCAACTTCTCATACAACCGACTTGACAAGGTAAACGATAAACAAGGAGTACCGTATATATACAACTCGCTTTTGAGTGAATATGCTGTTCTTGGATTTGAGTATGGGTACGCAATGGCAAACCCACATAACCTGGTTATATGGGAAGCACAATACGGAGACTTCGCCAATGGCGCTCAGATCATCATCGATCAGTACATAGCTAGTGCAGAACAAAAATGGAGCAACATGAATGGCCTGGTGATGCTGCTGCCACACGGCTATGAGGGTGGAGGCCCTGAGCACTCAAGCGCCCGTCTGGAACGATTCCTTCAGAATTGCGCCGAATACAACATGGTGATCACAAACATCACTACTGCAGCCAACTTCTTCCATGCGCTCCGCAGACAACTGAAGTGGGAATTCCGCAAACCGATGGTGAATTTCTCTCCGAAAGCGAACCTACGTCACGTTCGTTCTTACTCTGCGTTGTCTGAATTCACGCAGGGTTCTTTCAACGAGGTATTGGACGATGCGAACATTAAAACGGCTTCTAAGGTAAAACGTGTGCTGCTGTGTTCAGGAAAAATTTACTTCGACCTCAGCGAAAAGCAACTTGCAGAAAACAGACAAGATGTGGCAATAGTTCGCCTGGAGCAACTGTACCCTTTACCTGTTGATCAGCTGAATGCACTACGCGAGAAATACAAAAAGGCTGAGTGGATATGGGTACAAGAAGAACCTCAGAACATGGGCGCTTGCTGGTTCTTGCAGATCAGCCTCGGTGAGTCATTCAAGATGAAATACATTTGCAGGAATGCGAGTGCGTCTACAGCAACAGGCTTTGCCAAAAAGCACGTCATTGAGCAGACTTCATTGGTCGAGCAGGCTTTTTCGTAATACCAGAAAGTCGAAGATCTCTAAATAGTCAGAGCGGAACCATATAGTTCCGCTCTGTTTCATTAATGGATATTGTCAAAGAGACTTTAAGCTACTTTTTAATCCAGGCTATGAGGTCTGTCATCACTTCTCTGCTGATGGTATGGTCCATACCCGGGTAAGTATGCAACTCCGGCATTAGCCCGATTTCCAACAAACGGTCATAGGCGGCTTTCCCATCGGCATAGGGCAATCGAGTATCTGCTGTGCCATGTGCAATAAACATCCTGAGTGACTTCAGCTTTTTATCTGCATGAATCGATGACATAAGACCTGCTGACATTTTACCACTCAACACGCCAATGCCTTTTATCTTTTCGGGTGCCGATATACCGGTTTCGTAGCACATCATTGCTCCCTGGCTGAACCCAACCAGATAAACCCTGCCTGCATCTCCGTGATACTTCTTTATTGCATCATCAACGAATTTCAGGATGAGGTTTTTGCTGTGCGTAATATGCTCTGGCTTACCACTATATTTCCCATTAACCAACTCCCTTTCGAACCATTGATATCCACCCACATCGGCTTTGTAGGGTGCCCTTGCGGAGAGGATAATGAAATCGGGAGGAAAGAACTGGCTCAGCCCCAACAGGTCTTCTTCATTGCTACCATAGCCATGCAACAGAATAACCAAAGCAGGTTTATGGTTTTTTGAAGCGGTCGCTGACAAACGATATTTGAGAGACAGGCCAGACTCAAGACCTTCGGTACTTTGTCCGTACGCCAAAGTACCTGCTATTGACATCAGTACACAAAAAAATATAGCTACACTTTTCATAAAGTCAAATGTAGCTATAATTCAAACTCGCCCGCAAACTGAAAGCGATTGAGTGTATCCACTAATAGACAGTACCCTTAATGCGCAGATGTGACAAGTTGGAGCTGCCCATCAGAGAATCTACTGTTTTATTGGTAATGGTGATCTTGCCTGAACGCATAGCACGTGCTGTGAAAAGGCCTAATACATTTTCGCCCTTAATATTGGTGTAAATTGGTGCTATTTCACTGCCGGTCAGACCTGTTCCTGCGGATTGTGTTGCTATTCTGTAATTGTTGTAATGAGAAGTACTTAGATACATAGACATATCGCAACGATTAAGCAAGCGAATAACGTTGTCCGGTGCCGGTCCCATTCCTGAGTTGATAGCGTTGAAAAGTGTCTTGTTCTCAATTTTGTATTGAATATTTGAGTTAGATACCCCTACATACCCGGCATCCATGTCGAAATAGCGTGCAGTTGAGGTCTTCGCTACTATATCAGAGTCAACCCAATTGAAACGGATAATAGCTTGTGCTATAGTGGCCGGGGTAGTTTCCTTAACATTGGGACTGCTATAAAAAACATAATTCGCAGGCGGCACATAACTTGCGTCGAATGTATAATTACGGAAAGGTAACGATGAGAAGAAGCTCATACCCGACGTGTTAATATCATCGTTGTCAACCGGGTAAAATGTAAATCCGGCACCTGTTGAAGAAACGGGAACCCTATTATCAATTACCGGCGCATCGGCCGAATCTGTTACCCCGGTCGCAATATTGGTGATCTTCAACCTGTATATATAGGAAGGGTTCAACGTACCTTTAAACTTATAGGCATAGTTTGGAGAGGTAAAGAAAAGACCCGGCTGTTTGGTGTATCCCTCTTGGACCAGATCCACCCTATCCAGGTGAATAGAGTCTATGAAAAAGTACTTTTCGCTGGCGCTGTAGCGCTCAATCCGTACGTTGAGATTAGCATAGAAGTTGGAATCAACTTCCTTTGCCATGTTTACAGCACTCTTGTTCTCGTCTAAAAAGGCCTTCTGGATACGAATGTAATGAGCTGTATCAGCCATGTCAAGAAAACCGTATACAACCGTAATGTTCTTGTAGGGAGCCGCAACGTCAAATTTTTCTGAGCAAGACGTAGCCAACAATGTAGTTGCCGCGATCAGGGAAAGGAGAGATTTCTTCATTTTACTTCAATGCTAAAAACTAAAAGCGAACAAAGATAACCGAATCCCTGACAATCGAACAAAGTGCAGGCACCCGTCGATGCAAATAATCGTTAAAAAACGTTGAGCGAAGATCGATACAAAACCAAAATATCTATACGAATGAGCGCCAATTACCAACCTTGTATTAGGTTGAACGGTCTTTCATAGTAGCTTCAAACATTGCGAGTAATATTTTGTGAAATTACATTACATTTGTAAATATTGATAAGCGCCTTCATATGAAATATTTAGTTACCCTATTAGTTACCCTATTACTCGCATCGGGAGGTTACTCCCAGTCTGCCATTTGGGCAAACAAGATGGGCAGTACCTCAAACGATGAGGGCCGCACAATTAAAGTGGCACCCAACGGAAATGTATATGTCGCGGGTAAATTTCAGGGAACTATGGACTTGGATCCGGGACCCGGAACGTTCAGCGTAACCAGCGCAGGTGTAGACGATATTTACCTTGCCTGTTATAACTCAGCAGGTAGTTTTCTATGGGGATTCAGTACCGGCGGTGCTTTGTATGACGCTGTATGGTATCTGACAACTGATGCAAGCAGTAATGTCATAATATGCGGCTACTATCAATCGGCAGGTATAGATTTCGACCCCGGAGCCGGCTCAACCACCCTTCCATTTGCGGGTGGTACCAGTCTTACTATGTACGGCGATGGTTTTGTTGCCAAGTACTCTTCAACCGGAACTTTTCAATGGGCGAAACAACTAGGAGGTCCCACTGTTTATGACGTCACACTTTCTTTGGATACCGACCCTTCAGGAAACGTCTATGTAGGTGGAGTATTTAACACGACAATGGTGGTTTCACCTACAATTACTTTTAGCAGCGCCACAGATGGAACCGCCTACCTTATTAAGTATGACCCTACCGGAAACGTCATCTGGGGACACAATTACGGTTTGCCTGGTATCTCCTCCGTTGATTGTTTTCCCCGCTCGCTAAAAGTGAGCGGTGGGTTTCTATATGTCGCAGGGTTCTTCCAGGGAGTTTCAAACTTTAGTCCATGGACCGCGTCAACAACACTCACATCTTCAGGGCTTTACGACTTTTACATAGCAAAGTATGATGTTGACGCGAATCCGATCTTCGCCAAAAAAGTTAGCGGCACCGGAGGCACCGACTTCGATGAATTTTTGAGCCT
>JBIKSN010000159.1:0-7261 GCA_044348585.1 Flavipsychrobacter sp.
CTTTACGTTGTACAATCCGAGATTGAGATTGGTGTAGGCCGCAACATTTCGCCCTTTTATTTGGGCGGGTTTCATGGCCGGATATTTGCTCATGAGCTCACTGATGCGGGCTGAGAGTTCGTCGCGTTGCAAGATGCGTGCTCTGCCATCAGCCAAACCTTTTATGGGGCCTAATTGATAGAAAACAATGTTCCCGGTTTTGTCTGCTACTACGTTTCTGATGTCTATTCTGAGTGACTGTAGCGATGTGTTATTTCGGAAATAAGACCGTACCATATTGTCCATACCGGTAAACAGATGATCCTTCAATGTTTGTTGTCCGGTGGCTACTGACGCAGGTTTTCCTACTTCATGGTACTCGTATATCTTATCGCCGTTAATGGTTGCCGGATAACCTGAACGGTCGTTTATAACCAATGTTCTGCTGTTTGTTATGGGGTCAGAAAGGCAGATGGAGTCAGGTTTTGTTTTGCCCGGCAGTGCCTTGCAGTCTTTTCGGGAAAACAGGCCGTCAACTTCCTGAAATTGCTGGCCTGTGGCCGACAATGAAAATGCCGATGCAACAGCGATAGACGATATTACCAGACGGAGTAGCAGCTGCATAGAGAAATAGTTGGCTACATAAATATAACTAATATTCTCTTATTCGGGGTACACCATGCCGTCGTAGCTGAATGCAAGGTTGTTGCCTACTTTCTCAATGCGGATGTGGTGAAAGTCGGTTCCGGCATATGCCATAACCGGTTTGCCATCAACAGTGGCGGGTTTTATGGGCGGTAGTTCTGTCATGAATTGGTTGAGTGCCACAGTAAGCTCGGGGAAGGTGAGTGGTTTAAAACGGTTCTCGGCAGTGACGCCCCGCATACCGAAGAACTCATAGAAGATCACCTTGCCGCGTTCATCTACAATAATGTTGCGCAGGTTGAGGCGGGCAGAAGCACCGTATTCATAGAACTTCGTGATCATCAGGATGCCCTTCATCCTGTTCAGCAAGTATTCGTGCTGTGACTCGTTGCTCTCACTGAAGATGACAGGCGTGGTCACTTCGTCATACTCATATACTTTGCGACCGTTGATGTAGGACGGAAAGGTAGTATCCTCGCGCGCTTCAAACTGTTCGGCACCCGTTGCGGGGTCCACAACAGAAACTGTATCTACTACTACCTTGCCGGGGCGATAGCGAAGGTCGCCCCGCATGAAGAAGCCACCGCCGGCTACAAACGCCTGTGCATGGCCGGTAACAGAAAGAGCAAGAATTGCTGATGAAAGGAGAATGTTCTTTTTCATTGGGCTAAATGGTATTGGGTGACTGCGTACAGGCCGAAAAGTACAAAAAAAGGAAACAAGAAATCGCGCGTATCAGCCCCCGCTTAATCGTAATAAGCTTTGCGGAAGATGAAGTGATTCTTTACTTTAAAACTGAATCGGCTGAGCCGAACCTTTATGAACACAGGAACAGGGATTCCATTCTTTGTCGCGGGCCTGAGTTTTATCGCTTTTGCGGTTTCGTCCAGAATCTGAGAGACTGACTCGTTCTGCACTTCTGACACCATCATGCGAGGCTGGTCATCAGAGTCGGCACTAAGTCCGTTGAAGATGTAGTAAATGATCTCGCCTTTTTCGTTCACAAGGTATTGGGGACTGTAAACGGAATAGCTACCATCAGGGAAATGTCGGAGAATCTCTTCAGCGTTTTCGGTGAGTTTGCTCTCCAGTTGGCGCATACTTTCCTCCGGCAGCACTATTGTCGAGTCCTCGTCAGGGCGGTAAACTACCTTTCCATTCAGGAAGATCGGCTCGGGGCCCGTAATTCGTATCTGGTCCGGCTCGGGGTGGTGCGGACTAAGGTCAATTATCGTATCCGTGCGCGGCTTCGATAGTCCGATAGTGTTGCCACGAACAGTAATGGTGCTGCCTATATCATTGACACTCTGCGCAATTGCTCTACTGGTATAGAAAGGTAAAACAAGGGTGGTGATCAACATGTCAACCACAGGCAACCACACGGTGCTGCATTTTGTGACACACTTATTTTCTGGCGGAGTGTACACTGTTCTGATCAATTGTTCGCTTTCACATAGTCGGTAACGTGGTTCCTTACGGTAAACTTGTAGTCCTGCAGAAAGAGATCTGAAAGCACTGCAACCGGTTTCCCGTCCAGTTTTGCGGGATTCATGGTTACTAAACGGCAGTTGCCGGCGATCTCTTTGCCTATTAACTTTTTCTGCTCATCGGTAACGGGCAGCTCTTTCCCCTGGTCATCGCGGGCGCTCAGATGGCTGTACTCAAAGTAAACCACTTTTCCCTGGTCATCGAGAACAAATGAAGATGCATACACACGGTAGTTGCCATCGGGGAATGAATTGAATTTCAGTGCCAGATTGGTGGCAAGTTGTTCCTCAAGGCTGAAGTTTTTTTCCTTGCGCGATGGCATAGATGTTACAAAGTTGTACTGGTGGATCTTTTTACCATTGACCAGCAACGGACGCGGGTCCTTTACGCGCACCTGCATGATCTCTTTGTTCGTAATAGGATCCACTACTACGATTGTGTCTCTTTCAGACGCAGAGAGCGTGATCCTGTTGCCATTGTAGGTGACCACATTGCCTTCTTTTTTGAAATCTTGTGCAAATGCGGATGTGCTGACGGATACAATAATGACAGCAACTAATGCACATGTAGCGCTCTTGATCTTACTTGTAGTTTGGGTAAACATAAAGTGTGTTTTAAAAGGTGAATTATTTGATTGCTCTGTTCATCTAAGGAAAAGACCTGATCACAATCGGCGTTTCATCAACGCTCGTACCGTTGCACGACATACGAATGTTTTCGATGAATATCTTCACATTGGCTTCGGCATTTTCTTTCAGGTACTTGCAATGTTCGGGCTTTATGGCAGATCCATCGGTTTTGAACGGGCCATAGATGTAGCCTCCCTCCGGCAGAAACGAAATGGTGAAACCGGTAACCTCGCAGCTTGCCTTGGCCGATATAAGTTTTGGGTTGGCGAGAATGGTCCTCACACTTATCATGTTGCGCTCTTCGTTTGCCAGGCGCACATTGCTGCGCTTCACTTCTTTCTTTAACTGTGCACTTAGATCGGTTGGTGCGATAGTAGCACAGAAAAACAGCGGCAGCAGCGCCATGAAGATGTTGGAGATGTATCTGTAATGGTGTTGTCTCATGACCTGTGTTTTGAGAAATGAAGAAAATGAGCCGGTCCGCAATGAGTGCAAGCCCTACCGTAAAGCTAACTTATATATTGCAGAAATGAGCATTGAAAGCTCATGCGAAGAATAGCGTCGAAAAAAAAGCCACCCGTAGGTGGCTTGACTATTGTGATGATCTTTTGCTTTTTACACGTCAACACCAAACTGGCGCAGGTGGTGTGTGCTGTGCTTGTAGAGCAGTTGCACCTGCTGTTCGAAATTGAGCACGCCAAAGAAAGGACTGTTCAGCTTCTTGCCATGTTCGCTTTCAAAGACATTGAAGAAGTGATCAATTTCTTGTTGCAACTCGGCTATCGCTTCCTCTTTTGTTGCATTTCGCACAGGTGGTGGTTCGTCTGCCATCAGTTGGTTGGGAGTATTCTCACGAAACGGTTTTTCTGATGCCAGAAAAGCCTGCATGCGGTCTATGTTCTCGGCCGGTGTCAGTACTTCCATTGGTGTCTTACCGTTGGCTATGCGCACGTAGTCGCTCATGTGCTCTATCATCTGTTGCACATTCATCTTGCCCCATTTACGCGGTGCATCAGCGGCAAGTTCGGCCAGTTTTTGGGTGAAGCCCATGCGCAGTAAGTCGGCTTTCTGCTGTATGTTTTCCATATTACATGAGTTGTTTGATGAGCGACTCCTGCGTCATTCCTTCGGCTTCCGCCTTGTAGTTGCGCAGTATACGGTGGCGCAGCACCGGCATAGCCATGGCGCGCACATTTTCTATGTCCGGAGAGTATTTGCCGTGAATGAGTGCGTGGCATTTTGCGCCAAGTACCAGATACTGCGATGCACGTGGGCCAGCGCCGTATGCAAGGTATTGGGTAGCAGCGGCTGCCGCACCGGTAGTGCCGGGGCGTGTTTTCTGCACCAGTCCCACCGCATACTCCAGCACATTATCAGGTACCGGTACACGGCGCACCAGTTCCTGGAAAGCCAGTATCTCAGCGCCGCTCATTACTTGGGTCAGTTCCTGGGTTTGAGCGCCGGTTGTGTTGCGCACAATAGACACCTCATCGGCAAAACTCGGATAGTCGAGCGTCACCTGGAACATAAAACGATCCAGCTGTGCTTCCGGCAGCGGGTAGGTGCCCTCCTGCTCTATCGGGTTCTGGGTGGCCAGAACGAAGAAGGGAGACGGTAGCTTGTACAGCACGCCACCTGCGGTAACGTTGCGTTCCTGCATGGCTTCCAGCAGGGCCGACTGTGTTTTGGGCGGCGTACGGTTGATCTCATCGGCAAGAACAATATTGGCAAAAATGGGACCTTTTATGAATTGGAAGGCACGCTGTTCGTTCAGTATCTCAGCCCCCACGATGTCGCTGGGCATTAGATCGGGCGTGAACTGTATGCGTTTGAACGAGAGGTCCAGCACATCGGCAATTGTTTTTACCAGCAGGGTCTTGGCCAGGCCCGGCACACCCACCAGCAGGCTATGGCCGTTGCACAAAATGGCGATGATGAGCTTTTCTACCACATCCTCCTGCCCTACTATTACTTTTCCTATACTCTTCCGTACCTCGGCGGTCTTTTCTTTGAGCGCGTTGGCTGCTTCAATATCTGTTGCGTACATTGCTATCCTTACTGCTTTGAATTGCCTGACCCCGAATGGGCTGAAACAGGCTGTAAAAACGGGAAAGTTCTATTATTTTGTGTAAACTAACAAATACTAATTGCGGTGGAAATAACAATAAAAGAGGCGCAACAGCGGGTGGACGAATGGATAAGGACAGTGGGAGTGCGGTATTTCGGAGAGCTGACCAATCTGGGTATACTCATGGAGGAAGTGGGCGAACTGTCGCGCCTGATGGTGCGCACCTATGGCGAACAGTCGTTCAAAGAAAGTGACAAGGGCAAAGATCTGGGCGATGAGATGGCCGATGTGCTGTGGGTGCTTATCTGTTTGGCGAACCAGACGGGTGTGGACCTCACTACGGCATTGGAGCGCAACTTTGAAAAGAAAAACATCAGGGACGCCAACCGCCACCGAGAGAACGACAAATTGAAATAGTTTTCATGTTTTTGAGTTTTGCTCTCCGACAAACACGTTTTGACGGAGTTTTCATGTCAAATATTGATAATTTTTCATAAATTTACCTGAATGTGCCCCCGTTACCCAACCTTTCCGGATAACGTGCGGTCTTACTTCTAATTGATTGATATTAATAACCAATATACTTGTCTATAGCTTTGGCATATAGTGCAGTTGGCCAGACCTCTGAGTTGGAACAGCTTATTCAAGGGTGCATACGAAATGATCGTATGGCTCAGGAGAAGTTGTATCGGCTGTTCTATCCCAAAATGATGGCATTGGTGCGCCGGTATATCGATCATGAAGAGCAGGCAGAAGAGGTGTTGAATAACGGATATCTGAGGGCGTTCCAGAAGATAAAACAATACAATTTCCAGGGTTCTTTTGAAGGTTGGATCAGGAAGATCGTCTTCCATGCGGTAGCCGATTATGTGAAACAGAACGCCAAATACTCAAGTCAGATAGTGCTGGTAGAAAAAGACGAACTGGTGCATAAAGACCATGCCGACAAACTCTACTACGATCAGCTGATAAAGCTGGTGCATGAGTTGCCGGACGCTACAAGGGCTGTATTCAATATGTATGTAATGGAGGGGTTGACACACAAAGAAATAGGAAATCTGGTAGGAATAAGCGAAGGAACATCGAAATGGCATTTGTCGGAAGGAAGGAGAATACTGAAAGAAAAGATTGAAAGATTGGAGTTGCATCTGAAAAAGTGATGCGGGATATGAAAACTGAATTTTTTAAAAACAAAAACATTTATCCTTATGGATAAAAATTTCATCAAAGTCGACGACCTCGTGAGGCAACGCCTCGGCGGGGGCGAAGAGCGGGAAAGGAGCGGCGCATGGCTCAATATGCGCGACCTTCTCGATAAAGAAATGCCGCAGGAAGAGCGACGCATCGGTATATTCTACTGGCGCAGGCTATTCAGTGTGGTTGCAGCACTATCGCTGGTGGGTACCGTAGCTGTTGGCAGCTATGAGTTCTCCAACGCATTCCGCAATCGCAACGTAGCTGAATTGGATGAGCCCGGAATAGAAGCGGTGAACAACGAACCAACGGCAAACTATGTTGCAAGCGGAACCGAGACTGTGGTGCGCGATGAGCAGCGCGTGGCAGGCAGGGTGAATGGACGTATGTCTGGCAGTTTGCCTGAAAAACCAAGGCATACGGCAAGTGCATCTGCGACAAATACCAGGACAGAAGCTACGCTGAATAGCGTGTCAGGTACCGTAGGAGCCGACGGTACTACTACTGGAACCATTACAATTGATGGCAACACCCATAGGGGAGCTGACGTAAAACGTAATACAACTAAAACATATTCGGTAAAGAAAGAAGTAGTAACGAAAGGTGGCGCACTCGCGTCAAACGACCACACGGGCAGCAGCGAGAGTCCAGAAAGCAGGCTGACCGCCACTGCAAGCAAAGCGGCAAATACCGTAGAAAAGACAACCGCCTCTCAAGACGTAGTAGCTGCAAGCAATCCGGCTACGGACAGTAAAGTTGCAGCAGGTAATGGGGCGGCGCATACTGAAAACAGTAACGCTTCGGGCAACATAGCAACAGTAGCCTCCAAAACAGATCTTACGTCAGCAGGTGCTGCCGGCAAGAAGTCAACAGGTACTGTCTCTAAAACAGCAGGACGTATTGGTAATGGAAAGACAACCCATGTAGCTCCCGGCAGTCAGAACGCTGACCTGAAAAATGGCAATCCTGTGTTAAGCAGTGGTGTAGCCTCCAATTCAGTAGCTGCCGGTGGAAAGAAAGAGCAGTCCGGAAGGTCTGCAATAAACGCGCTCCCCACCGTAGGTCGTGGTGTTACAACTGCAAACATACCGGTAGCCGGTGTGCCAACGCCAATGCCTGCCGTTACGGCTGCAGAAGCAAGCGGAGCTGCACAAAAGGCGCCTGTTGCTGCGCCATCTGCTCAGTCTGTTGAAGCTAACGTGCCTAAAGACGAAAGCAGTGTTGCTATCAACGATGCTGCGGCAGTACGCAACGATCC
>JBIKSN010000160.1:0-7243 GCA_044348585.1 Flavipsychrobacter sp.
TAAATTTTGAGGTGCAAAGGTAGGCAAATTAATGGGAAAATAAACAAATATGCTCAGTACGAACAGAAAAAAGGTTATGCACCGTGAAACGAGAGAGATTGCACACACCTCAGCCCGCTAAAGAAATAGCATTCAGTGATTACTTTGTCAAAAAAACCACCCCTGCCTATCGTACAATCAACCGAGTCTCACCGGTTTCATTTCCTGCCGAAAGGCGCACAATGTATTCGCCCTGAGAAAGTCCGGTCAGGTCGATGTTAAGTGAGTTCATTCCCTTCCGCAACTGAACAGTTTTTGTCTTTACAACCCGTCCGGATTTATCGATATAATAAAAATACGCCATCTGATCAGCTACCACATTGATCATAGCTACAGCAGTTGTTGTAGCCGGATTGGGTGAGATAGAAAAAAACGGGGTAGACATTTTAACAGAACGCGTTGATGACGGAATACCTAGCGCGGCATTGATGCCACTCCTCAATTGTTCCATATCAAAAGTATTATTCTGATTATCATAGACCTTGTGATCGGTACCGCCCAACACCACAACTTTCGGCATACCCGGAGTGCCATATTGGGTCTGCACGAACGCAGGATCAGAAAAAGTAGGCATGATATGCAAGCCATTTGCATTTCTCCACGAATCCAGTTCTGTGCAAGTCGTCAGACCATCATCATCAACAAGGTACATCTCTACACGACCGGGATGTGAGGTGGCAAAACTTTGAACTACGTTCTGCGCATCAATTGCGGGAATCATACACCCTGAGCACGGCATTACAAAAACTGCAACGATTATTTTGCCCCCATCCAGCTCACCGAACAAATGGTGCGACACCCCGGAACAGTCATTGATTGTAAAATCGGTGGCCGTCATTTGGGCGTTGCTGCGGTATACCATAGAGGTTATCAAAAAGCAAATGGCTGTTACTACCTTTTTCATAGATACGTTGTTCATCCTATGCTCAAAGGTATAGATATTTCTATATTAACCATTTAGCAAAAAGCGAAGGACACACAAGGAAGGAATTAGTCTGGTCTAATTCCTTGCGGTTTTGCTTATATGCCCCTCGCTCATCAGAAGCCGTAAACAGATCGCTACAATCAGTAAAATCATTTTACGTTGGTTTTCATAGTGATAGAAAATATCGTCAATTCAACTTTTATTTATTGGATTCGATAATGATCAGTTTAGAATCGTCGCCAAAACAATTAGATAGCGGCTGCGGAGCCTTGGCTACCTCACGACATTTCCGCTTTAGTATTTGGCGTTTTCTTACTGCAAAGATGATACTGCTGAGGCACCTGCACAACGGGAATATACGCATTGCCTGTACCGGATTATCACGGTACTGCCGGTACGGGAAAAACCCCGTATATAACCATGAATAGATGCGCATATGCATGTATTATCGGAAGTGACGTCGTAACTTGCGATAATCAAACGGAACTATAACTGCACCGTTATAAAATTCAATTCACACAAGAAACAATTAACCACATGCACAATCATGGAGATGACATCCGCCCGCTTGTAATGAACAAGTCAATGAACGACGAAGGCAAATACAACTTCGCATATGCCTATCGCGACACAGGTACCAACCAGAATTTCCTTACTGACCTTAGTGTAAATTGGGTTGACTTTCAAAACACAGTTCTTCAACTGAACAACCTGAATCCAGTGCCAATGGATCGACTTGCGATTAGATTCATTCACAGGTACAACGCGGTAACCAATCGCTGGTTTCTAACTGCACAATTGTGCGAAATATACGGAAGCCCGTTGCCCGATACCGATTTTATGCGCCGCTATGAAACCTATCTGCTCATCAGCCGTGATGTGTACTTCACGATAAATGACAATGGCACGATCACCCAAGATGGCAGTAACGGGCTGGGCGGCACAACCCAAAGCCGCTATGGTATTGACTATTTTGACAATGTATATTATGGCATGAATAAGGTGGTTATTGGCCGCAACGTGCAAAGCGTAACCTATTCGTGGAGCGTGATCTCGAAACTTTTCATTGATAACCAGGCAGTTGATCGCCAAAATGCGCAATTATTCAGTCTGACATTCAGCCACTCGACCTACAAGGCGCTTCTGCCGTCGAAAACATCCTACGTAGAATTTCCTCACTGTGTGACTTTGTACCTGAAGTATGACAATGTGGATTGTCTGGATGACACAGACGTAGTATTGGGAAATTTCACTAACAGAGCCGCAGATTACAACTCCCCTTGTCCAAAAAGATGTGGCGTATATCTGTGGAACGCCGACATGGCACGACCAGCAGAACAATCATACTGATCTATCACTTTAATGATGTCTGCGAAGTAAATAGACCCCCTATTTATTTCGCGGACTTTTTTAAGATAAATGCAACATTACTATGTCATAATTCCCGTGTGTTGTGCTATTGTAGCTATACTTGCCGGCTTGATATACCGCAACTGGCTACCGGCATCTGTACAAATATTGATGATCGAAGCAGCGACATCAATTGGAAGTGACATCACTAGCATAATGAACCCGAACCACACAAACTTCGTTTTCAACATTTTCCTGTTGTTGGATACTTTTCTCTTGATACTTGCTTCTACAACACTGCAGAAAAAAAATACTAAACACAAACTGAAGAAAATATGTCTCTCAACTTTTTCTTTTGTTTGGCTCGTCTCAATTGTAATATTCGGAATAAACACCTTCGCGAACTTTGCATTTGCTGTTGGTGGACTTTGTGTAACGCTGGACTATTTGTACACCGTTTTCCTGAATGAAACAGGAGACAATCGTCAAATGGCGACACCAGTACGGATGCTGAGCTTCGCATTGATCCTGTATCACTGCGGAACATTCACATTCTTTATTGCCCTGCCGTCTCTGATGAACGAGAGTACACCCGAGTACATTCTGGACATAAACACCTGGCTTGATTCGCTTAAGTACCTGATGATCGCATTTTCATTCCACCTGTTTAAACGCTACCACCAACCCCCACAAATGCAAGTCGATGGAAAATAATCACCTCGTACTGGGAGTCCTTTTGACAACAGCACTGCTATTATTGTTGGTCGCAGGTCTGTTCATCTCCATATATATTTCGGGTAAGAACCGGTTGAAACAAGAGATAAAGATGACCCAAATGGCGCTAAGTTATGAACAGGAGATGCGCCGCGCCGAAACCGAAATGAGCGAACACATGATGGAGCGTTTCGCGCTGGAACTGCACGACAATATTGGTCACATCCTCACTTGTATGCGCATCACCATTGAGAACAAAAAAATGGACAGCGAAGAAAACGCGGCCCTCTACCAACCAATAGATGGATATCTGGATGAGGCATCTGAGCAAATAAAACTCCTGAGCCGATCATTCAACACCGAATACATTAAATCATCGGGATTAACGGAAGCGATCTCGTTAGAAGTTAACCGTATAAATGCGCTTCGTCGTATATTGATAGAAATGCCCGAAAGTTCCTTTCAGTCGCCCTTCACTAAAGATACGGAACTGCTTGTTTTTCGTATCTTTCAGGAGATAGTGAATAATGCCATAAAGCACTCAGGCGCGAAAAAGATGGTTGTAGAGATACACGGCGAAAATGGTTTCAGAATGATGGTGCAAGACAATGGTCGCGGATTTGACCGGGACCTGGTTTTCAACTCTAAAAAAGCCTCGGGGCTGCGCAACATATTAAAAAGAGCCGAAATGGCCGGATTGAATTGCCTTATTGATACTGCTCCCGGCAAAGGATGCAGCTACCTGTTTACACTAAAAGCAGCGTAAAACTCATTGACTTGAAGACTATGAAAAAGATAATTCTGGTTGACGACCATGTGATCATCAGGAACGGCCTGAAAGAACTGATAGAAAAACTGGGGCCATATTCCATAATAGCGCAATATGATAACGGGCGGGATTTTGTCAACTCATTTCCGCTACGCCACCAACCCGACCTGATAATAATGGACATTTCTATGCCCGAAATGGACGGCGATGAGGTGGTTGAAGTAATGAACATACGCGGTATGAAATGCCCGGTGCTGATATTGACACTGAACCACGATGAGAATAAACTGGTGCGTCTCTTCAGGCAAGGGGTGCGCGGATACCTGCAGAAAAACTGCACAGCCGCTATGATGAAACAGGCGTTGGAAGAGATCTTTACGAGGGGGTATTTCCACAACGAACACATGTCTTTGGCGCTAACAGCCAAAGAGAACACCAATGCGCCACTGGATACCGGAATCATAATGGAGCGACTGTCCGAACGTGAAAAGGAATTCATCAAACTGGCCTGCGACGAGCATGAATATACCTACCGGGAAATTGCCGATCTTATGTCTGTTCAACCCCGCACAGTAGATGGGTACAGGCAATCGATATTTGAAAAATTCGGAATCAAATCAAAAGCCGGTCTAGTACTGTTCGCATTAAAGCACAAACTCATCGACAACCTTGCCTGAGGCGTTGTTTCCCATTGTGTGGCATTTATGTTATGTTTGTTGATCTCAATGATCAACTATGCGTAATATTCATAAGTACTTGCTGCTGTCAGCAACATTATTGACGGTTCAGGTACATGCACAGAAAAAGAACTTCACAATTGCCGAAGCTACGAACGGAATGGCAACAACGCTGGCCGCAAAGGGGATAAAAAATGCCTCATGGCAACCGGGTACGGCACGCCTGTGGCAAACTGTAAAAGAAGGGAATACTGATGTATGGAAAGTAACCGACTACGACAGGAACACCCGCACCTCTTTTAACATCAGCCTCACCGACGGGCAACCTGCAGGCGTGAATGTATCTTCCATGAAATGGATAGACAAAGACCGCGCGTACGTGCAAAAAGGAGGCAAAATATATGTGGGCACCCTAAGCGACAAATCGTGGAGCTGGCAGTTGGTCACTACCCTACCGGATAATGCCGAGAACATCACAGTTGACAAGAGCCTGAATATTGCCTACACGGCAGATAACAATCTTTTCATCAGAAACCGAAATTCAGGACAAAACACGGCCATCTCGTCAGAAAAGGACAAGAATATAATATGTGGTAAAGCAGTTCACCGGGATGAATTCGGTATTGACCGTGGCATATTCTTCTCCCCTAACGGCACCTATCTAGCCTACTACAGGATGGATCAGACAATGGTAAACGACTACCCAATCATCAAATGGGATGCTTCACCAGCCGCTCAGAACATGATCAAATACCCTATGGCCGGCGGCAAGTCGCATGAGGTGAGCCTGGTGGTATATAATATTGCAAGCGGGTCTTCGGTTACGCTTCAGACAGGTGAAACAAATAGAGACCATTACCTGACCTGTGTGACCTGGAGCCCTGACGAAAAGTCGATCTACGTGGCTATTCTGAATCGCGAGCAAGACCATCTGTGGCTGAACCAGTATGACGCCGCTACCGGTGAGAAAATTAAGACCTTGTTTGAGGAAACTCACCCTAAGTACGTTCACCCCACCCACCCACTCACATTTATTGACGGACGAAACAACGAATTCATATGGCAGAGCGAACGCGATGGATTCAATCATTTGTACCTCTACAATACCAATGGAAAGCTAAAAAAGCAATTGACTGCAGGCAACTGGGTTGTAAATGAGATAGCCGGCATTAATGCCGCCCAAGACAAACTCGTGATCACCACATCGAAGGAATCGCCTATGGAGAAACATATGTACTCACTGAGCATAGATGACGGATCCATGAAACGCATAGACAAAGAGCCAGGTATGCACACCGCGATATGCAATAGCGACGGCCGTTATGTTTTGGATATCTATTCCGCTGCAGGAATACCAAAGAACACCTTTGTACATGCCACAGATGGGTCGGGCTCTTACGAGATAATGAAGTCTGAAAATACATTAGCTGCCTATAACCGCCCGGAAATCAAAGAAGTGACCATTACAGCAGCAGACGGCGTAACACCACTCTATGGGAAACTAATACTGCCGGTAAACTTCGACAAGAATAAAAAATACCCAACGATTGTGTATCTCTACAACGGACCCAACGTACAGTTACTCCACAACTCTTTCCCTAAGAGTGGCAATCTCTGGTACGAGTACATGGCCCAACACGGATATGTGGTATTCACCATGGATGGTCGAGGTAGCTGGAACCGCGGATTGAAATTTGAGCAGGCAACCTTCCGCCATCTGGGTGACGTAGAAATTGCTGACCAACTGCAAGGAGTCAACTACCTGAAGTCACTTCCGTACGTTGACAGTAAACGTATGGGCGTACATGGCTGGAGCTATGGCGGATTCATGACCACATCGCTGATGCTGAAACACCCCGACGTCTTTAAATGCGGTGTGGCCGGTGGCCCGGTAATCGATTGGAAAATGTATGAGGTAATGTATACAGAGCGGTATATGGACCTGCCGGCTAACAACCCGAAAGGATATGATAATGCCAACCTCCTCGACAAAGCAAAAAATCTGAAAGGCAAATTACTGCTGATACACGGAACAAATGATGACGTAGTAGTGTGGCAGCACAGCATCAATTTCATCAAAAAATGCGTTGACGAGGGCGTACAAGCAGACTATTTCGTCTATCCGGGACACGAGCATAATGTTCGTGGCAAAGACCGAGTGCATCTGATGCAGAAGATCACTGACTATTTTGATACTCATCTGAAATAGTGTTGCAGCAGTTATCCTGCAGAAATGATATCTTAAGTTTTCCACATTAGTGTGGGTATCTTTTACATACACAACAGTGTGTAATTGGCTTACTTTTGCATCTGGTACAGTTTTTGTACCGCCATTTAAAACCACAACTCAATGAAAAAAGCGCTGATCATCTTCGCAGGGGTCGGTCTGATGACCACCACCAACACTTCATGCATCGTTTCCAAAAAGAAATATGACGCTGAAACAGCCCGTGCAGAAAAAGAGAAAGCTGAGAAGAATGCTCTTGCCAAACAACTGGGCGAGCAGCAGGACATGAACAAAAAACTGTCGGCAGCCAACGCTGAAATGAAAAACAACATTGCAGCGCTCAATGACCGTATCAACCGTCTGAAAGACAGTATAGCCACTTTGGAAAGTACCGCCAAGGAGCTAAACAACAAGATCAATGTGCTGCGCGACGAGAAAGAAAATACGAAGCGCCAACTTAAGTCGACCAATGACCAGATAGCAGCGCAACGGCAGCGTCTGGAACAATTGCAGGCATTGCTGGATCAGCAGCAGGAAGCCGC
>JBIKSN010000237.1:0-5107 GCA_044348585.1 Flavipsychrobacter sp.
GAGCCGGTGCCGCTACCTGAGCCCGAACCACTGCCACTACCCGAGCCGCTGCCACTGCCTGAACCACTACCCGAGCCACTGCCCGAACTCGTTACCTTGCTGAAGGAATAAGGCGTAGAGCCGGAGGGGGTTACGGTGAGGGTGTTGCCCGAAATTGTTGCCACGCCTTCTACCATATCCTCGAAATTATACTCCCGCACCTTACCTTTCCAGGTGTTGTTGCCGGTGCGCACCATCTCAGCCATCATCAGATTCCAGAAACTGGAAGTGAGACTGTTTCTCGGTGTTCCTTCTTTTGTTACCAATGCCGAACTGCCTGTGAGGTCTATTTCCCAACCGTCGCTCGATTGGAAAATGCCGTCGAATGAAATGGCCTCGTCAATTGCGTCATCAACCAGGCTGCAACCGGGCAGGAATGCTGTTACTGCCAGCAGTAAACCACCCACCAATACACTAAATAATATGCCGCCTTTTATGATACGGCCGCGAAATGTTTTGCTGCTCATATTGCCATTTTTATACTATGCAATATAGCATCATACACATACGCTACCCCCCACTATCATTAGTGTGCTGCTACAAAAATGCAGTACACAATTACTGTCACTTTGCTTGCTGTCTCAGCCGGGCTACTGCCCTTCGCAGGACCGGGCGGCAATAGAAACTGCGCATTTTTTTCTTCTGCGCAGTTTGGACCTACTTCATTGATTCTCAATAAAAAGGTGGGAAGTACCGCTTCCCACAGCTTCCCAAAACTGCGCAAAAACTTCCCACTTCTTCTCACTTAGTGCGCATCCCGAGAAGTAAAAAAAATCACCATACATGCCTCTTTGCCACATTTCCTGCAACATCAATACAAGTTACAACCGGCATAGCAACAGGGCAAAAAGAAAATCTATGATAGTGCGTTTTCTGCAACGTCATAAAAAATAGCCCCGAGGGGGCGACATGGTCACTTGCCGGAAGATTCGCCGATAAGGAGATCGGGTACCGGTATGACATAGTCGGGAGACTATGCCAAGCGGGAAACACTTGCGCTAAATGGGGGAAATGAGCAGGAAGATGGTTGAAAGATTATTGTAAGTTTGTAGGTTGTGTGAACCCGATAAAAAAAGAAAACAAAAATGACACAAAAACAACTTGAAGATTACCTCTGGGGAGCCGCCAATATCCTGCGTGGAATGATTGATGCAGCCGACTTTAAACAATACATTTTCCCATTACTTTTCTTTAAACGCGTAAGCGATTTGTGGGATGAAGAATATGAATTGGCAAAAGAAGAAAGCGGCGGCGACCTGGAGTATGCTGAGTTTGCAGAAAACCACCGTTTTCAGATACCAAAGAACTGCCATTGGGAGGATGTAAGAAAGCGTACGGTAGATGTGGGCAGCCACCTGCAAAAAGCACTGAATGGTATTGAGAAAGCCAACTTTGAGATGCTGCATGATGTGTTTGGTGACGCACAATGGACGAACAAGCGCCGCATGAGCGATGAAAAAATGCTGGATCTGATAGAGCATTTTAGCAAAATGAAACTCACGGTGGCTGACGTGCCTCATGACATAATGGGAGAAGCTTATGAATACCTAATCAAGAAATTTGCAGATGATAGCGGACATACAGCAGCAGAGTTTTACACCAACAGAACGGTGGTAAAACTTATGACCCAGATCACTGACCCCAAGAGCAATGAAAGCATCTACGACCCTACTTGCGGTAGTGGTGGTATATTACTAAGTGCGGCACTACATCTTAAAGAACAAGGTAAGGAATACAGGACGCTGAAATTATACGGACAAGAACTGAACCTGATCACTTCTGCAATTGCCCGCATTAATATGTTCATGCACAATGTGGATGAGTTCCAGATTGTGCAGGGCGATACTCTGGATAGCCCGCAGTTATTGGAGAATGATGAACTGAAACAGTTTGATGTGATAATGGCTAATCCACCGTATAGTATAAAGAAGTGGAGTCAACAGAAATGGCTGAATGACCCTTTTGGACGAAACATATGGGGTACGCCACCTCAAGGATGCGCCGACTATGCGTTCCAGCAGCATATAATGAAGAGCTTGAATCCCAATACCGGCCGATGCGTAGTGCTATGGCCACACGGCGTGTTATTTCGGGACAGTGAAAACGATATACGCAAGAAGATGATAGAGTTGGATTATGTTGATGCCGTTATAGGGCTGGGTAAAAATTTGTTCTACAACAGCAGCATGGAAAGTTGCTTGTTGGTATGCCGGATGAAGAAACCAAAAGAACGCAAAGGCAAAATCATTTTTATTGATGCGAAAGATGAAATCAGAATAGAACGCAGCACGGCATTTTTAAAACCTGAACACATAAAGAGAATTGCAGATGCCTATTGGAACTTCAATGAAATTGAAGGATTTGCAAAAATCGTAACAAACAAAGAAATACTAAACTCACAACAAGGTAATTTAAGCATTCAATTGTATGTGAAACAAGAGAATAGTACCGAACAGCATCTTTTGGAGAACTTAGTGGCAAAAGTAAAATTTGACCAAGACAAAATGAATCGGAATATCGCTGACATATTTAACCAGCTTAAAAACTTAGGTATAGAATGACAAGGTTAAATAAAACATTGTGGCCGATAGTTGAATATGGAGATTACGTTGACCATATTGAAATAAATGAGACCAATCCTACCAAAAGAGAAAATGCTCGTTATGTAAGTGTTGAGCATATTGAAACAGGCAGTTTAAGAGTTGGATCATGGATAAATGAGGAAATGCCAACATTCTTCAGAACATTTAAACCAGGACAAATTTTATTTGGCAAACGAAGGGCATACCAACGAAAAGTCGCAATTGCTGATTTTGAAGGGATTTGCTCTCCTCATATTTGGGCTCTGGAATCTAAAAATGGATTAGAGCAGAGCGTTTTACCATTCATAATGCTAACCGACAAATTTTATGAATATGTGAACGCAAATTCTGCAGGTACAATGTCAGTTTATCTAAAGTGGCCTCAGCTTTCTAAATATAAATTTCGTTTGCCTCCTCCTGATCAACAAAAGCAAATAGCCGGATTATTCCAGAGCATAGAAACGGCAATTGATGATGTTGATGGGCAGGAGAAGAATTTGAAAGCCTTACAGAAAAAACTGGTAAGTGGTCTTTTTGCCCAAGAGCCAGTATTCGGAAATCTGTTGGATAGTAAAAATTGCACTAATACCTCGTTCGGGTTAATAGCTGAGTGTGATAAGAAGTATCCGGAGCACGCTAATGAGGTAAGCCGTTTTGTGGGTTTGGAGTTTATTGAAGCAGATAACTTTCAATTGCAAGGTTGGGGCGAAATTGCCAATGGCACAACATTCTCTAAGCGTTTTGTAAACGGCGATGTGCTGTTTGGTAAGCGCCGAGCATATTTAAAGAAAGTTGCTGTTGCTGATTTTGATGGTATTTGTTCGGGAGATATTTTAGTAATAAGGGCAAACCCAAAGAAAATGCTCCAGGGCTTATTGCCATACTATATTTCAGCAGATCCATTTATTCAACATGCAGTTAGTACTTCAGCAGGCTCGTTATCGCCGAGAACGAAATGGAAAGATTTGGCAGAAATGGAAGTTGCTATACCAGATTTGAAAACGCAAGCTATTATACTGGAAACTTTAGAGCAAATAGAAAGTACTATTAAGGAACTGAAGCAGCAACAGACTACTTTAAAGAACTTGAAACAGAATTTATTGAGGGAAATCTTTGACTAATGGCAGCAAGGTCGGCAAATACTAACTACAACACTAATTTGGCATCAGAATACATTATGATGAGTTTGCTATGTAGAGCTGGTAAAGATGCATATCTATCATTAGGTAACAAGAAGGGCGTTGACATAATCGTTAAAACCAATTCAGGGAACATTTGCGTTATTGAAGTAAAGGGAGTGAATAAGAACGATGATTGGTTGATAGGGAATTCAGGTGTTATGCCTGCGCAGAAAAATATGTTCTATGCACTTATCGGTTATGAAGGTTCAATAACTGATGTTATATCCCCGGCAAAGTTCTTTTTAATCCCGTCTCTATTATTAAGCAGAGAAGGAGAGTATAAATGTGCTGGTAATCAGAAAACTATTTATCTATCACACAAATACATAACAGCAAACTATGGCGAATATCGCAATTCGTTCAAGTGGCTGGATGAATACCTAGAAAACAATTAATTGCTATGGCTTTTAACGAACAAAACTCCGTAGAGCATTTTATCATACACCAGTTAACGGGCGTTAACCTCAATAGTATTCAGTCAGGCGTGGTAAGAGAGGCAGCTGTTGAGTATGGCGACAAAGCAAAGTGGAAATATGTTCAGCCGGATCTGCTACCAAGAGATGTATCAGAAGTTTTTCTGGAAAGAGAACTGAAAGAAGCCCTATGCAGGTTAAACCCAGCCATTGCTGCTAACCCAGATAAGGCTGATGAAGTAATACATAAACTAAGGGCACTACTTATAACGGTTCAGAATGTTGGTTTGGTGCGTGCAAATGAAGAGTTCTCCAAATGGCTGAGAAATGAAATTTCACTGCCTATTGGTAAGAATAATGAACATGTTGTTATTAAGCTTATAGAATTTGACGATATAACCCGGAACACTTTTATACTCACCAATCAGCTAAAGGTAAGAGCAAGAGAAACCAAAATACCGGACATTGCCATGTATGTAAATGGTATACCGCTGGTAATAGGTGAAGCAAAAACACCTGTACGACCATCTGTAAGTTGGCTGGATGGAGCACACGATATTAATAAAATATATGAGGAGACTATACCTCAATTGTTTGTACCTAATGTATTCTCATTTGCTACTGAGGGTAAGGCTGTTTACATTGGCGGGGTAAGGACACCGCTTGATTTGTGGGCTCCCTGGAGACTTGAAGATGATAAAGATGACCTTAGCCAATTTATAAGTTTACAGGATGTAGCCAAGCAAATGACCCATTTGCTGAAGCCGTCAACCATACTGGACATTCTACAATACTTCACTATTTACGCTACAAACACAAAAAAGAAAAAGATAAAAGTAGTTTGCAGATATCAGCAGTATGAAGGTGCGAACCTAATAGTTAATAGGGTAAA
>JBIKSN010000161.1:0-7223 GCA_044348585.1 Flavipsychrobacter sp.
TTGCTCACCCTTGTTCTCAACGCCACCGGACACGCCATTAGCCTTGCATTCATTACGGGTGGGCTCCAAAAGATCCTTGTGCTGCTCAACTTCCTCAGTATCATGATCTTTGCCCGCTTATGGGTGATAGAAAACAATATCAAATACCGCAATTACGCTATCATCCTGGCCATACTGCAAACAATCATTGCCCTGTTCACATCCTACCTCCGTTCCGACCTTATAACACCTGCTGTGAGCTTCTACGGTGGATACTTTATGGGAAAAGGAAGCCTCAAGTATCTTTTTTCCTATCGCGTCATACCCATCCTTTTCATGGTGTTCCTGTTCTCGCTGTTCTTCAACACGCTCTCAGGTAGCCGATCCCGATTCATTGATGCCTTTACTCAGGACCGCACAGCGATGCTCGGATACACAGACCTGAGCACCAGCGAAAACGAACGCGGTGGTGCCATGGACCGAACCTCCAACATCGCTCAGTTGTCCAATGTGGTCTACCTCGTTGAGAAGAACGGTTACTACAACGGGCGTGCGTCATTCCCGCTGTTGGCGGCCCTCATACCCAGGGCCTTGTGGCCCGATAAACCTAACATCGAGCTCGGGGCGTGGTTTGCGCTGGAGATAGGTGCCGCTACCATTTCCCCCATCACCGGTCGTGCCAATAACTCGGTGAACATGACCATCCCCGGAGAGTTATACCTCGACTTTGGCTGGATAGGCGTGATAATCGGGGGCATTCTGTTCGGCGCAATGTTGGGAGCCTTCTGGAACGCAGCCGAATTCACGGCCTCAGCTTACAATATCTCCGGCAGTATCTGGGGCGGATACCTCCTGTTCAACGCCCTCTTCGGTCTGGGCTCCGACCTTCAGCTTATCATCTCTCTTGTCTCTACTTACCTCATGTTGTTACTCATTCACTACGCAATTAACTCTTATGCGAATTCTAACCGTAGGGCCGCTGTGGCGCGGAAGTAATGCCGGAGGAATGTTCAGGGCTTTGTCCCGGGGTGGCTGCCTCATAGAGGTTGTTGACGAGTTTTACCACATCAGTCTGAGAGGGACCGGCAAAAAAGCAAAGATCGCCGAGCGCCTCATACGCCCGCTTCAGGAGGCCGAATTCAATGAGGTCATCCGCAAGCGTGTCGATACGTTTCAGCCAGCCATACTGTTCATATACAAGGGTGCTTTTGTGCAGCCCGAGACCATACAATACGCCAAACAAAAGGGCTGCAAGGCAGTGATGTTCTACCCCGATGTGAGCATGACCTTTCACGGCACCAACATTCCCCGCTCCATACCGCTATACGATCTCATCTTCACTACCAAGACCTTTGGCATCAAGGACATGCAGGACAAATTCGGGGTAAAGAACGCAGTCTTTATGCCCCATGGTTATGACCCCGAGATACACCGCCCGCTCACCATTGGCCCCGACGAGCAGAAGATATTTGGCTGTGATGCCTCATTCATAGGCACATGGTCGCCCAAAAAAGAACAATGGCTGAGCCACCTGCGCCAACAACTACCCGACATAGACCTGAAGGTGTGGGGCGATCAATGGCACAAGGCATCATCCCCTGCCCTCAAGGACAGCATCATGGGCAAATCAATACTTGGCGACCTGTACGCACTGGCCATACAAGCATCCAAGATCAACCTCGCCATCCTTTCCGAGCAGGTTTCGGGATCGTCATCGGGCGACCTTATTACCTCCCGTACCTTCCATATTCCGGGGGCGCAGGGTTTTATGCTGCACGAGCGCAACGAGGAATCGGTGCTGTACTTTAAAGAAGACGAGGAAGCCGGCTTCTTTGACGGACCGCAGGAAATGACCGAAAAGGTGCGGCAATACTTAGCGGATGATGCGACAAGGAACCGCATAAGGCTGGCAGGTTATGACCGTGCCCGCAGAGATCACTCGCTGGATGCGCGTGCCGCACAGGTACTGCACCATATGCAGCAACTATTCTGATAACTACCCTAAATCTGAGAATTTACGTTTACCCCCTCCAATTGTGGCGGGAGAACTTGTAGGTGTGCGCCCCCACATAGGCGTCGGGGCATATTTGTGAAAGCGGCATTTTGCTGACATCAGAACTGTTGAAACGCAACTTGATGGCCTGCCAAAGGTCGCTATATGCTATCTGCAAACCATCCTGAAAATAGCATTTGTTGCCGTTCTCAAACAATCCGAATTTCACGCCGCGGTCGAGCCTGTCTATTATTTCGCGGTACTTCTCTTCGTGCTGTGATTGCATTTGTCAATAACAATTTATTCACAAATTTACCCAAAGTATCCAGTAAAACAAGCAGATAACATACATTTATTACAACAATTAATTAAGATATTAATTTTGTCGCAAATCAATATACATAAACCAAGTGTCGCTGCTACCGACAAAAAGGGCTGCAACCAAATGGATGCAGCCCGTATATCTTACCGCGGGGCGGGTGGTTAGTACCCCCTGCCCTCCTGCTTTTCCATATAGTTCATAAACGCCCGGTTGGCCACGCGGTTACCGCCCGCTGTGGGGTAGTTTCCGGTGAAGTACCAGTCGCCGGGGTTGTGCGGGCATGCGTTGTGCAGCCCCTCCACCGATTGATAAATAACATCTACCTGCGCGGTCACCTCTTCATGGCGCAGCATCTGTGCTATCTTGTTGCTGATCTCTTCGTCGGTGAACGACTCGTAGACACCCTGCACAAAGTTGCGGGCATCCAGTGTGCCATTGGCTGCCGCGTCTTTACACAGTTGGTATATGTCGTGCAGCTTGCCTGCCTGTCCACGCTCGGTCAGCAGCTCCACCGCTGCCTGGAAGGCAATGAAATCGCCCATGCGGCTCATATCTATGCCGTAGCAGTCGGGGTAGCGGATCTGTGGTGCCGATGACACAATGATGATGCGTTTAGGGCCCAGGCGGTTCAGCATCTTGATGATGCTTTCGCGCAGTGTAGTGCCGCGGACAATAGAGTCGTCTATCACTACTATCGTGTCCTCGCCGCGCTTCACGGTGCCGTAGGTTATGTCATACACGTGCTGCACCATCTCGTTGCGCGACGCGTCTTCGGTGATGAAGGTGCGCATCTTCACATCCTTGATCGCTATCTTTTCTATGCGTACCCTACGCCCGATCAGCTCGCGCATTTCATCTTCAGGCATATCGGGGCGCGCCAGTATGCGCTTCACCTGTATGTCTTTCAGGTAGTCTTCCAATCCTTTGATGAGGCCATAGAAAGCCGTCTCTGCCGTATTGGGTATGAACGATACTATTGTCTGCCTCAGGTGATTGTCCAGCGCGTCCAGTACCCGACCGGCAAGGTTGCGGCCCAGGGCCATACGCTCGCGGTATATCTCGGGATCACTGCCGCGGCTGAAGTAGATGCGCTCAAAGCTGCATGCTGCCAACTGGCGCGGTGCCAGTATCTCGGCATTCGTGAATTCGCCCGCTGCGTTCACTATTATGGCGTGACCCGGCTCCAGTTGTTGTATCTGTTCCTGTGTCACGTTAAAGGCGGTCATGATGGCGGCACGCTCGCTGGCAGCGATCACCACTTCATCGTTGGCGTAGTAGTAACAAGGCCTGATGCCGTTAGGGTCGCGCATCACAAAGCTGTCGCCATTGCCTATCAGTCCGCAGAACACATAACCACCGTCAAAGTGGGCAGTGGCCTGCTTCAAAATTCCTTCTATATTCAGTTTGGCAGGGTTGCTATCGTCGGCCATACACAAGTAGTAGTGTATGGTCTCTATCATAGCACCCAGGTCGCTTTCGCGCAGGGTATTGTTGGGGTGCTGCCCCAGCCTTGCAAATAGCTCGTCGGTGTTCACCAGGTTAAAGTTGCCGGCCATTGCCAGACTGCGTGTGGGGTTGATGTGCGGCTTGATGAACGGATGGCAGAACTCTACATTATTCTTACCCTGTGTACCATAGCGCAGGTGACCCATGATCACCTCGCCCATAAAGCGCATATAGCCCTTCATAAGGCCCGGGTGCTGCGCTATATCGGGGTACATTTTCTCCAGCTCGCCCACCTCCTGACTGATGTTCTGAAATATCTGCGCTATTGCCTGCGCGCCACCTACCCGCAAGCGGTGCATGAACTGATGCCCGGGCTCGGTATTCAGCTTCACGGTGGCTATGCCTGCCCCATCCTGACCGCGGTTGTGCTGCTTTTCCATAAGCAGGTACAACTTATTGAGCCCGAAGAAGGCGGTACCATATTTCTGGTGGTAATATGAAAGTGGTTTCAACAGCCTTATGTAGGCCAGTCCGCATTCGTGTTTTAGTGCATCAGACATGAGGGGGCAAAGATACATTGAATTGATAAATGACATTCATAAAACAATGTCAATATGAGGCGTAGAAATACACAGGCTGCATGGAATTTCAGGGGTAACCCCGTAGAACCAAACCGCTGTCCAGGCCGGAACATAAATATGGGTCATTGCGAGAATCCGACCGGAAAGTGCGTCGGCAGGCGACGAAGCAATCTCGCGACCGAATGTATTGGGATCACTGAATGTAGCAACCTCACAAATGGATTATTGCGAGATTGCTTCGTCACAACCCACCCGCGGGCTTCGCTTTGTTCCTCGCAAAGACGGTCTGCTTTGATAAAGTTTTTACCTCAGAAACTTTCTATCATACTACACAAAACGCACTATCATAAAACTTTCTTTTGCCCGTTTTCATGCACGGTTGTAACTTGAATAGAAGTAAAAAAAATGGGGCAACAAACAACATATTATACCTTTATTTTACTTCTCACCCTGAGAAGAGGTGAGAAGTTTTTGCGCAGTTTTGGGAAGCAAGTGGGAAGCAAGTGCGCAGTTTTGCGAATTGGCGAGAAGCACAACTATCCGCAAACCAGTTGATAATCAATTATTTAGACAAAACCGAAGACAAGAACATCCAAAAAAAGAAAAAAATGGCTGAGTGGGAAGTAAAATACAACTGATGCATGAGAACACAACGCAACGCATTCTGCCCGCCGGCACAAAAAAAGCCGCGGCGGTTGCCACGGCTGAATAGTATTATCAATTGATCGAAACCTTATTTGCGTTTGATGCTGCAGCCTATAGATTTTGTAGCTGCAGGGTCTGCGGCCTTGCCGGCGATCATGGCATCAATAGCGTTGTTGATATAGGAAACCTTTGCCTCGGCAGGAGTGGCAGGGTTGTCGTTCATAGCACCCTTGTACACCAGTGTGTTCTGATTGCTGAACAGGAATACCTCGGGCGTATGATTGGCACCAAACGCATCGGCCAGTTTTGAGTCTTTGTCCATCAGGTAGGGCACAGTATATCCCTGCTTGGCTGCATAACCCTTCATGGCATCAAATGCGTCGTCACCTTCGCGCTTAGCCTCGTTAGAGTTTATGATGGCCACGCCTACATGGTGCTGACGCGCATAGGCAATGGTCTTGCGGATGGTCTCTTCGTTCTTCACCACATAAGGGCAGGTGTTGCACGAGAAGATCACCAGCATACCGTTCTTGTCGGCCGTTTTGTAATAAGGGATCAGGGAGCCATCGGTGGCACTGTACATTTCGGTGCTCACACGTGGCATGCCGTCTCCGGGTTTCAGTTGCGCCTGCTGCGCATAGGTAGTTGCCGATGCTGCCGAAAGGAGTGCGGTAGCGATGGCAAGAAATGTGTTCTTCATATCTGGTTGTTTTTGGTAAAGTTAATGATATTGAGCCAATCAACTATATGGCTAATGTTTGCGTTCCAGACTCACCTCCTCGTCGCCGGGTTGGTAGGGCACATAGGTCACAATGAACTGGAACATCTCGTCGGTGGCCTTCATGCTGCCGTTCTGATCGGTAACGAGGCGCGGCGGACTGAAGGGGTTGTTGAGGTTGGCGGTGGTATTGTCGTAGATACCCTCGGCAACAATGGTACTGCCGGCGGGTACCTTCACCATCTTTTTAAAGGTGTAGAAGTACTGCCAGTTGAAGTCCCACCGCGGAATGGAGATGAGGCGTATGGTGTCGCCATCGGGCTTCAGGGCATAAGCCTTAAAACTCTTGCCCAGCAAATGCATGTGCGGGTTGATGGTGAGTATGGAGATATCGGACGGCACCGTGTACCGGCTGTAGACGGGTTTGATGGTGTTGGGTAGTATCTGCATATCGGGCTGGGCAGGTACTACACCCCAGGTGCCCAGTTGAAACTCCTGCACCGGCCTATTGGGCGGCAGGGGCGAGAAGAAGATGTTGATGTAGGAACTGTCGGTAACATCGGCCTTGTTGTTGAAGCCGTAGTGCATGTCGTTGAGCAGGAAGGCGCCCTTGCGCGGCAGGCGGTAGCCGCCCAATCCGTCGGGGTAGCGCTGGCCATACACACCGGGAAGGTAGTTGACCACCGACTTTTGCAGAACGGGATAGCTGCCATCGTCGTTGGGCAGGCCCAGCCGCTGATAGGCCTGCAGGAGCGTGGTGGTGTCGCCGGCCATTTCCACTATGCGGTCACCGGCAAAGACATCGGTCTTGCGGTCGGCCTCATACTTCACCATGTCGCCATTTACGTGGTGCACAATGTTGGCGCGGCCGGGGATGAACTCAATGAGACTGGCAAAGGTATCGGCCGGGAGCTCGTAAGGCACCTTTACAAGCAGGAACTTGTCGGTGCTGCCGGCAGGTAACAGATAGGGCTGCACGGGTATGCGCAGGTCGGGTGTGCCCACCAACGAACCAAAGGGGAACTGCGGAAGTGCGGGCAGGCGGTCTTGGGGGCCCTCGGGTGTGCCATCCTTCACCCATTTTTCCAGCAGGGCGATCTCCTGCTCTGTGAGCACACGCTGCCCTACGAACTCGGTATAGTGCGGATCGGCGGGCCAGGGCGGCATAATGCGACGGCGGGTGACATAGGCATTGGCCACCGCATACTTGCGGGCATCGGCATAGGTGACCAGCGAGAAGTGGGCACTGCCACCGGGGCGATGGCAAATGGCACAGTTGGCATACAATACGGGGGCCACATGCTCTGTAAAGGTGACGGTGTCCGGCATGCTATCTCCACCACCGCAGCCCTGCAACCACAGGGTCGCGAAGGCTGCCACCACTACCACAAATTGCCTGCGCAGAAACATAGTCAGTTTTTTCGAGCAGCAATATACTGACTATCCCTGTTACCGCAGCATTACCGGCACGTTCAGGCAATGTTTGCACAGGGTTATTTTGCCGTTACATATGCGACAATACAGATTGTGATAACACTG
>JBIKSN010000162.1:0-7176 GCA_044348585.1 Flavipsychrobacter sp.
GGCGGCCGGAGCACTGTTGACACTGACGGTAATTGTGGAATAGCAGGATGAAGATGTTCGGTATGTAATGGTGGCTGTACCGGTTGCTACGGCGGTAATTATGCCGGAAGTGCCTATCGACACGATACCCGTTGCGCTGCTGCTCCAGGTGCCTCCACCTGTTGTAGCTGACATGGTACCGGCTCCTCCAACGCAGAGGCTATTATTACCACTGATAGATCCCGGTCCGGCATTCACTGAAACGGTTTTAGTTGCAGCGCATCCATACAAATAGTAGCTGATAGTGCTTGTGCCGACAGACAGTCCTGAGATGGTAACAGATGTTGATGTTGCGGCGGGACCGCATGTTGCGACAGATATGTCTGAGCTACTCCATGTACCTCCGATAGTTGATGAGCTGAGCGTTGTGGTACTGCCTGAGCAGAGAACGGATATGCCAGTAATGGCAGCAGGCATAGCACCTATGGTAACAATTCTTGATACATAACAACCTCCTGGAGCTGTGTAAGTTATATGCACTGTACCCGCAGAAACTCCCGTAACTATTCCTGTAGTACTACCCACATTAGCGCGTGCAGTGTTTGAACTGCTCCAAGTACCGCCCACAGTAGCCGATGAGAGCGTAGTGTTGCCGCTTACGCACGTTTCAGCTATGCCGGTAATTGTTGAAGGACTAGGGTTGACTGTTATGTCTCGGGTGTTGTAACATCCTACCAACGTATATGTGATCTTCACGGTGCCGGATGCAACACCAGTCAGGACACCAGTGCTGGCGTTAATCGTGGCAACTGAAGTATTGCCACTGGTCCAGGCTCCACCTGTGGAACTGCAAGAAAGCGTGGTTGAAGCAGCCTCGCATACGTTACCGGTTCCGGTCATTGACAATGCCAGATTCTGAACGTAAACCGTTTTTGTAACGTAACAACCCGCTGATACAGTGTAGGACACAGTGGCCATTCCGGTGGCTATACCGATCAAGACACCCGTTGAAGCATTTATTGATGCCAGCGACGGAGTGCTACAAGTCCAAGTGCCGCCTGAAACTATGTGTGACAGCGTAATTGAATCACCCGCACATACATTTCCCGGTCCGGAAATGGCACCCAGTATGCCTACGGTAAATTGCATTGTAGCGGCACAACCAGAAGAGAGTGTGTAGGAGATAACGGTAGTACCCAAAGCAACGCCGGTTACGAGACCTGTGCCGGAGCCGACAGTAGCGTTAGAAGTAACGCTGCTTGTCCAGGTTCCACCCGACATAGCGTTTGTAAGTGTAACTGAGGCACCCGGGCAAACAGAGGAACTGCCTGTTATTGCTGCCGGAGATGCAAACACTGTAAATACATCCGATCCGGCACATCCCCCGGAGGTTGTGTAGGAAATAGTTGATGTGCCTGAACTGATGGCCGTGATAACACCTGATGAATTTATGGTTGCTACAGAAGTATTTGATGATGTCCACGTTCCACCGGAGATGCTTGCTGTAACCGTATCAGTTTTACCTGCGCAGGTGCCGGTGAGTCCTGTTATAGTGACCGAACACGACGAAACTGATATACTCTTTGCAGTGAAACAGCCCGAAGGAAGTGTGTAAGTAATGGTTGCTGATCCGGAGGAAATGCCATTAACAACACCGGTAACGCTATCTATAGAAGCAACTGAAGGGGCTGAAGAGGTCCAGGTGCCCCCGGTGGAAGCAGTAGAGAATGTCGTAGTAGTACCGATTGAAATAGTCGACGAGCCTGAAATTGTAGCAGGGATGGCATTGATCGTTATGATCTTTGTTGCAGCAGCGACACCACACGACGATGTAACTGAATAACTGATCAAAGCTGTTCCGGCGGACACTCCGGTAACGACACCGGTAGAAGACCCTACTGTTGCAACAGATGGTGCTACGCTGGACCAAATGCCACTTGACGTTGCGTTGGTGAACGTCACTGACGCCCCTGCGCAAATAGAAGTCGCGCCAGTAACGGCGCTAACAGATGTGGCCGTTGAAACGGTAACGGTGCGTGTGGCAGTGCAGCCACCAGAAGTGATGTAGCTGATCACCGAAGTGCCCGGGGCAACTCCGGTAACGATTCCAGTTGATGAGCCGACGCTTGCTACCGATGCGTTGGCACTGGACCAACTACCGCCGATAGTGGCATTGGAAAGCGTTGTTGTGGCACCGGTGCAAACTGACGAAGTACCTGTTATGGCACCAACGGTTCCACTCGTATAGTTGGCTCCTACACCAACGGCGTACCAGGCGCGGGTCACTGCTTCAACTTCAGGAGAGCAGCTTCCATATAGTGTTTGTGCCGCAGATATGGAGGCCGAACGGCAATTGGCAAAATCTGACGCAGAAGTCAACATCAATTCGGTCTGGTAAGCAATGTCGCCTCCCTTTGAGGTGCCAACACCTGTTACTGCAAAGGCGTTGCCAATGTCATTTGTACCGCTGCCACCCTGGCATAACAGGTAGAACCAATAGTTTAACACGCCGCTGTTGGTGTGCACACCGCAATAGTCGTTGGCGCTTGAGGGGGTACATCCAACGACAGAAACCCAATAGGTGCCACCATAAGTGTCCGGTTGGAATCTTATGTTTGGTGTGTCCATTCGGCGAATAGGATTGGTTCCGATCTCTTCACCTATCTTCCACATACTCTTAGCTTTGGCATCTGTTTCGTGTGGATCGCCATAGTTTTCAATAATTGCGCCCCAGATGTCGCTGAAACCTTCGTTCATGGCGCCGGACTCTTTATTATATGCAAGGTTTGCCGTGAACTGACAAACTCCGTGCCCTATTTCATGCGCGCAAACATCCAACGCTGTCAGTGGCAAGAATCCTGATGGCAGACCCGATCCGTCACCATATACCATTTGTGAGCCATTCCAGAATGCATTGTTGTAATTGATCGAATAGTGGACATAGCTATTGAGTGGAGCGCCGCTATTGTTGTAGCTATTTCTTCCCTGTTCGTGCAGCCAGTAATCGTAAACAACCTTTGCACCCCAATGGGCATCAAGTGCGACATCAGATGCAAAAGTGGGTGATGTACTTGAAACATCGAGAATTGTGGCGCCGGTGGTGTTGGCGCAGGTGAATGTATTAATGCCACCTCCTCTGAGGCTGTCTCGTAGTCGATAAGCACCGGAAATGAAAGATGAGTTAAAGTTCACGGTGCCACTGTATGCCGATGGACCGGAACTAGATGTATGATGGATTTGCGAATTCCGGAATATTATTTTTCCTGTTAGTGCGTCGACATATATGTCTTCCCTGCTCAATGGCTGTATCGCATAGACATTGAACTTGTATGCCAGATGAAGTTTGCGGTCTTGCTGTGGCAGGGTATTGTCTTCGATGTATACTAATTCTCCTTTTGGAAAATAGGACGCAGATGCATCTTTCTGTTCTTTTTTCAGCTGCTCTTCCATTCCGGAAACCTGCCAAGCGAAAGTCTCGGCCCTGACAGATCCTATTGCGATATTGCGGGCCTCAGATACGGTTATGACCGGAGATGTAGCTAATGGATAGTTTACATTATAATAATTGCTATTAATAAAGGTTGAACGGTCAGAAATATTGAACAATACTTTTATACCGCTCAATTCAATCTTTATATTGTTGAAATATTCATCGTACTGTTCAACAACTGTTTTGTGTTTTGTTGAGGTAGATGAGACGAGAACAAATTTGGTGTTGTTCCTATCGCTGGCGAACAATTGGTAGAGAGATTCGATTGTACCGGATCTGTTGAATCCGCCTTCCCGTGTAAATGAAATAAGTGTGGGTGTATTATCTATACTATTTCTCTCGATAGTAGCAGGCTGCGAATTGATTTTTTGTGCCTGTGTAGTGAAGAAAAACACAGAAAAAATGGTGGTGATGGTGATCTTCGATTTGATGAAATTCATAGATATCAGGAATCAATTTTTAAGTGTCAAAAGTAATGGTAAAAATTTATTTATTAATAAATATTTGTTTTGTCGTTAACGCGCTGTTAAGCACTATTTTGAAGAGTGGAAGTGTTTTCGGTGAAAGTGAATTACCCGGGAATGCATGGACACTATGTAAGTACGACTCACTTTGGTACTTTTGCCGCAAAACACGATTTGATGAGGTATTTGGCAATAGCGACCAAAGCAATTATAGGTGCTACTTTGATAGCTATCTTCAGCGGTTGTGGTGACGAGAAACCGAGTGCGCCTGACACCAATGGGATCAAGATCGATCTGGTAAGTCATAGGTTTGAACAGGACTTATTTTCTCTAGACACGAACCAACTTGGAGCAGGACTGACGAAACTGAAGGTAAAGTATCCCGGGTTCCTTGATTACTTTCTTGATACATTGATGGCCTATGATATCCAAGGAAATTATTCGGACACGGTAGATGGTATTAAGAATGGTCTGAAGCCTTTTCTCTCGTACAAAGATTATCGGGATCTACAGGATTCGATAATGGCGCATTATTCAGATGTGAAATTGGTGGATGGCGAATTGTTGGGGGCATTCAAGCTGATGAAAATGTACCTTCCCGACATTAAAGTTCCGGAGGTTTATTATTTAAATCTTGGCCTGAGCAGGTGGCCCAGCTTCCCGGTTGATAGTAATACCCAGTGTGTGGCGTTGGATATGTTTCTGGGCGATCAGTTCCCGCATTACGCGGCGGTTGGAGCTCCGCAATACCTGTCACCTCATCGCAGGACGAGTTACATACCGGTATCTGTTCTTTCGTCGATGTACAGAGGATGGTATCCGTGGAGTCCGCAAGAGAAATCGTTATTGGAGCTGATGGTTGACAAGGGGAAAGAGCAATATTATTTACATATGTTGCTGCCCGAGAAACCAGATTCTGTTCTGTTTGGCTTCAGCAAAGAGAATATTTCCTGGTGTGAGGCAAATGAGGGATTGATCTACAACTTTTTTGTACAGAACAAATTGCTTTACAGTAAGGTTGCTATGGACGTGATGTCTTATGTTACCGATGGTCCGTTTGCAAGAGGATTGGAGCCGGTCAGCAATCCGGTGAAAGTAACGCCGGGGGCTGTGGGTAACTGGCTTGGGTACAAAATAGTTGCCTCTTATATGGAAAATAATCCTAAAGAAACTTTGAGCAGCCTTTTGAGCAAACAATTAACTCAGGAGCAATTCCTGGCTGCAGCCCGATACAAACCTAAAAAATAAACCAAAAACGATAAGAATAATGAAGAAGAAATTGGCCGTATTACTCGCCGGGATGATCAGTTCATTCGGTGCATTTAGTCAGATAGACAAGGTAGATGATGTGCGCAAGCAATTGCAGACCTCCAACCTAGATACCGTAGCATGGATAAAGACGGGTGTATTGAGTATAGGCACCAATGGCGGTTTTTTGCATAACTGGGCCGCCGGAGGAGAGTTGGGTTCTATGTTGATCAACGGTATTTTCAGTGGTAAGCTGGATTATCTGAATCACCGTGATGTATGGACGTCGAACCTTGATATGACCTATGGTCTTACCTACAACTACTCTACAGGGTTCATTCCGCGTAAAACTGATGACCGTATTGACTTTACCACCAAGTATGGTAAACTATTGGATACAGGGTCAAATTTCTACGTGACAGGTCTGTTCAACTTTAAATCGCAGTTTACCAAGGGGTATGATTATTCCCTTCAAAACTGGGACAGCGTTTCCACTTCGAAATTTTTATCGCCTGCATTTTTTACAACTGCTGTCGGTCTTGAATTCAGAAAGGGAAGTGACGTGACATTGTTCCTGTCGCCGATAGCAGCGAGGATGATCGCTGCAGACCCATTTTATACGCGAATGACTCCACAGGGGGCTTTCGGTATACCATATGACAAAAGCAATGTGTTTCAGTTGGGTGCGTATTTTTCCGGTAGGTATGTGATCAATATTCGTCCGAATATGGTGTTCAAGACAAGGTTAGACCTTTATTCAAATTATCTGGCAAAAGACACGAAGGATAGTACAGGTACAGTTATTAAAAGCGATAATCCGGGAAATATAAATATTCTTTTCGATAATCTGTTTTCGTGGAAAATATCCAAGTTTTTCAATGTAACTATTGGCGCGACCATAGTATATGATAACAACTTTCCGTATGTTCCAACCTATGTTGACAAGACAACAGGTGCCGTTCAGCAAAAGAATGAACCGGGTGCAGACCTGGGTTGGGTGCAATGGAAACAGGTCCTTACATTCGGTGTGGGGTACAAGTTTTGAAAAGGGGGTGTAAATCCTTTGCCGAAATGTTCGGCATAAAAAGTTATTTTTGGATGAATTTGTTAAGGTATTCAATTGTTTAAATGTCAGCCAGCTACCAGATAAAGCTACCTCAGTTTGAGGGCCCGTTCGATCTTCTTCTTTTCTTCATAGAAAGGGATGAGCTGGATATTTACAATATACCCATAGCAAAGCTGACCAATGATTTTCTGGGCTATATCCATTCTTTGGAGAGCTTGAACATTGAATTGGCCAGTGAGTTTATCTTGTTCGTGTCCACATTGATGCGAATTAAGGCGAGGATGTTGCTCCCTCGTCGTGAGGTGGATGCACATGGAAATGAAATTGACCCGAGGCAGGAATTAGTTGACAAGATACTTGAGTACAAACGATTCAAGGAAGCGTCGGAGGTGATGGCATTGATGGAGGCTGAGCGTCAGATGCAACTGAAGCGTGGTAACATAAAGCAAGAGATGGAGACCATCACAGATACCGCTTCTGAGGGAACTGAGATCCAGACTGTGACGATGTATAAGCTGCTTCAGGCATACGAAAAAGTCATTAAGCGTTTTAATGAACGTAATGCTAAACCACAGCACGTGGTTGTGAAGTATAACTACAGCCTTGAAGGGCAGCGAACGTTTCTTATAACTCATATGGAGGAGAAGAAGCGCGTTCCGTTTGAGATGTTATTTGCAGTGTGCGAAAGCAGGATACACGCGATATTTACTTTTCTTGCCATGCTCGAGTTGATCCAGCAAAAGTTTCTCGGTATCCTAATAGGTACAGGGCGTAATAATTTTATTGTTGAGTGGAGCCCGGTTGGAGAGTCTGAGGCATCGGTGTCAGTTGAAGAAAAAGCGGGTGCTCACTTTACAGACGAGATTGCCGGTGAAGATCTGGCACAATAATTGATATGAATAAAGTACACCCGAAAGGGTTTAAGAATC
>JBIKSN010000163.1:0-7158 GCA_044348585.1 Flavipsychrobacter sp.
CTCAGCAGAAACAGATCGAAGTGGTTGCGTAGTTGCTGCAGTATCTGCAATCTGCGGATCGGGAAATCCAACAGCATGGCATTCCAGCAGTGCAGCACCTGTGCCTCGGTGAGTGGTGTTTCAGAAGCATCCTGCATAGCCTTGATAAACTCGGCACGGCTCATGCGGCCGGTCTCCCACCGGTCAAACAGATCGCTCTGCTGCAACTGGGAATAGAGCTGCCCGAAGTTCTTCACCCCCGCATCAATAAACGCCTGCTCGGTGAGTCCGTAGTCGAGGTTCAGTAGCACGCCGCCCAGGTCGAAGATGATGTGTTTGATGCCCTTTATCATATACCGGAATGGTTGTTTGTGGGGGCAAAGGTACACTACAGGTCTGTTTTGGCCTCACCCGCCGGCTGACCACTATCATCTTTTGTTTTGAGGAGCGTCAGGAGACCCGCCAATAGTGGCCGCTACCTTTGCATTGTAAATTGTAAATAACAATCAAATTCCGGATACAATGAAAATAGCAACAATGTTAATGGCTGCAGCCTTCGTACCATTTATAGCAATGGCGCAGACCAACGAGACCGTAAAAGCCACCAAGAAGCAGGAGGTAAAACGCGAGGGTCAGGTATTCATCTTCCCTGATAATGTGCGCTTCAGCAAGAACGAACTGAACGCCCGTGTTGCACAGAAGACAAAGGAACTGACCCGCCACATGAAGATACTCGCCGAGAAGAAGGACCGTGCTTACCGCTCTCATGTAGAGGAGGCCATGAAACTCTTCAACAACAACGATAAGGTACTGGTGACCTACACAAGCAAAAGCAAGCCCGAGCCAACTACTGTGCCCGTGCGCCAATACCTGAGCCGCCTGGCGCAGTTGCAGTACGACAACGTGACGGTAAAATGGACCAATGCGCAGTATCTTAGCAACTTCACCCGCCAACCCGATGGCACCTACAAGGCTATAGTGGCTTACGAACAGGAGTTCACCGGGCAAAGGGGTGGCGAGGCTAATTATGTTTATCACGATGTGACCCAGAAGCGTATTGAAGTGGGCGTGAAGGTATGGGACGCACCAAAAGACAGCACAGGCCGCAAAGCATATATGGATGTGTTTCTGGGTAACATAGGTGTTACCGAGGAATAGTGAAAACAACACAACGGGATGGGTACTATCAGGGTTATACTTTTATTGATGGTTATTGGTAGTGCCCGTCCCGCATTATCACAGGTTATCAGCACACTCTCTCCTGCGCCGGCGCAGGAGAGTTTCTTTCTGTATGAGGTGAAGCTGATAGAAGAGTTCATAGAGCGCTTCAACGACGACACCGATTCGTATGTGCGCACCCAAAGCCGCGCACTGCTGGGCACCGACTCTATGATCAACCGCAGGCGCATGGTGCGTTCCCTCTTCGACAGGCGCCGCCCCTGGACCACTGATACTGCCGCCTTTATAGCGCAGGTAGTAACAGCGCCCGAGCCACATTTCCTCGACTTCACCGATACCAACTGGTATGCCGAGGTAGCCACTACATTCACCTGTGGCGGCAAGCAGCAACCGGTGACGCTGCTGCTGCACATGGCACACCAGAACGGCGGTGTGAAGTGGATGATAGCAGGCATGAGCCCCTTTGCCTGTGGCGCACCGGCAGCTATTGCGCCCACCGGCACCCCCGACTATATATCCACGTCGGCATATGGTACCAACTTTGTGGTGTTCCATCAGGTGTTTACCAAGGGGATGCATGCGGCCAGCTACTTTGAGCCTGCGGTCATCGCCTCGCCCCGCGGACAGGCGTTTATAAGTGCGGTGCAGCAAGGGCGGGCCACATTGCTGCGCATTGGTACTATCAGGTATCATTTTTTCAGCATACCGGGCTGGCAATTCTCGGTAGAGCAGATCAAGCGCAAGGAGACCAATACCGGCTGGCTCATCACCGCACTGCAACCACTACCCCCCGCCGAGCAGCAGAAAGCCCTGCAACAGCTACTTTTCAGGTGATTTTCAGTGAAAACCTGTTCTCGCTTTGCTGATTTCGAAAAACCATGTACATTTGCACTCCTTCCGAAGCAATTCGGGGTGCCGAAAGGCAACGGGCCTATAGCTCAGTTGGTTAGAGCACCTGACTCATAATCAGGTGGTCCTAGGTTCAAGTCCTAGTGGGCCCACAGAAATAAAATCCTCTAAGAAGCAATACAGTAAAGCTTTTTGGAGGATTTTTTCATTTTTGGAGGAGCTCATCCCAACGGCCAATTTTGCTTGTTTTGAGGCTATTTGTTTTACAAATGTTTTACAAGATTTACAGATGCCTTGCATAAAACAAATTGCATGGCAATTACATACAAATTATTTCTTGATGAAAGAACGCAATCCGGTGACAAGTTCCCGTTGAAGTTAAGGGTTACCTACAACCGAAAGCACAGAGTAGTATCGCTTAATGTGCTGCTTAGAAAAGAAGAATGGAATGCCAAGTTACAGAAGGTAAAGGCGTCCCATCCTAATGCAAAGCTAATTACCATAAAGGTTAACCAGGCTCTGAATGATATACAGGAGAACGCCTTGAAATTCGAGAAGGTAGAAAAGGTGTATTCTGTAGAGCAGTTAGTCGGAATCGATAAAGGTTTTAGCAGCAAGCTGGTAACATTCAAGTCATTTGCTACAGATGAGATCAATAGTCTTAGAGCTGCAGGCAGAATTGGGAATGCAGAGGCGTACAAAACGGCCTGTGATCGGTTGCTTGGTTTTGTAGGAAGTGAACATCTGAAGTTCGAACAAATAGACTTTAAGTTACTGGATGGGTTTGCTAATTCGATGTTGGCCGAAAACGTAACCGTGAATGCAATAGCTTCCTACATGAGACAGATCAGAGCGTTGTACAATAAAGCAATCAACGCTGATCTGGTGGAGGCAAAGTACTATCCTTTTAAGAAGTATAAAATAAAAACTACTAAGACAGTTTCAAGAGCACTGACAATAAGTGAAATGAACGCTATAGCTTGTATGGAAATAGAGCCAGACACTCCTATGTGGCATGCACAAAATTATTTCATGCTATCATTTTGCCTGATAGGGATAAACTTTACTGATCTTTTCAAACTTACACGGGGTAGCATAAAAAATGGTAGAGTCATATTCAACAGAAGTAAAACCAAGAAGATCTATAGTATCAATATGCCGGACAAAGCAAAAGAGATCATCAATCGGTATCTTGATCCCGTCACTAATGGGGATTACATTCTGCCGGTGCTTTGTAAAGGAGATTCTCCTGAAAAGATTGATAGCAAATGTCACCAGGCAATAAAGAATGCAAACAAGTATCTTGGTAAAATAGCTAAGATCTGTAGGATTGATGCCAACGTTACTACTTACTATGCTAGATACACCTGGGCAAACATTGCGAAGTCATTAGGATACAGTAAAGACCTGATTGCAGAAGCACTTGGTCATGAGTATGGTAATGCTGTAACAGGTATTTACCTAGACGCCTATGATACCGGAGCAATTGATGTCGCCAATGCGGCGGTAATCAAAGCGGTATACAGGTGTGGAACTTGAACACTGTAACGTTATGATATTGCCTGCGGCGCTTGATATAGTTTAGCAATATAGTCAACGGAAATAGTCTCCTGATTTACAATCTTGCCTGTTCTCTGCAACAATAAGAACAGTATCATTCAAAGATTACAGAATCACTATGTCGCGATGTGGTCGGCTACCGCGTCATGTAGTTGCTTCGGGAATAAGGTCTCTTAGAAATTACATTTTTGCGGCACAACAGGAAGGTCATCACGTTAAACAACTATTACAAGCCGGTCAGTTTTAAGATGGTGGGTAATACAAAGACCTTACATGAGCTGTTGCAAATGAAGAGAAACTAAACTGTTTATGAGGTAGCATATTTACAGAACCGCCTTGTTAAAGAAATCGTGTTCAGGGCAATCAATAAGGTGCTCAATCGATTCCTTTTTCTTGATGCGGGATGTAATGATTTTTTCAATAAGGTGAGTTCTGCTAAGTTCGCTGGATCGGTAGAAATATTTTGGGTTAACCAAATAATGAGTGCTCTTTAGAGAGCCTAGTAAAATCACATATCCAATACTTCGTAGTTTTTTCAAATATTTGTCGACTGATGAAATTGAGATTTTTTTCTTTTTGCTAGTTATTTCGCTGACGAATCCTATATATGAACTTTTCAGTTTTATGTCGATATTGATTTCGTTATTGTGCCCCATTTTTTCAACTAGAAAAAGTAGAAATGACATTTCCTTACCAGATAAATCTATAAGTAGATGCTGGTTGTTGAAGTATATGTTGCTACAAGCCTTGACAAATTGGATCGTCTTGTCAATGTCCGCGGTTTTAATGCGGACATTAGATCTACCGGATTTTTTCTTCATTTTACAAAGATAATACACTTTAAAAGTGCCACCTAATCCACTCAAATAGCCAAAAAACCTACCATATTAAAAATAATTATACTGAATATTTCCTTCTTATAGAGATTGTCTCGTTGTTTAATTATGTTGCTGTTTGGTAATAACTAAAATATGATGTCTGTAAACAACGAGGCCTCTTATCACAGTTTTTGAAAACCAATCCATAGCAGAAAAAAACACATCGGCATAGTCTGTATCTTTTTGATAAATTTCCATCGAATTGCTGCAAAGTCAATCCGGTGAGTTGTCCTAAGTAGAATTAATTGTGCTTGCAACTCTAATCGATAGTGCTTGTATACGGATCGTACTTTTATACTGATCAGTATGTGTTGTGTTGTAAATTTGAAGTATTTCCTTGCAAAAAATCTTTTTGCTGGCGAAAATCTGTAGATGGTTGCTAGAAATATAATTTTTATGATTACAAAGAAAGAACTTTCGTTAAAACAGCGTCATGATAAGGTTGTAACATTTATCAAAAAAAGTAGTAAGAACTATCGTTTGTTTGAGACATTTCAGAGACCTGTTAAGAAAAAATTTGAAGATGATGTAGTTCTGTTTGAAAATGTCAGTGACAAGATCTTTTGCAAGAAATTAGATTTAACCCCAGAAGCATTTCAGTTTATTTTTTTCTTAGAAGGATGTCCCAAAAAACTATTGTTGTTCATATTGCTGGAAGACTTTGATGAGTCAACTTGCGAGTATTCTTGGAATGCTACAAGGATAGAAAACTTTAAAGAATTTTGTCGGTTGATAGATAGTAGCAGCAATTATACTGATAAGGTTATTAAAAACGCACACCGTACGTTAGTTACCCAAAATGTAACAATGTGTTTGGCTCGTCAGCAATATATGCTTAATCCTCTCCTGGTAAGTAGCCGAAGTCGTGCTTCAAAAAGTGAGCTTATTGGTAAATACAGTACTTTACTTATTGATTTTGGATTAGATACAATTGCCCGATATTATCCAAAGTACAAGTAAGGATAATCACCTTAATCAACGAATAAGCGAATTCGTTAAGTGGGCGTAATAGCACATACGAGTCATTTTTTTAGGAATTTCTAAAGTGTGTTAAAGGCGTTGATGCAGGTAGCCTAAGCATACGGCACTACATAGTCATCCGAAGAAGGTGTGAGCATAGATGCATCCTAAGGGTGTGCGTGTTTCCTTGCACCCTATGGCTTTTTGTGTAGATGTAGCATTCGGGTGACCTGTGTCTGTGCATCACAATGGTGCAGCACCAACCTCTGTATATCATCCCTATAAGGATGGATGTATTGATAAGACCCTGTTGCTCGAGTGGAGTATATATCAGAACCTACACCTCAGAAGTGTAATAAACATTTTAGGTGCAACCGCGACGTCGCTCAAAATTTTTTGCCCCAAAATTTTTGATGCGTGTTTGTGGGTGGGTGAACCTATCCCAACAATCCTCTCCCCCTCTCACACTTGCAGCCCTTCCCCGGGTACCTGAAGTTCGTCTTGAGCGAATTGAACAGTCACTCTATTACTGATGTTGTGTTCCGGAGAGGGACAGTAGGAGTACCTATATCCCCACATGTACCTACCAAAAGTGTCGGGTATCCCCCCCGTACCAACAAGAACTGTTATATCGCACGGTTACCTACTTGTGCTGACATCAAATCTATTCAAATTTTCCTTGCCTTATACGGATGGTATCATGATCTGTAGGGTAAGGTTTACAATACTGGCTTGACTCTCCCGGCCATGAGAAAAGGGAGATTCGTTTATATTATTAAATTTTATGTTTTATGAAGAAAGTAATCGTTACAGCCTACCACCTCAGGCAGCGTCAGGATGGAGGTGAATTTGTTGCTTTAGATCTGACTGGTTCATTAGAGATAATTGTCTCTGAGAAAACGGGTAAGATGTATGCCACGACAAGGAAAGTTTCAATGCCGTCAACGCTTGATGTGAGTGTCGCAGCAATGATGGTCGGTACTCAACTTGATGGTGAGATTGTTCGAGTACCCTGTGATCCTTATGAGTACAAGACCAAGACCGGTGATGTGCTCAACCTGGCATACAGATATGCTTATCAACCACCAGGTTCAAAGGAGACGATCGGCTACGGATCCGTAGATATAGAGCAACCGGCACCTGTTCGCAACACAGCTAACAGCAATGGTCTTCGTGCGGCAGCAGCCAGAAGAATGAAAGAGCTCTAATAGCTGCAACAAGACAACATTCAAGGGAGGCCACAACGGTCTCCCTTTTCATTAACTCAAAACATCAATACAATGGAAATGGAATTACAAAGAGCTTCGAAAAAGAAAGCAAAGATTAAGATGGCGATACAAGGCCCAAGTGGTAGCGGTAAGACAATGAGTTCTCTTCTAATCGCATATGGATTGTGCGGCAGCTTCGAGAGGGTAGCCGTAATTGATTCGGAACATCATTCAGCAGATCTGTACGCAGATTTGGGTTCATATAACGTGCTATCTATTGCGGCTCAGTTCACCCCGGAGAAATACATACTTGCTATAGATAAGTGTCTTGCAGCAGGGATGGATGTTATAATCATTGATTCTTTATCTCACCTCTGGGATGGTGCGGGTGGTATTCTTGATATTCATTCAGCTATGATGGGTAATTCTTTTGCAAACTGGTCAAAGGTTACTCCTCGCTACAATGCATTTCTACAGCATATGCTTCAATGTGATGCACACATTATTGGTACACTCAGAACAAAACAAGACTATGTGCTTAATGA
>JBIKSN010000012.1:0-25401 GCA_044348585.1 Flavipsychrobacter sp.
GGGAGTTTCAAACTTTAGTCCATGGACCGCGTCAACAACACTCACATCTTCAGGGCTTTACGACTTTTACATAGCAAAGTATGATGTTGACGCGAATCCGATCTTCGCCAAAAAAGTTAGCGGCACTGGAGGCACCGACTTCGATGAATTTTTGAGCCTGACACTTGACGCATCGGACAATATTTATGTATCAGGATACACCACAAGTGCAACCATAGTCTTTGATCCCGCTGCACCACTAACAACTACCGTATCAACACCGGGTGGTGGCACCAATCGCGACATCATCATGGCGAAATTTGACAATACCGGAAATTTCGTTTGGGGTAAATTGATGGGAAGTTCCGGCAATGATATGGGCTGGGGAATAGACGTAGCAGGCAGTTATGTGAACCTTACGGGCGACTTTTCCGGCACAGTGGATTTCGCACCTGCGGCAACGGGTGGAGTGCTCATCAGCTCAGGAGCTACTGACGTAGTGGTCGCCAAGTACGATCTGTTCGGCAATCATCAATGTAGTTTTAAAATCGGTCAGACTGCAGTCGACGGAGGATTCGGGATATCTCATGATCCGGCGGGTTATGTTTACGTAACCGGACAATTTTCCGGAGCGGCTGTGGACTTCGATCCGGCTGCAACAACAATGCCCCTCAATTCTACCGGTGCTACCGATGGATTCTTTGCCAAGTATGATCCACTCTGTCTGGATATGATCTGCAATACGCTTTTATTGCCCGATACTATCTCGGTATGTATCGGTGACACCATGACCATTCCGGCCACAATGGGCGGTACAGACTCAGTGTTGAGTTACGCATGGTCTCCTGCTTCAGGCTTGTCGTCAACAACAATTCTTAATCCGGTTGTAACAGGTATTTCATCGAACTATTATTACCTTACACTACGCTCCCTAAATGAAAACAACCTGGTTGTAAATGGCGACTTCACAGCAGGCAATACTGGTTTTTCCAGTTCTTACACCTACTCTCCCCCGCCAAGTTCGACGTTATTGGAAGGTCGATATTCGGTATACACTAACCCGTTTGGCGTTCACACCGGCTTCACCTCGATGCCTGACCACACGACCGGTACAGGAAACATGATGATCATAAATGGCGGTCCAACCGCCGTTGACGTATGGTGTCAGACTATTACAGTGACGCCAAACACCGATTACAACTTTTCGGCATGGTTTGCCAATTGCTCGTCGGTGACCACTGGCCCCAACGTTCCGATCCTCCAATTCCGCATAAACGGCACTTTGCAGGGCACTCCTACTACGGTAACTACGGCACCCGGCGTATGGATGAATTTTGCCACCACCTGGAATAGCGGCCCGAGCACAACGGCAACAATCTGTATCTACGATGCGGTGACTACAGCGGCAGGCAACGACTTTGCAATTGACGACATCCTTTTCCAGAGGATATGTACCACAACAGATAGTGTTTACGTACGCGTTAATCCATTTGACACCACCACCTCCATCACTCGTGACACACTCTGCTCTGCGAGCCTCCCAACGATCATTTATGCACCGGGCGGACATACATCTTACGTATGGAGCACCGGCAGTACATCTCCTACCGGAATTATGGCTACTGCTGCTGGCACCTATTGGGTGACCGCACAAAGCGGCTGTGTCCTTGTGTCTGATACTACAGTTATTTTTACCTACCCTTCTCCAAATGTGTACCTGGGAAATGACACAGGTTTCTGCATCGGGAACACCTACGTTCTTTCTTCACCACAACCCACGGGCAGCACCTTTGCCTGGAGTACAGGTAGCTCCACCGATACGATCCATGTCTCAACCAGCGGTCATTATGTCCTTACTGTCACCAGTGCTGACGGATGTGTTGGTGTAGATTCGGTCGACATAATGGTATCACCACCACCAGTGGTAAATCTTGGCCCCGACACCACGAACTGCGATGGCAGCTCGATACTGGTAATGTCTTCTGTAACGTACACAGCACCTTCGTACCTATGGCATAATGGCACAATTGCGCCAACCTATACAGCTACTGCAAGTGGAACCTACTGGCTACAAGTAACGGAATACGGTTGTTCGGGTGCTGACACAATTCATCTATCGATAAAGTACGACACGTTCACTTTGTACAATCCCGATACGGCTATCTGTAAAGGACAATCAGTACAGATAAGGGCAACGGGGCATCCTGAATTAGAATTCCATTGGTTGCCTACTACGGGTATACCATTTCCTGATGTAATGACACCACTGATCACAACCGACACATCGGCAATGTATTATATGATTGCTCATCTGGAGGGATGTGCCGATGGTATAGACTCTGTTTACATTGACGTTCAGCCAAATCCTGATCCTTTCTTGGGAATCACCCGACGGGTATGTGAATTCGACACGGTACATATAGTCAGCTATGTCGATCCACCTTGGTATACTCACTATTCTTACAGCTGGTCTCCTTCCACAAATCTTGACCATAACAACCTACGTTCTGTGACCTTCAAAGCGGGACCAACAACAAACCTCATCCTGACCGTTACGACACCAGCAGGTTGCACCGGTTCAGACTCAGTAATGGTAGTGATGAGCCCCGGAAATTTCGCCACGGTGATAGCTGATACTGCGATATGCCCCCATGACTCCGTGATGCTCACAACATCTGGAGCTGTTGGATACACGTGGACCCCTCAGGCGGGACTAAGTAATCCGAACGGCGGCTCGCCATGGGCAAAACCGGTGAACGACCAGACCTATGTGGCACTTGCACGGAGCGCCGATGGATGCCTCGATACACTGACCGTGAACATTGAAGTTCACCCCGCTGCAGTGCTGCACATGGCAGACTCGGTGACGATATTCACAGGAGAGTCTTATCAGATCGCACCTCAAACAAACGGAACAAAGTTCTCGTGGTCACCGTCAGGCGGACTCAGTGGCAAGTTCATTGCGAATCCTGTTGCGACACCTGAGGTCAGCACACGGTATATCCTGACTACATCTACGGAAGATGGTTGCGTGGCTGTAGATTCGATCCGTATCAACCTGAATGACAACGCGTTGGTAGATATACCAAATGCCTTCACACCTGATGGCGGAACGAACAACAAGCTATACGTTCTGAAACGTGGTGTAGTAACGTTGAAATCATTCCGCATTTTTAACAGGTGGGGCAATCTTGCATTCGAAACTGCAGACATCAACGCTGGATGGGACGGCACCTACAAGGGCATTCCTCAACCTTTGGGCGTTTACGTATACACAGTGGAGGGTTTCACCAACACCGGTAAACCTGTGATCAAATCGGGCAATGTGACATTGCTGCGATAATTAAAGTATGGCCGCTTTGTCTACTGAAGCGGCATAATGGTAACGGTTACAGCCGACAATGATCACATGCGATAGCTTTTGATAAATTGGGCTATTATATGGACTTTTGTAAAGCAGCATTCGGGCAGCATTCAGCCGACTGAACTGTGAAAAGACCGGAACATGAGGCGACTAAAAGAACTGATACTACTGACTTTCATACTGTTTACCGCAACTGACACAATCGCACAGACTCGTCTGACGCTCCACGATGCGGTTGAAAGAACGCTTAAGAACAACTTTGATATTAGAATAGCATCGATCACAAAGGAACAGGCTGAAATAAACAACACTGCCGGGAACGCCGGATTTTTGCCCAACATAAATGCGGGTATCTCTGCCACTGAAAGCCGCACCAACGTGCGCAGCGATCTTGCAAACGGTACACAGCAGAACAACCCAAAGGCCATCAATACGAACGTCAACCCCGCAGTCACAGCAAACTGGACGTTATATGACGGAGGCAGGATGTTTGTTGTAAAGAAGCAATTATCTGCATTCGAGGCACTTACTGCCATTCAGCTGAAACTTCAGGCTCAATCGTCGGTTTCGAGAACAATTCAGATGTATGCGCAATTGGTACTCCTCCAACGTCAGATGATAGCCATTGATACGGCATTGCACCTTGCCCGCACCCGCATGGATCTCTCGCAACTAAAGTACCAAAGCGGTGCAGGAGCCAAAATCGATTATCTGCAGGCTCGAGTGGACTATAACGCCAGGCGGGCAGATTCTTTGTCTTTCATTTCAGGTTATGCTCAGGCATGTGATTCTATGAGTGTATTAATGGGCGAACACGAGGGCGCGAGGTACCGTGTTGATGACGCGTTGCCAGTGAACCTGAATTTAAAGGAAACGAGTACTTCAACACTGCCGGACAGGAATCTGTCACTCGCAGTCTATAAGCAGAACAAGAACATTGCGGACCTGAATGCGGACATTGCGAAAACCAACGCACTTCCTACACTTTCTATATCGGGTGCCTATCTGTATAACAGAAGCACCAATGCTATCGGTTTTGCATTGTTCAACAGGAACTATGGTGGTAATGGTACGATAAACCTGAGCATGCCCTTATTTCAGGGTGGCAACATCAGGAGGCAAGCTAAAGTAGCATCCCTTCAAGCTATGCGTGAAGAATTGCTGTATGAACGCCAGAACACGATCATCAAACGTCAACACCGAACTGCGCGCCGGAATTACGAAATAGCAGTGCAATCGTGGAAACTGGCGACAGAGGACATGAAATTCGCACGAGAAAATCTTGATGTGCAGTTTGCACGTTTCAAAGTAGGGGTAGGCACTACTCTCGAATCTCGGGAAGCTGAAAATGCATATGTTCAGACTTTGATACGATTGTATTCGTCAGAATACAATGTGAAGCTATATGAAACACAAGTGCTTGAATTGGAGAACAAATTACTTTCCGATTAGTAGAAACCTACCATTTCCGTTATTTCATCCCCCCACAATCTCAGAGTTTTCATTATTTTAGGACTTCATTCATTATTATGAGTACACAATTAGGCATAGGATCTCGTGTAGATCATCCTCATTTCGGAAAAGGCGTTGTGGTTGACACCGCGTTGGAGTTTTATATTATTTGGTTCAAGTCGCAGCAAGACACTAAAAGTATCAGTAAGGATTACGATGATCTGAAAGTACTATCGGCCACTGAACCTGATGGTGCCACCGACAAAGTGACCATCGCGGACATTGAACAAGCCCTCGAAAATATCCTGGACAGGAAACTCCACGACATGCAGATGGTTCCTATCGGCACCCGCTGGCGCAAGGGAATGATGGTGTTACAACCCGGAGACACTACCCTTCAGGCTAAAGAAGTGCCAATAGAAACATTCTTTCACAAGATCGTTATGGTGCGCGACAGGTTGCGGGTACTGGAACAAAAGATAAATGCCCACAAAGGGATGGAAGACGACGAGAAGGTGGAACTACAACAGTACATCACAGCGGTTTACGGATCGCTTACCACATTCAACGTACTCTTTAAAGAACTACATCATCAATTCAAAGGAATGTCCGGTAAAGACTAAAAGATCTTTATTACTACCCTTCGATCCACAAACGAACAGAAATATTCACGATAAATATCCACCCCGGAAAAAGATGAAAATAACACGAACACTTGCCCTGATTGCCGGACTTGCGGCGGGTACGTGCAACGCTCAGGATTCGCTCATGTTCAGAAACATTTCAAAAGAAGTGATGCTGAATGGCACGTGCTACGAAAACCTACGGGTACTGTGTAAAACAGTAGGTCATCGCCTGAGCGGAACACCTGCAGCGGCAAAGGCCGTGGAATGGGGAAGAAAAGCCATGATGGATGCGGGAGCAGATAATGTTTGGCTGCAACCCGTGACTGTCCCCTATTGGTACAGAGGAAAAGAATCTCTGGAACTGAAGATTGCAGGCAAGTACCAGAAAGTGCAGGCATTGTCGCTCGGCAACAGTCAGGGCACGGGTGGCAAACCTTTGGAGGCTGAAGTGGTGATGGTGAACAACTACGATGAATACAAAGTGCTGTCAGACGATGCTGTAAAGGGTAAGATCGTTTTCTTCAATTACAGGTTCAGACAAGATTTCATCAACAGCTTTGAAGGATACGGAGACGCTGTAAATTATCGTTGGAACAGTCCGAATGTTGCAGTGAAGCGGGGCGCCGCAGGAGTTATCATCCGCTCAATGTCTACGGGAGAAGACGATTTCCCGCATACGGGCAGCATGCACTATGAAGACACTACTGCAGCGAAGTTGCCTGAAATGGCCGTTGGGAACTACACCGCAGACGCGCTCGCCAAAGCTTGCAAAGCAGGTAAGGTGACAGCCAAAATGACCTCCGAGTGTAGGATGATGGGTATGCGTCCATCTTACAATGTTATAGGTGAACTGAAAGGAACGGAAGTTCCTGAAAAGATTATCACTGTAGGCGGACACCTTGATTCCTGGGACGTAGGTGAGGGTGCTCACGATGACGGTGCAGGATGCGCACAGTCTATTGAAGTGATCCGTGCGCTGAAAGCAATAGGATACAAACCGCGTTACACCATCAGGGCTGTATTATTCATGAACGAGGAAAATGGTAACAAAGGCGGTTGGGCATACCTGGACTCCGCAAATGCGAGGAATGAACAGCACATTCTGGCTATGGAAAGTGATGCAGGTGGTTTCTCTCCACGAGGAATCGGCCTTGAGATGTCCGAGAAGCAGAAGGAACACATCCGTAAATACCGCGATCTTTTCATGCCTTACAATATATATGACTTTGAAAAGGAAGAAGGAGGCGTAGACATATCACCACTGCACAACAAGAAGAATGTGCCCGCTGCAGGTCTGCTACCCGACTCTCAGCGGTATTTTGACTATCACCATACCGCAAACGATGTGTTCGAGGCTGTGAACCACAGGGAATTGAAGTTAGGTGCCGCAACAATGGCACAATTCATCTACCTGATATGTGAACACGGACTGGAGTAATGAAGAGCATTAGTGCTTTTCAGGAATGATGAATGTAAATCGAGCGCCTGTGTCGGGAATATTTTCGGCAAATATTACCCCGTGATGGTATTCGAGGATCTTTTTACAGATGGCCAGACCGATACCTGAGCCCGGATACTCTGACCGGCCATGTAGCCGCTGAAATACCTGAAATATCCTGTTGGCATATTCACTATCGAAGCCGATGCCGTTGTCAGCAACGGAGATCTTGTGATACCGCTTCTGAGGCTGTAAGCTAAAGTTCTTAATTTCCGTATCTGAAATTTCGCCAACCTCAATGCGTATGATTGGAGGCATATCCGGCTTATGGAACTTGATAGCATTACTGATAAGGTTCTGGAATAATTGTTTCATCTGGGGCGCCACCGCTTCAACAGTTGGCAGGCCTGTGCATCGGATAGCTGTTCCAGTCTCCTCTATCTTCACTTCCAGGTCGTTCATCACATCTTGAAGAATGGAGTCAAGACTCACTTTTTCAAAGGGAACAGATGTTTGAGAGATACGGGAGAACTCGAGCAACGCATTGATCAGCAGCCGCATATTCTCTGCAGAGGCCACCATACGCGACAGATACATCTGACCATCCCCGATCAACACACTTTTGTATTTCTCCTGAAGCCTGTCGCTGAATGTAGTGATTTTCCTGAGTGGCTCCTGAAGATCGTGACTGGCTGCGTATGCAAATTCTTCAAGCGCTTTATTAGACCGATGGAGCTCATCAACCATATCCTTCATGTTGAGTTCTATGGTCCTTTGTCCTGTAATATCGCGAAGACTACCCACCATCTTCAGCGGCTTTCCTGACTCATCGTTCATTATATGTGCCAGACAGTGTAGTTGTTTGAGATTGTTTCTTCCGGAAATGATCCTGTATTCTACATCAACTTTGCCGTCCGCCTTCATAGCATCAGCTATCAACTTCATTACCCGTTCCTTGTCATGCGGGTGGATGAAACTGGTCGTGTAATCGGCATCAAGACCAATTTTCTCTGAACTCACTTCGTAGATACGGTACACACCCGGAGACCAATAGACACCTTTCGCAGCAAACATCCATTCGAAAGTACCGAACTCCTCTACATTGAACTGCTCCAGAAACAATTCCCTCGATTCAAACGAAGTGAACGGCATGCCCCATTTCGATTGATCTACTAACAGGAACAAATGGTACATCTTCTCCCCTTCATTACCTGCCTCATTCACCGCAGCAATGTAAACATAGAACGATCTTCTTATCCCCTTACTATCGGCCAATTCAAAGATCATGAAAGAGGAAGGCATGGAATTATGCCTGTCGAAATCACTAACAAGTATATCGAACCTGCGTTGCTGAAATGAGTCAAGAAACGAATTAAAACTTCGGCCGGTCAACTTTGTTTCAGGAACACCCGTAAACTCGATGAATGCATCATTTGCGAAAACGATCCGTTTATCACTGCCGCTGAAAACTACCGACATACCCGGACCCGAACGCGCCAGACGTTCAAAGAATGACTTACCACCAGATTGGTTTTCGTCCGTTAGTATATTCTTATTTGGGGTAAAAATACTTTTCATTGTAAATCAACTGTATCAAAGATTAAATTCCTTGAACTGCCTCATTTTATTATAAAGGGTCTTTCTGTCAATATTCAATAGCTTGGCCGCTTTACTCTTGTTGTAATCTGATTGCTTCAGTGCCTTAAGTATCACCTCATACTCTGTCCCAAGGTTGGCCGCCTTCAATTTGTTTTTCAAAGTATTGGAGACATCTTCTGACTGGAGACGTTGGTCAACTTGTTCAAGACCTCTGATGGTGTCGTCATTTTCAAACTGCAACTTGTAAAAATTACTGATCTCGAAAGGAAGAGACCTTACATCTACAACATCACCATCAGTAAGAAGTGTAGCACGCTTCACTACATTTTTCAATTCACGCAGATTCCCATACCAAATGTAAGACTTCAGTGCCTGCTCAACCTCCGGTGAAAAGCCTTTTATTGACTTACCCAATTCAGAATTAGTTTGCATTAGAAAATAATGGGCAAAGGTCATAATGTCCTCTTTACGTTCCCGCAAAGGCGGCACTTCGATACTAAACTCATTGAATCGGTGATACAGATCTTCTCGGAATTTTCCTGCCCTTGCCATATCCCACAAGCGTTCATTACTGGCTATTATTATCCTCACATCAATATCAATATCTGTCGTACCACCAATGCGCCTGATCTTACGTTCCTGAACCACCCTTAACAAAGACACCTGAATATCGTAAGACAAGTTACCTATCTCGTCAAGAAAGATCGTACCTCCGTTTGCCAGTTCCAGACTACCTATTTTCCGGTTGGTAGCACCGGTAAAGGCGCCTTTCTCGTGACCAAACAGCTCGCTACCTGCAAGATCTTTCGACAAAGCACCACAGTCTATCGCGATGAACGGCTTTAGTGCACGTTTACTTTGCAGGTGGATCTGTTTGGATATAACCTCTTTACCACATCCACTCTCGCCATAAATGATGACGCTGAAATTTGTAGGAGCAACCAAAGATACCTGCCGCAAAATAGATTGGAACTGAGCACTACTACCGGCCAGAAAGCCCTCACCGTTATCAATATTCTTCGCCTTGTCCGAGCCGTGCGATTTTTTTTCACCGGCATCGTTCTCACTTGCAGTTAACGCCTCTCTGATGGTAAGCAATATCTCGTCCGGGAAAAGTGGTTTGGTAACGTAATCGAAGGCTCCCAGTTTGGTGACCTCTACAGCGTCTTTCACATCGCTATAACCGGTGATAATGATTACCTGTGTCTTATGATTTAACTCCTTGATTTTCCGCAACAAATCGGCACCGTTCATATCGTCCAGGCGAAAGTCGCACAGCACGAGATCCGGTTGGGTTTCAGTGACCAGCTTAATGGCTACGGCACCACTATCAGCGTTGAACGTCTCAAAACCGTGTTTGGTCAGAAAACGCGTCAACAACAGGCGCATATCCTTATCATCGTCGACAACCAGAATTTTTCGCATAGTGGCCTAAAACAACGGCGCTATTTTGCCGTAACTCAAATATACCAATTAATCGGAAGTAGCGGACGTTACCACTCACTGTCAAGAGGATTATTTCTCGATACCGCCACCCCACGCATGTTGATACCAACACGTATTCCGGAATTTCTTCCAGAATAACTGTCCCAACTCTGCACGAAATCTACCCTCAGGAATCGCACCAGTTTCCAGCCAATATTGTCAATTCCCACAAAAGCCTCCGAATAGTAATGATTGTCATCTGAGTAGAATGCATTACCACCTACCAGCAAATAATACCTTGCCTGTCGCAACAACGGGATCTTATTACTCAGCAGACCATTCAGGTGATATTCAAAATGGGCCTCCCCATACAAGGGAGCCACATTGCTGAAGAGATAATACGGTGCAAACTGAAAACTGTTCAAATAAGGTGCAGCATACCCTACCCCTCTCATGCCATTAAGGTGTTTCATATCGGCATGGGACACGTACCTGGAATTGAGAAATCCTCCAACAGAAACATTGTAGCTGATACTCCCAAGCAATTTTAACTTCAAATCGTCTGTTACGCTAAAATTCCACTTATCAAAATCCGACACTGAGCCAAACATACCCGCAAAGCCCTTTTGATATTCCGCGCTGAACCGTGGCCACGAACTGCCATTGGCTACTTTGTAGTCGGGGTATTGGGTATATGTATACCCCGGCTTGAATGATATGCCGGCAGTGATGATCGTTGCTTTATGTCGTTGCCATGTTTGCGAGGGAATAGCAATAGCGGGGATATTAGATGTATATCCTCCACTTTCAGCGCGAGCCAATGAAAAGCTATCAGTGTTTACAAGCGGCATTCTATCCTGATGTGACGCCCTTAATTTCCAGCTGAATCCGTTCCCATAATTGCGCCTTGCAATGACGCTAAGTTCGCTCCTCTCATATATTTTGAGGTCGTTCTCTCGCGCAAAAAGCGACCTGTATGTGTTTAGCATAGGTATAACAGGGTTGTCCGGATTGAACTGGAATACGTAACGACCTCCTTCTATCCCTAACAGCCAGGTCCGGTTCAACCACTGCCTATCGCGCGTTACATAGTACAATCTACCTATGGCATTGAACCGCTCGTTTGAAAAACCGTAACGAGGTGCAAGGTCCGCCACGAGTGTTTTGCCCGTATCCAGTTTTCTTTTAAAATTTATCTTTGGAGCTATATTGAAGCCCTCCACCGTATTGTAATTAATGATGTTGTTCCCATCGAGACCCATCAACAGCGGGTTAATAGAAACAGTGCTCTTGTATTCCCTTCCAGAAAATGTGGTTTCACTAACCAAAGCCCCCATCGGACTGAACTTATTCCCCTTTCGTCTAATAGAGTCGCGATATGCAGGGTCAGCTCGTTTCTGCGCAATACTGTCCTTCAATACAAAATCTCTTGCCTCATCGTTGGCCAGTGGCACAGGTCGATTCTGCCAGTGTGAGGTGTCTACCTTGTTCGCGGTTTTATCATATATGCTCACAAACTTTCCGGCCAGCACAGAATCATTTACTTCTTCATTGATCTTTTGCCTGTTATATACGGCAACTCCCTGGCCGGTAATATCAAACATCATGAATTTAACAGCGAAATACATAACCTGACTCTTGATCACCCATAGATCATCTTTCAATGGCAGGTAAACCTGCTCAATTCTTAGCGTGTCTATCATGTCCATACCCGACTGCTTCACCAACGACAGGTCAAGACTGTGTATCGCCCATTCATCGTCGGCTATATAGATCACGCCATTAAAACAAGGCTCATACAAGCGCTTTTGCATCACCTGTATCTTGTTGATCATACGGCCATGATCCATGAACGTGCCGAGCATTTTGTAGCGATAATAGTTTAGTGCGTTTTCGCTGACCGGAGAGATATATCCACGATTACCATCACCCAAAACGTCTATGTTGTTTTTATAAAACGATATTACCGACGGAAATTGTGAAAAACCCAGACCAGACTTATTGCCGCTTTCATGCACAGAATGGATAATAGTTTTTTCTTTTTCGCCGTTGGAATAGTAGTCGGCATCCTGCTCTACAAGGTACAACACACCCTTACCGGCACTGTCTACGCCCATTCCCGCTGCATTTATCTCCTTGCCCATGAATTTACCCGGTAGCTTCCTCGACCTCATAACGCCTTTGAAATAAATACCGGTACTAAACGATTGCAGTTGGTCGAGATGAAATTTCCGTCTTTCAATGGTCTTCCTGATCACCGCATATGCAGGGTCTTCGCCTGATGCGTTCACTACTACTTCCTTCATTTCGGTAGCTTCGTCTCTGAGCGTGAAATTATGAACAATGGTTTCTGACCCGGAAAAGGAAACGGAGAACGCCCCTGCCTTGAAGCCAACATATTGACATACGACTTTGTACGTCCCCGGTCCTACATTCAGTTCATAGTCGCCGTTGGTGTTAGCGTTCACTCCAATAGTCGTCCCCTGAATATAGACAGTTGCATAGGGCAACGATGCACCCAATGTATCAGTTACACGTCCTTTCAATACGCCACCAAGTGCGTTTATAGAGAAAATGATTAAGAGGGCAACAGCGAAAATATTTTTCATATACCTGCTTTACCCCCTTATATCGTATAATACCCAAAAATGTTACAAATGTAGCAGCTACTTTTTGCTGAAAAGGCCGTATAACTGCGCATCAATTTTCTTTACTACCTCGGCAAAATCTTCTTCTTTCTCAGCAAAATTGCAATTGTCAACATCAATGATCAGCAAAGGACCGTCTTTATAGGTTTCGATCCATTTGTTGTAAAACCCATTGAGTCGCTTCAGGTAGTCCAGCCTGATATTTTCTTCATATCCGCGTCCACGCTTCTGTATCTGATCCACCAGAGTCGGAATTGATGCCTTTAGGTAGATCAGCAGATCCGGTGGCTTTATCAGTGCCTTAAGATTCTGGAAAAAAGATGAGTAATTTTCATAATCACGTTTCGTCATCAAACCCATATCAAACAAGTTCGGCGCGAATATGTAGGCATCCTCAAACACCGTTCGATCCTGCACCACCGTTTCTTTACCATTGCGGATGTCAATCAAGTGTTTTATACGATTATTCAAAAAGTATATCTGCAGGTTGAACGACCAGCGGTGCATGTCTTCATAGAAATCTACGAGATATGGATTATGCTCCACATCTTCAAAATGTGGTTGCCACTTATAGTGCTTGGCAAGCATAGTGGTCAATGTAGTTTTACCTGAGCCAATGTTGCCGGCAACGGCAATGTGTTTGGTTTCCTTTTTAGGATCTGCTTTCGCCATGAGAATTACATTCGATAAGCGAATGTACTGTTAAAGTAATAATTAATAAAGACAAAACGGTGATCTGGTAATACGCCTACTTCAAATCGTCCAAACCATCAGTAAAGTGGCGGATCCCTTTCTCTTCCGAAAATTTACCGGCATTGTATACCGAAGACTGGTTTCTGGGGATAGAGAGACTCTTCCAGCCGTCCTTTGACCTCAGCTTGGAAATATAAACGATCTGCCCAACATGGTAAGAATAATGTGAGATCTGGCGGTTTATAGCTTCAAGAATGGTGTGCCCTTCATTACGAATGTAAATTATTCGCTCTAGATCGCCGTCGGTAATCGACTCCAGGGCGATAAACAGACATTGCCAGCCTTCTTCCCACCACTTCATTATGGTGGCCCTGTCCGGACTTGCAGCTTCAAATTCAGCATCCCTCTGTCGCCACGGCTTCTCGCCATCAGTGGTAAGAAAGTCTGTCCACCGGCTCCTCATATTACCCCACAGGTGCTTGACAATTGCCGCTACACTATTGCTATCTTCATTGGCAGCCCAGTTAAGCTGTTCGTCACCTATTTGTAGCATAGCTTTTTCACCAAGTGCCTTATACATCTTGAATTGTCTTTTGGCACTTTCTAAGTAGTTTATCATAGATCAGAATTTATGTAAGACTATAAAATACGCAGCAACTTCAGCACGTGCTTTGCTGCACTTCCTAACCATAACAAAGGTACTAAAAACAGAAAAAACGGGTTGAGCCGTGGCAGACGAGCGTAAGCCCGCATTTCACCAATTCGCATAGCCAAACGGTTGGCGCTGATGCCACCTTCAGAGGTAATAGGACGATACAATTGGGTAAAGGGGAAATCAAGAAAGAAGGCATCGTATCTGAAAGATGCCCGCAACCATAACTCATAATCCTCGCAGTACCTCATGTCTGTAGCAAAACGAAAATCGGAATCGTTTTTCATCACGACACATGAAGTGGAGATCACGTTACCGGCTAACAGCCTGACATAACTTAGCTTCCGGGGATTGAGGTTTACAGCCTTATCTGGCCTATCAATGGAGGACAATGAATAACCATGATACAGAAAGGCTATGTCGGGTCTTTTTCGTAGCACCTCGGTGATAGCGTCAATTTTGCCCGGGCCCCACGAATCGTCAGCATCAAGAAATGCGATGTAGTCACCTGTAGCTGCTGCCATACCTGCATTGCGGGCAACAGAGCTACCGGAATTTTCAGGCAATGAAATAACCTTTACTCTGTTGCCATACTGTTCTTTAACAAGGCTCACTGTACCATCAGTGCTGGCATCATCAACGACAATCACCTCAAGGTCTTCATAACCCTGAGCGATCACCGAATCGATGGCGCGACATATTGTATCCGCACCATTATATACAGGTATGATAGCGCTGAACCTCATTTCCAAAGAGAATCGTAAGTGGAGATCAAAGTTTTTGCCTGCTCTTGCCAGCAATACACCTCTCTTGCTTTAAGGCAATTCTGCTGTAAACGGCTATAATATTCATCATCCGATAGCATTCTGTTCAATGCATCGGAGATGGTATTAGACTCGGTGGTATCTATCAGGTTAGCGATCTCAAATTGTCCATTTACCTTCTGATACTCAGGATAACTGATGCATAACTGGGGGACAGCGGAATGCATGTAGTCAAAGAAGCGATTGGCAAGCGATAGTCTGTTACTCAGGCTTGTGTCTTCAAACAGTGTGATACCAATATAGGCATTTACCGTATATCTTACCAAATCGGCAGGCGGTATGTATCCTTTGAATATCACTTTGTCCGTAACTCCATGTTCTTGCGAAAGCGTGACAGCCTGTGCGTAAAAATTACCTTCACCGCATATTATGAGGCGGGCATTCACGTACTTCATGGCCGGGATCAGCTGTTCAAAACAACGGCCAACATTTACCGCTCCCTGATATAAAATGTACTTTTCAGGTTTTTCGGGGATCTCAAATGGACGTAAAATCGTAGCATTCCTGACTACTCCGTAGTTAACGCCATAGCGGGCCTTGAAGTCTTCAGCATAACACTCCCCGATTGTGTAGCCTATAGGGAATTTGGGAATCGTATGACGGGCGATCCATTGCCACATTTTGTGCACAGAAGGCCTTGTTATTACCTCTCGAAGGTCAGTAAATATCTCATGAGCATCGTGTACTCTCTTCAAACCACGAATACGTGACACGTAATAAACGGGTAATATCGTATCAAGATCGATCGCACACAGAACATCTGCCTTTCTGAAAAGAAGAAAGAAAAACAGGTTTAACCAATAATGAGCATACATAAGTTTCCCCTGCTCCACCACTATTGGCAAACGCACCTGTTTGAAGGGCCGATCTATAAGAGGTTTGCTCTTTTTCCTTTTAAACCCTACCAGGGTTACGTCATAGCCGGCCTCCGTCAATGTAGTACAGATCCGTATCATGCGCTGATCGTAATTGAGATCGTTGGTTACTGTGCAGACTATTCTTTTGCGTTGCATTTGCGTTGTTGTAAAGATAATACGGTTTATAGTAGTTTGCTTAGGCTATAGGCTACATAAAAAAGGGCCATCCCGTTTTAGAATGGCCCTATAATAAGTTATTTAAAAAAACTATCGGTCCTGATTGAACTTTGAAGAAGTGTTTGTTGCACGGCGACGCAATTTCAGATCGTTGTTCTTGGCATATTTAATAAAGGTTTTATCAAGGCCGAATGAGTCATCACCATAAACATAAATAGTGCTTCCGGTCAGTCTTTTGAAAGTACGACGGGCAAGCAGTTCTCTGTCTTTTTCGTATTGAATATCAATTGCCTCGAGCGTTCCCGACAACTTTGAATTCGAGATATTAAAGTACCCCATATACCGGGTATGGCTGGCTCCTTCATAGAAAGCAATGAATGACATTTTTGCAACTACCGGATCATCAACATAGCTGAATTTGCCGAGGAACCCATTGCAGAACTCAATAACTCCTTTATAATCGGCCTGATTGATTGCACCGCATTTTGCAACAATGTGATTTTTCAGGAAGTGATCATAGTCACGCATGTTAAACGTGTCAAGGTATTCAACGAGCGTAAATTTACGTGTAGCCAACCCGCTCATCAGCTTTTCATGACGAGCCATTTCCATGGTAACTTTTTTCTCGTCCTTAACTTTCAATTGTATCAGCGCACCATTATCCAGGTTACACTCACGTGCCCACCATGTCGCTGTGAGCCCCTCTTTGGTTTTGTTCATAACCAGTGTGGAGCGGATAGATGCAGCGTGGTTAAGGTCTCCTTTAGTCTCCCATTTGGTACTTACCGATGGCACATTAGCTGTACGAACCAACAAATATCCCCATTCACCTGATGAAAGATCCACTACTTTGCTTCCGTTAAGATTCGCCTGGTTCTTGTAGTTTTTGGTAAAACCGGCCAGATCATTACCGTTATTATCAAAAACTGCACACTCTCCGCATGGATAAAGATTTTTGCATGTTTTCTGCGCGGAAACAGTACCTGCGGAAAGGGAAACAAGGGCGATCCCTGCTATGTGAACTGCTTTAATTTTACTCAGTAGAGACATATTATCGTGATATTACGGAATGGTGTGCGTTGTAAAAGGTACGAATTAGCAGCCAAGTTAGTGAAAAAGTGTTTGAAAATAAAAGCATGGCATAAGAAATGCCGAAAATGTAAGAACGGTCGGATAACTGACTAGTACCTTAAGAATTCTTAAAATAGAAAACGCCCCGTTTCCGGGGCGTCTCTTTATCGACACTATGAAGTTTAAATTACTTCTTACCACCTTTAGCCGCTGCAGCTGCTTCACTGTCTGCCTGGCGGAGAGCACGTGTTGTAACAACTGATGCGATAGGAATACGTGGTGAGTTCAGGATCTCCATGTTATCCGCAACTACATCCTGTACACGGATGTTACCATGCAGTTGCAGGTTGTCTATCTTCACTTCGATGCTTTCTTTCAGGTACTTAGGGAAAGTACGCACGTTCAGTGACTTGATCTTCAGTTCGAGGCGACCACCGTCTTTAACACCCTGTGACTGACCTGTGAAGTTCAAAGGAAGTGTTGCAACCACCTTACGATCTTCAACCAGTTCCAGAAGGTCAACGTGGCTCAACTCGTCGGTAAGCACATCAAACTGCAGGTCCTTCATGATTGTACGGTAAGTTTTACCGTCAACAGAGATCTCCGCGATCTGGAATTCAGGTGTGTACACCAATGGACGGAACGCCATCAATGGTGCAGAGAAATGGATAGTTTCGTTTCCTCCGTAGATAACAGCAGGAACGTTTCCTTCAGAACGAATCTGGCGTGTAGCTTTTTTGCCCAATTCGCTTCTTTTTTTACCTTCAATTTTTACACTTTTCATTTTTAGTGTTTTTTGGTCTTTCAGCGCCGGTCGCTATTCCGCCAAACATCCGGTCGTTGAAATAATTTTAACAATAAAGGTTGTCCCTGTCAATTCGGGAGGCGGATTTTTTTGTATAAACAGTCGTTAATATTTTCTCTGCTCTGTCTTCCGGCTTCTATTTTTTCTTACTGTGCAGGAAAAGAGAACTTATTGATTTGTTTTCAAATGTATTCCTGATCGCAACCGCGAACAATTCAGCTGTAGAAAGCACCTTGATCTTGTCGATCTGCTTCTTCAATGGTATTGTATCGCACACCACCAATTCTTCAAGCATTGAATTAGAAATATTCTCATAAGCATTACCGCTCAATACGGGATGCGTACAGAATGCACGAACAGACAATGCACCACGTTCCCTAAGGATCTGAGCCGATTTGCTGAGGGTACCAGCAGTGTCACATATATCGTCTATCAACACGACATTTCTGCCAGAAACATCACCTATAACGGTCATTGCTGCTATCTCGTTGGCACGTTTTCTCTGCTTGTCGCAGATAACCATGTCAACCTCGAAATACTTGGCTACCTCGCGTACACGATTGGTGCTACCAACGTCAGGTGATGCAAAAATCAGGTTATCTATCTTCAGATTTTCTATGTATGGTATAAATATCGCTGACGAATCAAGGTGATCTACAGGAATATCAAAGAACCCCTGTATCTGCGGAGCATGGAGGTCCATGGTCATTACCCTGTCTGCACCGGCCTCAGTGAGGAGATTTGCAACCAGTTTAGATGCTATAGCAACCCTTGGTTTATCTTTCCTGTCCTGACGAGCAAAACCAAAATATGGAATAACGGCTGTAATATAACCAGCCGAAGCTCTGCGCGCCGCATCGATCATCATCAACAGTTCCATCAGGTTATCAGCCGGAGCAAACGTGGACTGTACCAGAAAAACATAGTCACCACGAATAGACTCCTGAAATACCGGTTGAAACTCACCATCACTGAACTTCTGAATAGTAAGCGCACCAAGAGGTTTGCCGTATGCTTTCGCGATCTGTTCCGCTAAGTAAGTTGAACCTGTACCTGAAAAAATCTTTACTGAAGAATCCATAAACGCCAAATGGACTGCAAAGGTACGAAAACACAACAAAAAAATAACTAAATGAGCCGAAAAAACACAAAAATACACTCAGCCTACACTCGTCAATATTTCACCAATTCTGAATTCACCATTTCGATCCAAATATGCATTCCGTAGTTACTCCAATGGCTATCTCCTTTTCGATATAAAATATCAGGGTTTTCGAACGTAGAAAAAACACTGAACAAATCAAAAACCTTCACCCTCTGTGATAGACTCATCTGTATGCGCGGTATCAGCCCGTTATAGCCTTCAGGTTGCAGGATCGTTGCCGGGTTCGGGATGAAAGAAAAATATATTTCATCAAAACCTTCCGCTTTGAAGTGGTCATATATGAAATTCATCTTTCTGACACAAAAAACCACTTCTGAGTCCGAAACAGTAGAATAGCTACTGAACCTCCCGTTTGGCGCAACCGTTGACTTGAAAAACAAGTGCTTTCTGTCTTTTGATAATACCGAATTACCACTGCCTCTCCCAAACCAGTTTAGTACAAGTGAAGCCTTCGACCTTCTGATAGGATTCATCACATTGAAATGAAACAACAGATATTCAAGATTCCTATTCATGAACGCCGCGTAGCTCTTGACTCCACCACCTGCAGCCGAGCTATTGGCAGGCGGCGGCGTAGAAAAATCCTTGGTCACATGCAGTAGTTCTCTCACATATCGCTCGGTCATTTCTATTATCAGGACGTTTTTCACACCCTGCTTTGGACGAAAAGTACATGCCTGCGTAACACGGGATTTTTCAAGCGATGAAACATTGCAAAAAACAGAATCAGGAATATCGCGGGTATAGCTGTCGCCCAAAATGTACAAAGCCACATTGCCTTTCCCGCAGCCCACGGGGCGATCGTAAGTATAGTTCTTCCGTTCCAGGTATTTCTTTTCATTATCCAGATTTGCCTGAGAAACAAGATCACCCCAGGGAGAATGATAAATCATATACCACTCCCTGTCACCACCATGGGTGTTATGCCAATTCCACACTGCAAATACAAACCACTTGGATGATGCGGCCATCATAACCAAAAGCCCCACCACTAGGACTGTGTAAGCAAATATGGTCCTATACTTCGTCAAAACTGAAAGTAGATGAATTTAGTTTCTCCGACCACACCAAGAAAGTAACAAACAATAATAGCCAAAAACAAAGCTAAGTAGAACAAAAGATCACTCCTGAAATAGAACCGCTTTATTCCGGCCTCCGCACCGAACATAAATACCGATAACATTACAGCCAAAAGAAACTCCCTCGTGTTCAAACCGGTTGACAGAATCCCACCAGAAAACGCGAAAATGCCCCCTATGTAGGACAACGCGTCTTGTATGTTCGGTGCGCGAAAAAATATCCATAAAAGGGTGACTAAAAAAAATGTAGCGGTTACTCGGGCAACAACACCAATTCGACTACCTTTTGTTGAATCACCTTCCGTTGTTTTCAGTCCCGGGAACAATGAAACGAAGAAACCATGTAATAAACCCCATAACCCAAATGTCCAGTTGGCACCATGCCACAAACCACTGACGAGAAAGACTACGAAAACGTTGAACCTGGTGCGGAGCTTGCCTCCTCTACTTCCACCCAGGGGTATGTACAAATAATCGCGAAACCAGGATGAAAGAGAAATGTGCCAACGCTTCCAGAAATCGGCCAGCCCCTGCGCACCATAGGGATTCCGAAAATTCTCCATCAGCCTGATCCCCATAACTTTTGATGCACCGATAGCTATGTCAGAATAGCCCGAGAAATCGCAATATATCTGTACTGAGTAGGCTACAGCGCCTATCGCAAGCGATAAGGAAGATTGCTGTGAATGAGTATCGTAAACATGATCCACTATCATTGCTACCCTATCGGCAATTACCATCTTTTTGAAAAAGCCCCACGACATCCTCAACAGCCCCTCTTTGATGTTAGCCCAATCGTAGGGCCTGAATTCGTGAAACTGACTCAGCATGTTCTGAGGTCGCTCAATAGGACCTGCAACAAGCTGGGGGTAATACATCACGTACAGCGCGTACACAACAACGTTTTTCTCAGCGTGTTGCTTTCTGCGGTACACCTCAATGGTATAACTAAGGGCCTGAAAAGTATGAAACGATAGCCCTATCGGCAATAAAAGATCCAGAATGGGGACATGAACCGACGGAAACAAAACGTGAAAGGCCGGCTGCAAAGACATTGACAAAAAATTGAAGTACTTGAATAAAACCAGCACTCCGATATTGGCGACGATACTTCCAGTCAAGATCAGCTTTCGGGTGTGGCCATCTGTACGCTCCAACAACAAACCGGCGTAATAATCTACGAGAATGGTAAAAAAGAGAATGAGGATGTATACCGGAATAAACATCATATAGAAGTAGCAACTGGACAAAAGAAGGAGCCAAACCCGTGACCTCTGGCGTTGTAGCCGGAAATACCACACCGTTACCACCATAAAAAACACCAGGAAGTGAATCGAATTAAAGATCATGCTACCTATTGCGAAAAATTTAATACTCCCGGTGCCCGACCAAAAAGATCGAAAGACCTCGCACAAGATACCCAAAAAGAAAAAAAAACTACAATGCCTGTAAGCCGGATTCTGTATTTCTACCACGGGCAGAAACGATCACCATTTATCTGGGACAGTACTCACGCACTGCCTCACGCTGCCAACCCACATGCATCGGGCGAGCCACCCTCAGGCGCATGCTTATTTGGCATTTCAGCACACAAGGTTTACCCGCATACCATGTCGCCATGATAAGCCGTAGTCTCTTACACTACATTTTCACCCTTACCCTTTCTATCCTGTTTGGCTTTACGCCAAAAAGGGATAGGAGAGGCGGTAATTTTCTGTGGCACTTTCTGTCAGCGGTCCTTACAACCAATGCCTACCCGTTAGGTAGTGTGCTGCTCTATGCTGTCCGGACTTTCCTCCGCAATCGTTAAATAACGGCGGTGACCCGGCATTGTAGTGCGACAAATGTACGCAAGTGACGGTTGAAAATGCTGCGCATGCAAAAAGGGTCCATTCATAATTGTCGCATTTCAACCGTGAGAATGTCGATTTACACCACGGATTATATCAATAAGGATATGCACCTTTGCAATACGATCATCTCTTAAACAGAACACACAATGGATAACGGGAACAAAAAGATTACTATTTCGACGAGCGTCAATGCTGCGGCAGAACGGGTTTGGACATGCTGGAACGAGCCGGCGCATATCACAAAGTGGTGCAGTGCATCGCCCGACTGGCATACCCCGGGAGCCGAAAACGACCTGCGCAATGGTGGGCGGTTTCTGACAAGAATGGAAGCAAAAGACGGTAGTTTCGGGTTCGACTTCAGCGGAACCTATACCGACGTTGTACCTCACAAGCATATTGCCTACACACTTGACGACAATAGGACTGTTTCTATTCATTTTGACACTCAAAATGGCGTAACCAACATTGAAGAGACATTCGAGATGGAAAATGAAAATCCTGAAGAAATGCAACGGATGGGATGGCAGGCAATACTTGACAAATTCAAAAATTATGTCGAGTTAACAAAATAACACATATATCTTGGCTAACTTTCATTTCTAAAACCCACTCCAAATGACTATAGTTATTGCAATTGCATGCATACTTGCTTTCGTGCTGATAATGGCGGCACTTGGCGATAAACAACTAAATATTGAACGCTGTGTCGTTATCGCCAAGCCGACGGACGAAGTATTCGGCGCGATACGACTACTGCGCAACCACGATAAATTCAATATGTGGATGATGATGGATCCGGACATGAAAAAGGAATTCCGTGGCACAGACGGCGAGACTGGTTTTGCGTATGCATGGGACAGCACGAACCAACGTAATGTTGGCGCCGGAGAGCAAAAGATAGTTTCTATTGAGCCTAACGTATCCATTGTTTACGAATTAAAGTTTATCAGGCCAATGCAGGATATCGCAACTGTTACGATGTATACAAATCCCCTACCAGATGGCGAGACTCAGGTAACATGGGGCTTCAACAGCACTATGAAGTTTCCGATGAACGTTATGAAACCGTTGATGAAAAGTATGCTTGGGAAAAGCCTGGATAAGAGCCTCAATAATTTAAAGACACTGCTTGAGCAGTAAATAGTCAGAAACCAAATAAACCAACTGCAAAATGAACAAAACCAAAACTCTCTACTGGATATTTACGGCATTGTTCTCAGCGGCAATGATATTCACTGCTGTGCCCGATGTAATGCTTTCTGCCGATGCTGTTACTTTTATGAAAGATCACCTTGGCTTCCCAAATTACTTTACGTTTTTCATAGGCATTGCAAAAATATTGGGGTCTATTGTAATTCTCATTCCGGGTTTGAAAACACTGAAAGAGTGGGCATACGCAGGCTTGGTTTTCGACCTTGCCGGTGCCATTTACGCTGTTATATCCGTAGACGGATTACAACCACAAATGCTGATAATGCTTATCTGGGTTGTGCTTTTTGTCTTATCGTATGTCTTCTATCGCAAAACATCAGTGAACGAATAAAACACCCGGCATCAGCTATGGAACGAGTAAAATTCGAGACGACAGACGAATATATCGCGACCTTTTCGGGTACCGTTCTTCAGTACCTGAAGAAGATACGAGCTATAGTGCGTAAAGCATCGCCGGAGGCAAAAGAGGTTATAAGCTACAACATGCCTGCCGTGTTCCAGGACGGTGTTCTGGTCTATTATGCCGGATATAAAAAGCATATTGGGTTCTACCCTACCGGCTCAGGCATTGAACATTTCAAAGAGCTATTATCAGACTACAAATGGTCAAAGGGAGCGATACAGTTTCCGCTTGACAAACCATTGCCGGAGCAATTGATCATTGACATGGTCAAATTCCGGGTAAAAGAGAATAAAGAAAAGTCGGAGCTGAAACCTAAAAAAGGCAAATGATAGAGGTATTCAAAACGAATGTGGAAACACAGGACGCTGTATCGTCTATCTGTGGAAGTATTTGCAGCAGACCGGGAATCTCATCTGCCACATTCGACCTGGATGATTGCGACAGGATCCTGAGAGTAGAGGGTGCTGATCTTGACAGTAACCAGATCAAAAGCCTAGTCGAGAAAATGGGCTACGAGTGTGAGGTGCTCGTTTGATCGAACCTTGTCAAATAAACCGAACCACATTGCTGTGAGCATGGGTCTTTGTCTTTAAATAAACTCTGAACCACGTGCCCTTGTCCACCTGACTTTCCACACCTATGTGACCACCCATACTATCTACCTGATATTTGGTAATGAATAAACCAATACCGGTTGCATCGCTGTTGCCGTGAAAGGTCTTGTACATACCGAACAATTGGTGCCTGTGCTTGTCAAGATCTATTCCTTTTCCGTTGTCCTTAATACTCAAAATGGTCTCGTTGCCTGATACCATGGTTGAAAATTCAACTGACGGGCTCCTGTCTGGATGACGATACTTAATGGCGTTACTCAAAAAATTGTAGACAATACTGTCCATGTACGCCGGATTGGCATCGATGTAAACAAATGGACTTACTTTAATAGTGACATTTGCACCTGTTTCCTTTATCTGGCGACCAAGCACCTCCACTGCCTTATTTACGCATTCAAACAAGTTTACCTCCTCCACAGGAGTATCCCCCATGTTCTGAACTGCAACCACATTTGATAGGTTTTTTACGGTGGTTTTGAAAAGGGCAGACAGTTCCTTTATATTATCGAATATCAGCTGTCTTTCCTGTTCATTTGGCTCCTTTTCGAATAGTTCCAGCAACCCCTCAAGATTAAAAGTATACCCCCTCAGATCATGGGTTACGATATTGGCAAAGTTTAGCAGGCTTTTGTTCTGGGCTTTAATTGTCTCATTCGACTTCTTAATCTGCTTCTCCAATTCCTTTACAGGCGTAATGTCAGCAGCATGCATCACGAAGCCCTTAACTACATCTGCTTCAACATCAGGAAAAAAACTCACCTGTAAGTACCGCTTGGTTTTCTTGCCGGGAGCCGGCATTACCAATACCAATTCCTGCGGACTACCATTCAATGCCGCGCTGACGTGAGGTTCGTAAGGGCCGTAGGCATCACCAAAAAGATCAGTGATTGAGATATTGTTTACCATCTCATCCTTGATCTTTCCAAACCAATTAATGTAAGATTCGTTGGCGTATCGACAAATCAGCTGATTGTCCCAATAGGCAAGCATGGCAGGCACGGTATCGGCAACCATAAGCCCGAGTGTAGTTGGCGTTGATTTCATTTTTAGTTGGGTTAGTGAATCGAGCAACACATACTACCATCTTCTACATTGTAAAAATAATAACATTTTACCAAGAATAACATAAGAATAATTAATGGTGCAGTGTAAGGGTTAAGTTGGAAAGTTGGGTGATCAGAAACATCATGGATCACGTTTATTGTTAACGGATACTCAGCACGAAATGCACCGCACAATTCTCCCCAACTGCGCAGTTTTTTATTCCTGCGCAGTTTTAGTGATCCGCATTGATTATCAATGGTATTGTGAGAAATTCTGCTTCTCATTACTTCCCAAAACTGCGCAAAAACTGCGCACTTCTTCTCACCTACTGCGCAGGTGAATCGTCCCGGATGCTGTAGGGATAATAAAATAAAATCACCATACATGCCTTTTTGCATCATTTTTCTGCAACATCAGAACA
>JBIKSN010000165.1:0-7076 GCA_044348585.1 Flavipsychrobacter sp.
CCATTTTTTCCAACCGTTCGCAACGCTCGCCCTTTTAGATGTGTACTTTATAAATATATCACGTGATGTACTCATGTGCTTTGTCCACACATCCAGCCTTTTAGTCCTGGCATCAATAGCTATCGGGTCCGAAATGTTATACACATGCTTCAGCGAGAATGACGAGATGTACTCATTGGTAGTTCCCGGGAATCCGTACACCATCGTAAAATCTCCCTCCTTGATGCCGGAAACGTTAATGTTGAAAAATTGCTCGGCCTTGTATGGCTTGTTCTCAGGCGAATAGTCGGCCGGCTTGTTGTCTGCCCCTGCATATACCCTGAATATCGAAAAATCGCCGGTGTGCCTCGGCCACATCCAGTTTTCCTCGTCACCACCAAATGCGCCTATTCCGTTGGGCGGGAAACCAACAAAACGAATGTCACGGTAGGTCTCAGAGATAGCAACCCAATACTGGTTACCCTTAAAGAACGCCTTTATGTTGGCATCCATACCTGTCGCCTTCGCTATGTCCTTCTCTGTCTGGGCTATCCTAAGGTTCACTATGCTGTCGCGCACCGCGTCCCTCAGGGTGTCATCCAGCCCATAAATGATCTTCGACGTCACCTCCTCTATTTTACGGATGAATGTCACAGTCAGCCCTTTGCACGGCAATTCCTCGCTCAGATTGGTCGCCCAGTATCCGTTGGCAAAATAATCCTTCTCCGGACTGCTCAACGCCTGCGCACTACCATACCCGCAATGGTGGTTCGTCAATATCAAACCTTTCGATGATATGATCTCACCGGTACATCCCTTACCGAACAGAACGATCGCATTATTCAGCCCCGTTCCATTGTCATTATAAATTTTGTCAATTGCTATTTGCAGCCCCATTTCCTTCATCTCCTTCTCATGGTCCTTGATCTTCGTCGGCATCCACATTCCCTCCTTTGCAAACAACGAATTACAACCTGCAGTTATTAATACAGACATCAGAAACTTCCGCATAAACACAGGCGAAACGCTAACATTAATCATAATCATATATACATTTTGATTTGCGGAAATAAATATACACCTTTGCTACTAAAGTTGTCCGTGAATTCCATATATTAGCGGAATAATAGGATTATATCTTGACCGGGATTATGAAAAAATGCTTGTTCGTCATAGCGATATTGATAGTATCGCAACTGAAATCATTTGCACAATCGTTATTTGATGGGCCTGATACTGTTTGTGTCAATCAACCAGTGAAGCTCGCCAGCAACGTATTTGATGCAAAATCCTATTACTGGGGGTTCTGCTCAGGTTTCCTGTTCAATGCACCAACCGGCACCAATATGGGCAGCGGCTTCAAGATGAACGGCCCTACAGGCATTGAAATTGCCAACGACAGCGGTCTTTTTTACGGCTTTGTCATCAACTCCCAAACCAACGAACTGCTTCGTCTCAACTACGGTGCCAGCCTCAATAACGTTCCTACTGTTACCAATTTCGGCAACCTCACCAACGGTCTACCAGAAAATCCAACAACGCTCTACCTGCTTCACGATACGTTCTCCCGCAAATGGTTCCTCTACGTAGCAGGTGGTTTCGAAAAAGCAACTTCTGAACTCGGCCGCGTCGACTTTGGTGCCCGTCTCGGCAATCCGAAACCTAACGTTGCCAATTTCGGCAATCCCGGCAATCTGCTCGATCAGCCGCGTGGTCTTTTCGTCACTCAGGACGCCGACCGCCGTTGGATCGGTTATGCCGTAAACTACAATTCCAGCGAACTTATTCAGCTCGATTTCGCATTCAACCCTTCTACGACACCGCTTGCTAAAACACTCGGAAACGTTGATGGTGTGTTGAATTTCCCTTCAGACCTTTCTGCTATCTACGACGACAACAAATGGTATTTCTTTGTTACCAATTTCGGCAACAATACACTGGCGCGCATCGACATGGGGGCTACACTCGACCCGGTTGCACCTGCTTTCGCAGCAGGCACCAGCCTCGGCGACTTCCTCTTCCGTATCCTTCGCCCATCTTCGCTCACAACTGTGCGCGACTGTAACTACCTCCACATCTACATCACCGACAGTACGACCGGACAGTTGGTTGAAGTACGCACGCCGAAGGCACTGGGCCCTTACACAGGCATCAGCTACAGCGTGGTGGGTGGCATGAACTTCCCTTCAGCTATTTCCGGCATCCTCCGCGATCGCGACACCGTTTATGGTTTCATCACCAACGCGGCCGATACTACCATCACCAAGATTTCTTTCAACAACTGTACTAATTCTTCTATCCCCTCGTTCACAGAACTCGATCCACCTGCTTACAGCTACAACGCTCCGGGCGTGTACAACGTTTTCTTCACCGTCGATGAAGGCCTTCCTACACAGCGCACCGACTGTAAAGACATCACGGTTTTGGCGCCGCCTACACTTTACCGCCCCAACGACACAACGATCTGCGAAGGCGATACACTGAGGCTTTATGCGGTATCAACGTTGGCAGACTCTATCAGGTGGGCTGCCGGACACAACATCGATACCACAAACGTTTATTTCGACTCGGTTCGTGTTTACCCCGACCACTCAGTTACCTACAACTACACATTGTACTATCCTTTCGGCTGCATCGTAGATACTGCTATCACTGTTAAGGTAGTTAAGGTAAATGCTGATGCAGGTCCCGACCGTTACATCCGCGATGGCGCAATATCAACTATTGGTGGACCAAACACGTCCATCGGCTCCTACACCTACCGTTGGGAACCATTCCAGTTCATTAACGACACAACGGTGATGTTCCCTAACGTCAATCCGCCCTACGACTTCTCCTACAATCTCACGGTCATCTATCAGGGCGAAGGATTTACCTGCCTTGCTCGAGACACAGTAACGGTCCGTGTCGATTGCGGCGCGGGCTTCAATCTGCCAAATGCTTTCGTGCCCACGAGCGGTAAATCTGGCACCAACAAATTTGGCATCCTCAACAATGCAATAGCTAAACTGAACTATTTCCGTATTTACAACCGTTACGGACAACTCGTATTCCAGACCACTGACCCTACTCAGGCTTGGGACGGAACCTTTAACGGTGCATTGGCACAGGAAGGTGTTTACGTTTGGATGGCCGATGGCTTCTGTCAGGATGGTAAACCTGTCAAAAAGCAAGGCAACGTAACGCTGTTCAGGTAGAACAAAATTGTGTAACCAAATTCTATTGTTGTGGCTGCATTCATGTTTCAGCTGGAACTACCCGAGATGAACGACAGCATCATTGCTGCCATTCCTGCTCATCGTTTACACATTAATTCGCTTTTCGCCCAGGGAAGGATACTTTCATACAGTGTCGCAATGAGTCGCGCCACTATCTGGTGCGTCATCAATGCAGAAGACGAACAGGAGGCAAACGAATTGGTCACCGCCTTTCCGCTATACCATCTCTGCACCGATGTGGTTTGCAGGCCGCTTCTTTTTCACAACACGCTCCCGGCACCTACACCGGGAATATCACTCAATTAGCTCATCATATAGCAAATTGAATTATCCTATTTTGTCATAGCCAAACACAATGACCTGCGTCATGAGTATCTGTATTTATTGAGCGATATTTGCACCTCAAATCAACAATAAAACATAGAAGATCATGGCAAACAATTTTGTTACAGTAGGAATGAACTTTCCACAGTTCGAAAAGAAATCAGTGGTATCACTCGAGAAAGGAAAAGAATTTAAAGAGATCAGCAACAAGGACATCGAAGGAAAATGGGCGGTTATGTTCTGGTGGCCTAAAGATTTCACTTTTATATGCCCTACCGAGATCGCTGAATTCAACAAGAACTACACAAACTTCACCGACCGTGATACTGTTCTTCTTGGCGCTTCTACCGACAACGAATATGTGCACCATGCTTGGCGTGTTGCGCACAACGACCTGCGCGACCTTCGTTTCCCGATGATCGCAGATACATCAAAAAGCCTCGCTGAAGAGCTCGGCATCCTCTCTGCCGATGAAAAAGTTGCTTACCGCGCTACCTACATCATCGATCCGGAAGGAATCGTTCGTTGGGTGAACGTGAATGACCTCAGTGTAGGTCGTAACGTTGCAGAAGTACTCCGTGTACTTGATGCACTGCAGACTGATGAGCTTTGCCCTTGCAACTGGACCAAAGGTGCAGACACACTTACTCCTCCGGTAGGATAATCTATTATTCGATCACAAGCGTCCCGCAGCAGTATTGATGCGGGACGTTTTTATTATCAACCATTCAATCAATTATTATGGCTATAGAAAATGAAACCGTGCAAAGTATGTTTGCCGACTTCGGTATAGATCCGCAGCACGTGAGCAAAAGCCTCACAAGTCTGGCAACAGTAAATCATAAGTACCTTCGCGACCTCAAGTTGAATGTGGCGGCAATGCTGGGTAGCGCCAACCTTACCCGCAAAGAAGCCTTCCTGATCGCACTGTCAGTTGCAGTCAATGAAAAGAACGATGCGCTCATCGCTGCCTTCGAAGGACAGGCCACAAAAGAAGGCGCTACCCCCGACGAGATCGCCGAAACACATGGATGCACTTCCGTCATGAACCTCAACAACATTCTTTACCGTTTCCGTCATTACATGCACGGAAATGAGTATTACGCCAAAACACCGGCAGGCGTCCGCATGAGCATTATGATGACGCCTGCCATGGGCAAGCCTTTGTTCGAACTGATCAGTCTGGTCGTATCTGCAGTGAACGGATGCGAACAGTGTGTCAATTCACACGAACATTCTGTAAAGGAACAAGGAGCATCCGAAGCACGAATCTACGATGCCATTCGCCTCGCATCCGTGATCAAGAGCCTATGCACAGTCATTTGATAAAGTAAGTAAGAATAAATAAGTACGGCCCTGTATACTCACCGAATACAGGGCCGTTTATAATTTGTAGATCTATCCACTACCTGATCGCAGGCAGGGTGATGGTGAAAAGACTTCCCTTGCCGGGAGCGCTTTCCACTTTTATCTTTCCGTCGTGCGCGTCAACAATGGCCTTCACATAACTCAAACCTAACCCGAATCCCTTCACATTGTGAATGTTTCCGGTGTGCGCTCGGTAGAACTTCTCAAAGATGCGCTGCTGTGTTTCCTTATCCATCCCTATACCATTGTCGCGTATCTTGATGGTGAACATGCCGTTGCCATGTTTCAGCGTTTCCACCACTATCTTCGGTGCCTCTGTCGAATACTTCATGGCATTGTCCAGCAAATTGAAGATGATGTTTGAAAAGTGCACTTCATCAGCCTCAATAACAGGATCTGTCGCAGCCAGGTGCAGATCTATCGACCCGTGTTTCTCCTGTACCTGTAAGGCCAGGTTATGGGCCACCTTACTGATGATCTGGTGGGCGTCAAGCTTTTGCAGGGTTAGTTTTATCTCCTCCTTCTCCAGCCTTGCCGCCTGCAGTATCTTCTCCACCTGCTTATTCATGCGCTTGTTCTCCTCCTTGATCATACTGCTGTATATCTTGATCTTGTCGGTATCATGTATCACTTTCTCGTTGGTCAACGCGTCTATCGCAAGCGAGATAGTAGCCAGCGGGGTCTTCAGCTCATGGGTCATGTTGTTAATGAAGTCCGACTTGATCTCAGAGACTTTCTTCTGGTTGATAAGGGTTCTGACTGTGAGCGCAAACGCCAACACGATGATAGTGGTGAAAATAATAGAAGCCACAACCATCCAACCCATCTCTCGTATGATCAGATTTTTGTCTTCCCTGATTGATATATAAAGCGTTTCCCTTGCTCTGTAGGAGTCTTCCGGTGCCAACTCCACCCTGTAAGCGGTCTCCTGTTCTGTTGGATGGAATCCCGGCGACTGCAGAATGATGTTCTTGTAAATATTGGTGATGCAGTATTCATATTTCTGCTTCACATTATTTTGCTTCAACTGCTTGTCTATAATGTCAGATATTTCCTCTGCAGTAAAGTTCCCCTCAACTGTAAAGTGCCTGCCCAGAAAGTACCTTTTGGATTCCTCGGTAGGAATAAAATCCGCGTGCTTGTACAAAAACCTGCTGTGTATCCCCTCCTTTGTGTCGTTCAGTGTCAGATCCACCGCCCGTTGAAACTCTTCGTGCTTCAGTTTGATCGCATTCTGTATCCACGACATCTGAATGAACAGTATGCCCACCACCGACAAAGTGATCAGTATTACTATCCAGGGGTAGATCTTTTTCATGTCGTAGTAAAAATAATAATGCGAATGCTATATAAACGTTAAGACTACAAAGGTACATGTTACTAGTTGACGGGAATTGGCGTTCTCTTTGATATTGGTCATTTTTATGCCCCTCACAATCCGTAACTTTATTATACAAAAATAGTCTCTTATGTCATACATTATAGCCGCTACAGATTTCACCGATACTTCACTCAACGCTGTAACCTATGCCGCAGATATGGCTGTTGCCACGGGGTACCCGCTCGTGTTGATTAATGCGTTCTCATTGCCGGTAATGGTAGGAGATGTTCCCCTGCCCGCCACGCTCATCGAAGACACACGTGTCGATATGGAAAAACAGATGGCTCACCTTGTGCAAACTTTGGCCGCCTCGCACAGCGGACTTGTTGTCACCGGTGAAGTAAAGTACGGCACAGTGATCGATGTGATAGAAAGGTATGTCGCTGAGAACCGCCCGCCCTTCATCACCATCATAGGCAACACCAATACGCGCGAAAACTCGGTCTGGATACTAAGTACACTCAGCGATGCATCCGGCAACATGACACTTCCGGTTCTGGCTGTTCCGCTAGAAGCAATGTTCAGAACCGCACCCGTCATATGCCTGGCAATTGACCTGAACATGAAAGATATTTCCGCTCCGTTGCGCCATGTTGCTGATATTTCCACCGCACTTCGGGCACAACTACACGTTGTTAACGTGGGCAACAACGACGCCGAGGGCAACCGACTGCTGTCAGACAGTATTGAACTTGCTTTGTTACCTGCACGCCCGGCTTATCACTTCATCCCCGGCGAAGAGGTCGAAGAAAACATCCAGAACTTCTGCGAACAGAACAGGGTTAAGTTACTTGCAGTCATTCACG
>JBIKSN010000166.1:0-7056 GCA_044348585.1 Flavipsychrobacter sp.
AAGGATTACAAGATCGCTGCCGAGTTGTTTCATAGTGCGGCACGGGCGGGTAACACACTTGCCCAATACATTTTGGGACAGATGCATGAGACCGGCCTTGGTGATGCTGTGGAGCAAGACCAGAAAGAGGCACTGGAACTGTATCTGAAAGCGGCCGAGAAGGGTCATAAGGGTGCACAGTTCAGAGCCGGCAGGATGTTCTATTATGGATACGGCACTGAGAAAAATCTGAAGGTTGCGGCCTATTATTATGGACTTGCGGAAGCACAGGGAGACGTATATGCTGCCGGGAATCTGGGTATTATGCTGTTTGAGGGGCAGGGGATTGATAAGGATAGTGAGAGGGGTGCAGTCATGCTGCGCAAGGCTGCAGATGCAGGAATAAAAGAGGTGCGCGACTATATGTATCGCAACAATATAAAATAGCCCGTTCTACCGCCCGATTCTTTTATCTTTGGGCACACTCGTACGTTCAAATGGATTCTATTTACATCATTGCTATCATTGTTCAGATAGGAATTCTGATCTTCTTTCTGAGGCGATCATTTAATGCAAAGAAACAGCCCGCGAAAACATCGACACCTGATCAGGTGGTAAATGCCCCCGCACCTGATAGCTATGAGGCGGCCCGTTTGGCGGCATTGCAGGTAACCGCACAGCAACTGGGTCTGCAGATACCGCCAGCCGTGACCAAGGTATATGGTGTGGTGATGGATTGGGATATGGGCGGTACGGTCCTTTCATTAATAGCGTATATCAATGGCGGTGCTAACGCGCTGCTTAGCTCCGGGTCTACTGTAACAGGGGCGGGTGCAGACCCCGAAGTGGCCAAACAGGCGTCTGAGTTTGTGCAGGTTGCGCAAGATTATCTGAACAGGGGAGTGCCCGTCTCTGATCTGGGGTATCCGCCACCCGGAACGGTTAGGTTTTATTTGCTGACCAATAAGGGGATATTTGCTGTGCAGGAATTGCTGTCGCTCATCAATGATAATTCCTCTCCGTTGCTGGGCTTGTTCTTCAGAGGGAATATGGTGCTTGACGAGATAAAGGGAAGTAAGATCGTGCAGGGCCAGATGGCCTGATCATTCGCATTCCAGCGTATAAAACGCATCCAATTCTTCCAGTTTCATTTTTGGACTAAAGGTCTCATCGCCCATCCGGCGTTGACGGAACACACAATGGCTCATGCCACATTTACCGTCGGCTGTTTCGCCATATAATTCCATGTGCAGGTGGCGCCCGGTAATGAAGCCTTCTGAGTTGCGTTCCATTTCCCAGCCATCGGAAACGATGACAGCGCGGCGGTACACTTCTCCGCACCGTATGGTAGACGCCTTCTTGTTGGCAAGGAAAAGCGCTTCATTCTCCAGTCTTTGGCTGTGCATGCCGGCCTTTACTTCGCTGAAACGGGCGTGGTTCTGAGCCGCAGCAGTGAGGTGAAAGGATAGCAACAACAAGCAGGCAACAACGGGCTTTCTCATATAGTGCAAGGATGAGGTTAAAGGAATCTTTTAATTACTTTTTCTATGTCTTCCGGCGAATCAACACAATGACTGTCGTAGGTGGTGGGTACACACTTTATCTTGTATCCGTTCTCCAGCCAACGGAGTTGTTCGAGGGATTCGGCTTTTTCGAGAGAGGAAACAGACAGAGCAGTTAGTTTTTCCAGTATGTCGGCACGGTAAGCATACATACCCACATGGCGAAAGTAGGGGTGGTGCAAATGCCATTCTTTTTCGTTGATGCCTTTTATATATGGTATGACCATTCGGCTGAAGTACAATGCTTCCTGATTGCTATTGAGTACAATCTTTACTTCGCCGCGGTCGAAAAGTTCTTCGTGGCTGGCCACAGGGATCATCTGAGTAGCGATCTCGGTAGTACCATCTGCAAGTACTGCAGCCAGTTCGTCTATCTGGGCCGGGTCGATGAAGGGTTCATCGCCCTGAATGTTGATGACGTAGCGGTAGCCTGAGCCCAATTGCTGCAATGCATCGAAGCAACGGTCGGTGCCGCTGGGGTGGTGATCGCCGGTCATGATAGCCCGACCACCGAAAGCCTCTACATGAGCGGCAATACGTTCATCGTCGGTGGCCACGACAATAGTGTCAAGGCTTTTGCTTTTTGAGACCTGTTCATAGACCCGCTGTATCATGCTTTTCCCGCCAATGTCGGCCAGGGGTTTGCCCGGAAAACGGGAAGACGCATAACGTGCGGGTATAATTCCTGCAATCATGAGGGAATGTGTTCTGTTATCTTTGAATCAATTACTGTATAGAATGCAGGTTTGGGTATGTTGCGGCTGGCGAGGTAGTCTCGGTAATTGTCGGCATACACGGCACGCTGCATAATGGTCTCCTCATACTTGCCGCTAGCAGACTTCAATAGTTCCACTGCTTCGCGAATGGCGTTTTGGCCACCACTGTTGGCAGTGATGTAGTCGGCCATTCCTTTTTCGCGAGCGAGTTGCAACAACATAGGGTTGCATGAACGACCCACCATGATGCGCACACCGCACATGGAGGCCACTTCAAGATCGGTGATGTCATCGAAGAAATAGGCAACCTCGGAAGGTTGGATTTCGTGGGCCGCACACAAATGCAGCAGCGCGTCCTTTTTGTTCTTTATGCCATAATAGACAGCATGGAAGTGTTCGCGCATGGAGAAGGTAAAAGCAACCGGGTTTTTCTCTCCTGTAATGATGCCTGTGAGCGGATTGCTGCCCTTACGTATGTAGTGATTGTAGCGCAGCATGTTGATGCCCATGGAGTCGACCTCATTGAAGAGGCTGGCGCCGTCGCCACCTTTTGAGCCATCGTTGAATACACCGTCCCAGTCAAAAATATAGGCGTTGATACCGTCTAATTTATGTTTCAGGTCCGGCACATCGGTCACGAAAGTACCTTTAAATGTGTTTCGGATGTTATCTGCAGTGGTGTTCTTCAACGTTCCGTTTTTTAATGAAGTTATGAAGGATTACCATTTAAATTGAAGTGCCTGCCCGTTTTGCGGGCAGGCCAACAATAATTACTTTCTCGGTTGAATCAATAAGCTTTCAGGTCCTGAATATCAAGCATTCCCACAGGTTTGCCGTTCTCGGTAGCCAGGATGGTATCAACTTTCATTTTATTGAATATCGCAGCAGCGTCGTTAAGCAAAGCGTTCACATCTATGCTGATCGGTGTCTTGTACTCAAGGCTTCCTATAGTTTTACTAAGGATAGATTCGCCGCCGGTCTGCAACAAACGACGGAGATCGCCATCAGTGAATACACCAACTACGTCGCCGTTATTGTTTACAACCGTGATACAGCCGAATCCGTATTCAGTCATCTTCACGATGGCATCTTTCATGTTGCTTTCGGCGTTCACGATCGGGTTGATATTGTTGATCGCATCTTTAACACGCACCGTCATGAGGCGTGTATCAGAAAGGAACTGCTCGGTGCCAACTGTGGTGAAGTTGTTCTCGGTAAGCGACTTTAGGATCTTCAGCGGCACTGTGATGGTGTGTGCGCCGGCTGTAAGCGCATTGCGCACGTGCTCGGAATTACGCACAGAGCTGAACATGATCTTGGTGTTGTAGCCATATTTCTCAACGGCTTTTACGCACTGCTCAACCAGAGCTACAGCGTCGTGGCCCTGATCTTGCAGACGTCCAACCAGCGGGCAAACGTATGTTGCGCCGGCCTGCATAGCCATATATGCCTGCTGTAGAGTATACACGAGGTGGACATTTACGAGAAGACCTTTGTCGCGAAGCATGCGGCATGCGCGAAGACCTTCCAGAGACACGGGTATTTTGAACACGGTCTTGGTGGGGTCAAGTCCCAGTTCCAATTGACGAACGGCCTCTGCTACAACTTCTTCAGCTGTATTACCCAATGCCTCGATCTGAAGGATAGGAACAATTTTGGATAGTTTTACGATAGTGCCGTCAATGTCGGTGATGCCCTCACGCTGCATAAATGTGGGGGTTGTGGTCAGTCCGGTAAGGAAACCAAGCTTAAATCCTTCTTCGATCTCTTTAAGGTTGGCTGAGTCTAAATATAATTCCATTTTCTATTTGTGTTACAATTGCGGTGTAAGATACTTTGTTTTCGAGAGTTTAGGGAATTTCAGTAACCTGAAGTTTTCCGGCCTATGAAATCAGGCGTTACAATACTTTCTGGTCACGGCGTGGATCTCAATAAGTGGCTTCAGGAACTCTTCCAGCGCATATACGCTCAGCTGGCTTGCGGCGTCACAAAGCGCTTTTTCAGGTTCCGGATGTGTTTCGATGAAGATGCCATCGACGCCGGATGCTACGCCTGCGCGGCTGAGGACCGGAAGGAACTCACGGGCGCCGCCCTTGGCGTCGGCGCTTGGTATGCCATATTTTCTGATTGAGTGGGTAATGTCGAATACAACCGGATAGCCGAGGTTTGACAGATGGTAGAAGCTACGGGGGTCAACAACCAGGTCGTTGTAGCCCATGGTATACCCACGCTCTGTGAGGATGATCTGGTCATTACCTGCCGCTACACATTTACCTACAGGGTGCTTCATGTTGTCCGGAGCAAGAAACTGGCCGTGCTTTATATTCACCACCTTGCGGGTCTTTGCTGCGGCTACCATGAGACCTGACTGCATACATAAGTATGCGGGTATCTGTAATACGTCGCATACTTCAGCAGCAGGCGCCGCATGATCGGGATAGTGGATATCCGTAAGCAGGGTGAAACCAAATTGCTCTTTCACTTTCGCAAGGATAGCCAGGCCTTTATCCAGTCCCGGGCCGTCATAATAACTCAGGCTGCTCCTGTTATCTTTCAGAAATGACGACTTATAAATGATCGGGATGTTCATTTTCTCGCTCACTTCTTTCAGCTTCTCGGCTGTTTTCATCATCACCATTTCATCCTCTATCACACACGGACCGGAGATAAGGAACAGATCATCTGCACCACATTGGATATCTCCGACCATTACTTTCTTTGCGCTCATTTATTTGAATTTATTGTTTCGTTGTTGTTTTTAAAATATTGAATTTCAGCATGTTGAGGAAATTACATTCTGCGGTAGAGTTCTTCAATTGACTCTATCGTCACCTTTTCTTTCCAGTCGGGCCCGATGGCGTGGTTCCACATGTGTGGCAGGTTGTAAGCTACGTGTGCCATTGCCGTAATCTGATCATTCGTCCAGCTTTTGCTGAGTCCGGTCGGTAAAGTGACATTATGCTGAACAAGCATTTGTTTCAGTTCGCGAACCCCTTCGCCATAGTAATCTTCCAAGTGCTGGAATGCGATACAGTTGGCATAACAATGCTTTTCGCCCAGGATCTTGGACAATCCATAGGATAGGGCATGGCAGACACCAACTTCGGAATAAGTTAAGCTAAGACCTCCCATCATGCTGGCAACCATTAACTTATCATCGTTTTCCGGAGTTTGCCCGGCTTTGTCGCCAAGGTAAATATCCCTGCACAATTTCAGCGCCTGCTCGGCATAAGCATGGCTGTAGGCGTTATTCAAAGTACCCATTTCAGATTCGATACAATGAATATATGTGTCCATGCCGGTGTACAACCACTTGTCGACGGGAACGGTAGCTGTTAGTTCGCTATCGAGTATCACCTGGTTGAAGATGGTCCATTCGCACTTAAGTCCCAGTTTCTTTTCGGGGCCTGTAAGAACGGCAGTCATAGAAACTTCGGCACCTGTACCTGAAATGGTAGGAATACCGAGGTGGTAAATGCCCGGTTTCTTAATAAGATTCAGCCCCTGATACAGAGTAGAAGAACCCTCGTTTGTGAACATTAGGGACACGGCTTTGGCAATGTCCATGATGCTACCTCCACCTATGCCAATGACACCAGCCGGCAGACCGTGGTCGCGAAGTACCTCATCGCGCAGTTGGTCTATCTGATCGGTGGTAGGTTCGTGAGGGTCAACGTCGATGAAACGTACGATATCGCCCGGATTTGCGGGAATGCGCTGCTCGAGGTCTTTCCCTTTAAAGAAGTTGTCGATAACGTACAGGAAGAACTTCCCGTTTTCGTGACGTTTTTCCTCGAGGATGCTTTCCAGCATGGAGAAACTACCCCTGCCGAAAACAACCTTATCAATATTTTTGAAATTCTTGAACATGTTTATTTGTTCGAAGTTTAGATAATCGGATAATTACGCGTTCACCGGCATAGCAGCTTTTGCGCATGCGGCAATTTTGTTTGCCAGCGCCGTCACCTCGTCTTCAGTCCAAGTGCAACGGATGCCGAACGAAATGAGCCTGCCGATCACTTCCTGGGATTTAGGAAGGTGCAGGTTATTGTAGTCTTGCGGCGAACCCAATAGCTGTACCGGGAGTTTTGAAGCTGTTTTAAGTCCCTTGATATGATCCCACTGGTTGATGAAGTGGTACATATTGGTGAACCAGTAATTGAAACCGGTAACGCCTGCTTTGTTGAACTCAGCAACTGTGCGACCTGCAGTTTCAGTGTCGGGCATCAGAATGTTGAGGAATGTAGCTGAGTCGCCATCGGGGTCGGCGAGGGTAGCAAAAGAGATACCTTCTGTCTGAGAAAGTATCTCAGTAAGCATCGTTTTGTATTTGCGGTTCACCTCGCGGATATGCGGCACTTTGCGTGTCTGGGCAACACCTACGGCTGCATGCAACTCGCTGATTCGATAGTTGAAGCCGAGGATAGGGTGCTGTTCCATGCCACGGTTGTTACCAATGTGGTCGTGACCGTGATCGGCATAAGAGTCTGCCAGCCTGTATGTTGCCTCGTCGTTGGTTACGAGTACACCACCTTCGCCGGCGGTAGCAATTTTGAAAAAGTCGAATGAGTAGCTGCCTGCCTGTCCGAAAAGACCAGTGCTTGTGCCTTTGTATGATGCCGCAAAAGCCTGACCGGCATCTTCAACCAGTATCAGGTTGTTGTCTTTAACCACCTGCATGATACTGTCCATGTCGGCCATTCCACCACACATGTGTACCAGGCAAACAGCCTTGGTTTTTGGTGTGAGTGCAGCCTTGATGCCTTCAGCACTGAGACAGAGGGTCTCATCTACTTCGG
>JBIKSN010000167.1:0-7040 GCA_044348585.1 Flavipsychrobacter sp.
TTTGTTGTGTTCTGCTTTTTACGGCGGTGGCCAGTTCTCGGGTTATCTCGGGCGAGAAGTAGTTCTCTCCTTTTGCCAGTGTGTGCAGTGCGCGTATCAGTTCTTCGCGGCCGGTATTTTTAAGGATATAGCCTGAGATCCCTGAATCCAGCATCTGGCGAATGCTGCTGATATCGCCGAACATGGACAATGCAAGTATGCGAACATCGGGATATTTCTTTGCGATGTTGCGGGCCAACTCTACGCCGGAAAGCCCGGGCATCTGAATGTCGGTGACAACAATATCGGCGACATGCTGCTGCAGTTCGTTCATCACCTTGGTGGGGTCGCTACAGGTGCCGCATATCTGAAATTCCTGCTCGTTGACCAGAAGCGAGCAAATGCCATCTATCACTATCTGGTGGTCGTCAACGATGAAGATCTTTATCTTTTTATTGTTGTTCATAAGCTTTAAGGGGTATGTGAATTGCTACAACTGTACCTTTTCCGGGTGCGGAGTCGTATTCCATTTTCCCGCCAAGGAATTCTACACGGGCCATCATGCCTTTTACACCTATGCCACCGGATGATTGCAGGAGTGATATGTCGAAGCCTTTTCCGTTATCTTCAATTGTTGCCGAGATGTGATCGCCTTCGTTGTGTATCTGAATATCGAGGTGTGAGGCCTGCGCGTGTTTGATGACGTTGTTGACACACTCCTGTACTATGCGGTAGACCACGGCCTCTACATTTCCGGGTATTTTTCTTTCAAAGCCGGTAACGTCAAGCGTCACTTCAAGGCTATGACTGTCTATTTTATCTACAAACTCGTTAATAGCTGCATTGAATCCGGTCTCATTCAGCACGTTGGGCATCATTTGGTGTGAGATAGAGCGCACTTCGCGGCAACTCTCGTCTACGAGTTTTATGGTTTTATCAAGCAGGGTTTTGTCTTCGCCCGAGATATTGGTTCTGTCGGAAATTCCCGAGAGGTTCATTTTTACAACCGAGAACATCTGTCCTATTCCGTCATGCAATTCTCCGGCTATTCGTTTGCGCTCATGCTCTTCTGCGGCAATCACTGCTTCAGAAGCCATTTGTTTCTGCTTCAGAATCTCGGCCTGTAGCCTTGCTTGTTGTTTCAGTTTATTGCGCTTATAGAAAAGGATGCCTAAAACCAGCGCCAGTACAAACGTTGCTGAGATGGCTGCTATCGCCACGTTTTTTCTGAAGATGGAAAGCTGCATGATAGTGTTCCTATCATTCATGTGTTGCAGTTGCAATTCTTTCTGTTCTGTCTCGTAGCGGGTATGCAGTTCGTTTATTTGTCGCAGCGACTCTTCCGAATATATGGAATCAGACACGGCTGCGTAGTGATTGTAATAGGTTATGGCAGAGTCTGCATTTCCTTTCAGGATAAAGTAATTGCCCATAGATGCAAAGGCGGTTTTCAGTGTGCGCAGGCTGAAGCCCGGTTGATGTCGGGAGAGTGCGAAGCGTAGGTAGTGCTTTGCGGAATCGAGTGAGCGAAGGTCTACGAGAATGGACCCGACATTGGCAGCATAAAAGCAGATGTTGTCGCCGTTTTCCTGCTCCAACGCCAATTGTAGTGCCTTTTTGTAGTAGGGGAGCGCTTCTGCATCGCGCGTCATGGCCCTTAGCAAGAATGCCATGTTGTTGTATGCACGTGATAGTGAGTTATAATCGGGCGCAACTGATTCCAGAACCGCGATGGCCGTTTTCTGATAGTGATACGCGCTGTCGAATCGCTTAAGCCCTTCAAAGGCTGTGGACATTTCGTGGCAGGCAATTCCGAGTCTCACACTGTCTTCGTTAGCAATGGCAATATTTATAGACCTACGCAGGTATTTCGATGCCTCCTCGTATCGTTTTGTGTTCAGCATTACATCGGCTATGTTGGCAAGCGTAAGGCCTATGTATTGTTCATTGTGTATCTGCTCAGATAGTTTCAATACTTCCAGGTTATATTCCAGCGCTTTACCCTGATCGCCCAGCTCGCTGTGGCAGCCGGCTATCTTATTAAGTGAACTTATAAGCAGGGCAGGGTCACCGATAGTTCGGCGGATCTTCAATGCCTTAAGGTTGAAGGCAAGCGACCTTTTTATGTCGCCACGTTGGAAGCATAGAAATGCCTGGTCGTTGACTGCGTTGGCGATAAGCCGCGGAATATTCAGCTTTTTGGCCAGCTCCAATTCGTCATCAATAAATGGCTGTGCCGAGTCGGGCGAGACCATAGAAAGGTTGTAAGCCAGCTCAGAAAGCAGGACAACGCGGACACTATCATCTTTTTCAGTGCTCAATAGCCTTTTCAGGCTATCCACACCGTCAGATTGTGCTGCGGATGGCACCGCACACAGAAGCATTATTGCCAGCAGCGTGTTCAGGAGTGTTTTCATTATTACTGTTTCTGATCCTGGTTACAACGAGTATGAATAGAAGAAGCAACATTAATATACGTCATTATTGCGGCAATTACAAAAGTGGGTTGCCCCGGCGAAATTATGATACCCTGTCGAGGGTATTTTCCGGCGATCTACCGGATATACAGAAGCAGTATACATATTTCAATTTCCGGTAAAAGCTGACGAAGATCATAATAGGAAATATGCGTGCAGTCATAACGCCCGTTACCGATCATGGAATAACTTTGCATCAACAATTAGAAAGCCGGGATCTGAAAAAGATAGTTGCCATATGGGTTCTTATAGCAGTTTTGCTGCAGACGTTCAGCGCGGCTATCATTGTGTCGGACTACTTGGCAAACAAGAAGTTTATTTCTGAAAAACTCTGCGAAAATCGGAGTAGGCCCCAGTTGCATTGTAACGGCAAGTGTTATCTGAAAAAGAAAATTGCCCGGGAAAGCGGAGATCAGAATGGTGAGAGAAGAAGTCGTGCTGCTGAAGAAGTTGTTGTATTATTTTTTGAAAAACACGAATTTGAGATCTATTACGATTCTGATGTAGCACCCGTATCGTCCATATTCAGGAACAGGGATGTGTTGCTGACCATTGATGTGGCGAGATCTGTCTTCCGTCCGCCGTCTTTGCTTGTTTAGTTCTTACTGACCGATAGCGGGTGGTGACTTCTTCACGCACCTGCATTTTTCAATTCAACACTATTTTATGGCTGTTGTCCGGCATGCGTTTAATGCGCATCGGGCCGCTGTGTCCGGGCTTCGTTCAGCCCGGGTACTATCGATTTAATTCTAAATAAGTAAACAATGAAAAATTTCAATATAATAACTAAGACACTCTCATTTGCACTTTTGGCCACATCTATATTTGGTTGCAAGAAAAACGATAATAACGTAGCCACTACACCCGACCCTACTACAGGATATGTCAAAATAGCATCGGGCTATGCGAGCGGAGCTGCCACAAAGGTGGACGTCTACGCGAAAGACTCAGCATTCACAGGCTACAACAAGTTGTATATAGCGCTTACTGACTCTGTGACCAATAAATATGTTGAGAATGCCGAGATCAGTCTGATGCCGGAAATGAACATGACCACTATGTCGCATGCTGCTCCTTTTGAGAATCCTTCTTCATCAAAAGCGCAGAATATGTTGTTCCCATGCAGCGCCGGTTTCATTATGTCTTCTATGGGGGGTACATGGGCGCTTGGCGTTTCGGTTAAGAATCATGCTAATTCAAGGAGTGGCAAGGCGATGTTGTCGTTGAAAGTAAAAGACCCTGCAGAGGCAAGGATGTTCTCTTTCGCATCACCTGTGGATTCTGTCAAGTACTTCGTAGGGCTTGTGCCGGGTGCAAAAACAATTGTAGGCGCCAATGATCTGGAGTTGGTTGTGTACCGCAAGATGTCTATAATGTCTTTTCCGGCTGATAGTAGTCTGACGATTTCATTTGTGCCCACGATGCCATCAATGGGGCACGGCTCACCCAACAATGTTGACCCTGTGCATATTTCGAACGGGCACTACAAAGGAAAGGTGAACTACACCATGACAGGTACGTGGAAGCTCGCCTTCAAGATCTCGAAAGGAGGAACTGTAATTGATTCTATTCACTATTTTGATTTCACATTCTAATTACACACTGCCGGGATAGGACCTATCCCGGCATTTTCTTGTTTTATGAAAGCACGAATTATTTTTACGTTGGTTGTGCTACCTATAGTTGGCTACTGCCAGGATGCAGGGCGCAAGGATACAGTAGTGGCGATGAATGAAGTAGTGGTGAGGGGAGTGTTATCGGACCAGACACGCCAGATAAAGGACTTTTACGTTGCGAATAAGGCTGCCACTACCGAAGACATATTGGCGCGTATGCCGGAGGTGACCATGGTGCGCCGGGGTAGTTATGGTTCGGAGCCATTGCTCAGGACCTACAACTCGGGTCAGGTGAGTGTGTTGATAGATGGTATGCGTATACATGGCGCTTGTACTGACAAGATGGATCCGGTTACGGTATATGTGGAACCGCAGAACCTGAAGGGTATAAATATTCAGACGTCCGGCGCGGCGCAGGGGGGCTCAAATGTTGGAGGTATCGTAGATCTAACGTTGCGCGAACCCGAATGTGGTTGCGAGCGCCCTGTGTCAGGCGCTTTGAACAGTGGGTACCAAAGTGCGGCGGGATATTTTTATGAAAGTGGCCAATTGAGTTTTTCGAAAGAGAGGTGGGCGATACGCACGAACGCAACCTACAGAAAAGCCGGTAATTACCGGTCGGGTGGCGGAGCAGTTGTGGCTAATTCGCGCTACGAAAAGATGAATGCAGGATTATCAGCTGTGTATAAACTGAATAGCAGTTGGAACATGAAGGCTGATTTCTTGTATGATGATGGCTACTTCATTGGTTATCCGGCATTGCCTATGGACGTAGGGTATGCGGCAGCGCGTATTGCATCGCTGAGTGTGATGAAGTGGAAGCCCGAGTCGCGCTGGGAGCGCATGCAATACAAGGTGTATGGAAACACAGTATATCATTTGATGGACGATACGCACCGCCCCAATATAGCCATGCACATGGATATGCCGGGGCGCAGCTCTACGGTGGGCACATATGGCGAGGCGACGCTTCGCCTGGGGGCTCGCCGTCACTTAATGTTGCGCGGAGATGTGTCGGCAACAGACCTGTATGCATCCATGACCATGTATCAAGCGGGTCAGCCGGATATGTATATGCTGACATGGCCCGATAACAGAACAATACAGTCGGGCCTGGCGGCAACCTACACAGTTCGCCCTGACACTCAGTCTTCGGTCGTCGTAGCAACAAGGGTAGACCAGTTCACATCTTTTCTCACCACACAGGACGCAAGAGATCAGTTGACTGTTTTGCAGGAACATCCCGAGAAAGCGGTGAACCGTTTGCTGAAGAATTTTTCGGTGGCATATTCAAGAGACCTGTCGGGACAAGTAAAGGCTGTGGCAACAGCAGCCTATGCCGAGCGTATGCCTACACAAAGCGAGCTGTATGGATTTTATCTGTTCAATGCCTTCGATAATTATGACTACATAGGTCGCACCGATCTGAAGACCGAGAACGCCTATAAAGGAGACGTGTCGTTGTCTTACAGTACGTCTGACGTTTTGGTAAGTGTTACTGCATTTGCATCAAGGGTCAATAACTACATAATGGGCGTGTATGAGCCTACGTGGGGTGCCATGACCATAGGTGCGCTGGGTGTGAAGCGGTACGCGAATATGGGGTATGGTAATATGGCAGGGGCAGAGGCGGCGTTTGTATGGAAGGCCCCTCACGGTACCCAGGTTGTATCTACGTTCCGGTATAACTACGGTGCAGATGATAAGGGCGCGCCATTACCACTCATCAATCCGTTGCGCAACATATCTTCTGTAAGGAAAAAGACAGGTAGATGGACCACCCAACTGGACGCTGAAATGGCCCTGCGGCAGGATAGGGTGAACGTGGCAGCGCGTGAGGTGAATACGCCGGACTTCTTTACGGCTAACGTACGCGTGGCCTATGCGACCATGTACCGCCTGACAGCGTTTACCATAGAGGGTGGTTGCGAGAACCTATTTGACGCGCACTACCGCGAGCACACAGACTGGGGCCGTGTGTACAGGCCGGGTCGCAACATTTATGTACAGGTGAATTGTAGCTTTTGATCGTGAGCCGCGCTACCCCTCATAAAAACAATGACGGCAGCGCGGCTCATAATCGTCTTTTTCGCCCAGCAGCAGCAGGTCGTCTGTTTTTGTTTTTCTGTAAGAATAGTTGGCCAGGTCTCCGCATTGCACGCATATCGCGTGCAGTTTTGTGATGTACTCGGCCTTGGCAAGTAGCGATGGCATTGGGCCGAAGGGTTTTCCGGTATAATCCATATCAAGGCCGGCCACTATAACACGAATGCCCAGCATCATCAGTTTCTCTACAACTTCTGTCAGTCCTTCGTCGAAGAACTGGGCCTCATCAATACCCACAACGTCTACGCCCCATGCCAACAGCAGAATGTTGCCGGCACTGTTCACGGGTGTGCATCGTATACTGGTCTGGTCGTGCGACACGATCTTTTCGGCATCATAGCGGGTATCCATAGACGGTTTAAAGATCTCGACCTTCTTTCCTGCTATCTGCACGCGCTTCAGTCTGCGGATCAGTTCTTCGCTTTTGCCGGAGAACATACCACCGCATATCACTTCCATCCATCCTTTCTGTCTGCCGGGCTGATGTGGTTCTAAAAACATAGGCTAACCTTGATACGCTAAAATACTGTGTTTTAGGTGAAAACAACGAGCGGCATTCGATGTTGTTAACGGGCAATGATCAACTTGCGGGTGTCTTTCCCCGCGTTGGTGTGCACATGAACAAAATACATACCACTTGTATTATTTTTCAAGTCTATTTGAAAATGCTGTCCGGAGGTTGTCTCACTATATATCGTCCGTCCGACTACGTCAGTAACCGTGATCTCAACATAAGAGTGCCGGTGCGGAAGCGTGATGGAAAACGCACCGTTTGATGGATTAGGTGCCACATTGAACGATGGCCCGGCCATATCAATGTTTGCAGCACCCATCGGATTTGTAACTTTCCTTATTACAGAGT
>JBIKSN010000168.1:0-7022 GCA_044348585.1 Flavipsychrobacter sp.
TGCTGGTCTTGCCGGTCATCATCCGTACCACCGAGGAGGCGCTGAAGGCGGTAGACGATAACTACCGTTTGGCCAGCTATGCCATGGGCGCCAGCAAATTGTACACCATCAAGAAAGTGATATTGCCTATAGCCCTGCCCGATATCATTACCGGTCTTATTCTTTCTATAGGCCGTGTATCGGGCGAAACCGCTCCGATACTTTTTACAGTAGCTGCCTACTTCCTGCCCAAGCTGCCACACAGCATCTTCGATCAGGTGATGGCACTACCCTACCACCTGTACGTGCTGGCTACCAGCGGAACAAATATTGAAGAGGCGCGGCCCGTTGCATTTGGCACGGCACTGGTGCTGGTGATGATAGTGCTGTTCTCAAATATTATAGCGAATGTGGTAAGGGCGTACTACAACAAAAAATACAAGAAATAATGGTGCAGATAGAAACGAAGGATCTCAATTTTTATTACGGACAGGTGCAGGCGCTGAGGAACATCAACATAGCGATGGAGAAAAACTCCGTCACAGCGTTTATTGGTCCGTCAGGTTGCGGCAAGTCCACATTGCTTCGCTTGTTCAACAGGATGAACGATCTGATAGACGGCAGCAGAATAGAAGGGAAGATTATGATAGAAGCTGCCGACATTTACGCGCGCAATGTGAATGTAGAAGACCTGCGCAAGAAGGTTGGAATGGTGTTTCAGAAACCTAATCCTTTTCCTAAAAGCATTTTTGAGAATGTAGCGTTCGGTCTTAGAGTGAACGGGATCTCGTCCCGATCCGAGATCGAAGGAATTGTAGAGGCTTCTTTGCAGAGTGCCGCCCTGTGGAGCGAGGTTAAAGACAAACTGAACAAGAGCGCACTACAACTTTCCGGAGGTCAGCAGCAAAGGCTCTGCATTGCACGGGCATTGGCCGTTGCCCCGTCTATCCTCCTCATGGACGAACCCGCATCGGCACTCGACCCTATCTCTACCTCAAAGATCGAGGAACTTATATTCGAGCTGAAGAAACAATACACCATTGTGATTGTTACACACAGCATGCAGCAGGCGGCACGTGTGAGTGATAAAACAGCGTTCTTCTACATGGGCGTAATGGTGGAATTTGATGAGACAACAACAATTTTCACCAACCCCAAAGAAGAAAAGACTTTAAACTACGTCACCGGACGATTTGGCTAAACAATATCTCATAGTTTTCAAAAACACTTCGTTCAAACTAAAGGCAATTCAACATGACACACTTAGAGCAGGTTCTCGGCGACCTCAAAGCTGATGTGCAGGAAATGGCAGCATTGGTACAAAGCCAACTAAAAAAAAGCAGGTCAGCGCTCATCGACCTTGACAAAACACTGGCCAAAGAAGTTCTTCATACCGAAAGGCGTGTAAATGCCATGGAACTGAAGATCGACAAGTTGTGCGAGAACATTGTGGCACTCTACAATCCGGTTGCCAGCGATATGCGCACTGTCTTTGCCTATTTCAAGATCAACTCACACCTGGAGCGTATGGGCGACTATGCTAAGAACATCGCATACAATGTGCTTGAATTGAAGGAGCCGTATAGCAAAACACTGCTGGAAAGGCTCGAATTAGAGCATATGTTCCATATTGCCAACGAGATGATCAATGAGAACGTAGTAGCACTCATGACATCCAATCCGGCTTCAGCCTACGAGGTGTTCGAAATGGACACGCAATTGAACCATTTGCATAATACCGGCATTGATGCCATTGTTGCAGAAATAAAAGTCAATCCCGAAAATACAAGACCACTACTCGAACTCGCTTCTATCGTTAGAAGGCTGGAACGCGTTGGCGACTATAATACCAATATCGCTGAGGAGATCATTTTCTGCTTCCAGGCACTCGTACTGAAACATAAAAATACCGGCACCAGTAATGACTAATGCCGGTAGCATATTTTTGTGCCCGTCTGATCAGAGCTTATTTGTAAGCATAACGCTCATGATCTTTTCTTCCCACTCCTGCGGGCTCTCAGAATACCCTGCCGAGCTCATGGCCTTGATCCAGAGCTTAGGATTTTCATTATTCTTCAGTTTCTTGTAGAATTTCTTGCGCGATATCATATCGCAGAAATCTATGTAGGAAGCGTATTCGTTGTCGTATTGTTTGTAGCGGCTTTTATTGCCGTTATGGTTCACATACTGATTCTTACCTACAATACCGAAGTGGTTGTTCAGCACCTTAGCAACCGGTCCGGCTCCGCCCGACGATTCTACAGCGGCAACAGCCAGTATCACCGATGCGGGAATGCCGTAATGCTCACCAAGGATGGTGGCAAAAAGTCTGTGGTCAGTAATGTACTTTTTGTTCTGCGCATTGGCAGTGAAACCAACCGCGAGCAAAGCAAGAACTAGAAAGTTCCTTTTAAATATCCGGTTTATCACAAACATATCGCTACAGTTTAAAAGTCGGATGCAAATGTAACGATTTTTTGAATAGGTTGTGTGGGTAAAGTGTTAAAATCTACAAAACACAACTATGCAAATGCGTAGTAAGCTGATTATCTGTGCTTGCTGTGCTGCTTGCTTCGGTCTCGGTTGATCTGCAAACGACCACTTTTATCTCTCGAATAGAAAATGTAGCCCGCCGAAACGCAGAAACTGTAGCTTTTAATCTTGGTATCTGAATCCGGTCCGGGGTACGTGTTAAGGATACCCATTTGTGACCGTAAGCGCATGAACAGTCCCTGTGTGATCTGGTAACCTATGTTGATGCCGGCGCCAAAGTCTATCGGGCGGAACTGGTCGCCCACCTTTGAACCAAGCAACAGATCGGAGCGCGAACTGATGCTGCCGGAGTGCAGATACACATTGCCATCGGTATGAACTGCGAAATATGGACCGGCACCCAGGAACACTCTGTTTCTGCCCAACATGCCTATTTTGTATTGCAGGTACAATGGTACCTCCAGCGAGCTGAAAGTGTACTGTTGGTAGCCGCCCGGAATATTAGTGCGGTAACCCGAGGTCACATAAAACAGCCCGGGCTGAAAGTACAGATTGTCGTTCACGGCCATATCGGCCATGGCACCTATGCGGCCACCGTTTCTGAATTCGGTGCCCTTCGTCACTCCCTGCCATACCACATTATAATTAGATGAGTTGAAACCCAGTTCAACCCCATAACCCATTTGTGCGCGGCCGGCAATTCCTAATGACAGGATAGAAGCGGCAAGAAGGACGATCTTTTTCATAGAATTTCTGTTTTATGACCTATACAAATATAACGGAAAAAGCCGGCCGAGCTATAGCAACCCGTTTTCGGCGGCCAGTTGCCTTGTCATGCTGTTATCGAAGCGTTTGTTGCCCAGAACGCCCACCCACCTGATGCCCCTTATGGCGTTGGTGAGGAATACTTCGTCTGCAGCCTCCAGATCAGAGATGGTTATTGGTTGCTCTATAATACCGGGCACGGTATGTAGCAGATGCCGCCGCATCACACCGGCTACACAACCCTCGGAAAGTGGTGGAGTAACTATCTGCCCTTTCTTTATAACAAACACGTTGGCAATAACACTTTCAGTTATCCTGCCATGCTGATTCGTAATGAATGCGTCATTCCACTTATTGGTCTTGGCGTGCCGCCCGGCCATGGCATACACCAGTGCGTTGCTTGATTTCAGATCGCTGAAGTTATCAGCGCATTTGATCGCCTCGGTATAAACACCCGCTACCAGGCCATTCACGTTGAAAGTGATCGCATCAGGTTCCAGCCGATAGCACTCGATCACATATTGCGGCGCCTGATCATCGGGCCCGAATATACCGCCACTGCCCGCAAAAACCTGCAGGCGCACCCTGCACAACGGCAGCAACTGATTCTTTTCCACAGTTCGGTGCACTTCCTTCAGCAGAAACGTACTGTCGAACCGTTTCGGGATGGCAAAATGCAGCCTGCGCATACCGTCGGCCAGGCGTTCCATATGGTATTGCATATGCCTGATGCTGCCATGCTGCACCAAAATGGTCTCGAAAAGCCCCACACCATAACGGAACGAACTGTTATCCGGATGTATACTTGCCTCTTCTGCCTGTAAAAGCTTGCCGTTTACGTTGCTGTAGCCCAAAACTGATTGGAATAATGGTTGAAACAGTAAAGTTAGTGCTTAGTTAAATATGACGCCCGATAGTGCGTTAACGGGCTCATATTTGCTGCAACTGATAAACGATGGGCCGATTGTTTTTACATTTGCATAATGTTCAATTCCAGGCAAGGCGGCTTCTCTCAGATGCCCACTATCGTTAAGAACATCATCATCATAAATGTTCTGTTTTTTCTGGCGCAAAATGTGCTGGGAGAAAAAGGAGATATGTACCTGGCGCTGCATTATTGGGACTCTCCCTATTTCAGGTGGTGGCAGTTGTTCACACACATGTTCATGCATGCGAGCTTCGCACACATTTTCTTCAACATGTTCGCACTTTGGATGTTCGGTTCCATACTTGAGAACGTGTTCGGCCCTAAACGATTTTTGATGTTTTATCTCATTACCGGTGTGGGTGCGGCCTTGTGCCACCTTTCTGTACTGGGTTACGAGTTTCACCAGATCAACTCAGCTTTTGTACATTATCAGGAAAACCCCACCATTGGCGGCTATACCCGGTTCCTGAAAGAGACATCTTTCTCAGAAGACGTCTTTTCCCGCATCCGAACCTTTTGGTTGCAAAACCCTGCCTGTGCCGACTGCGCCCAGCAGACCATACAGTTCATACAACAGAAGTATACCGCACTGGTAAATGAGGCAACAGTGGGTGCATCGGGTGCAGTGTTCGGCTTGTTGTTCGCTTTCGGTTACCTCTTCCCCGAGATGGAGCTGATGCTCATTTTTCCGCCTATGCCCATCAAGGCCAAGTGGTTTGTTGCCATTTACGCGGCTATTGAGCTTTTCTCCGGTATCCAGAACTCGGCCGGCGATAACATCGCGCACTTTGCCCACCTGGGCGGCATGTTATTTGCGTTTATTATGCTTCGCATCTGGAAAACCCGCCCAACGCGCTGGTAATGGCAGCCTCACCGATAATATTGTCTATTTTCGTAGCGTTGATAGAAAAATCAGCGGCTCATTCGCTAATTTTACGTCATAAATGACCATTTGCTACGCAAATAGTTGTTTCAGTTGAAACACAACCTACGAAATACCTACAATGGCTATACTCCGTTTCAGAGTTTATTGGGAAGAAGATGATCAGACCTATCGCGATATCGAGATCCAGGGCAACCAGACTTTTATGGACATGCATCAGTGCATCGTAAAGGCCTTTGAATTCGACGGCAAACACTCCGCCTCATTTTTTGAAAGCAACGAAAAATGGCAGCGCGGTCGCGAGCTGAACTCAGAGGTGCTGGTAAACAAAAAAGACGCCCCGGCCTTGTCTATGATCAAGACCCCCGTCTCGGCGCTTATCAGCCTGCCCGACCAGAAGTTTGTATATGTATATGACCCTGCACGCAAATGGACGTTCCTTATAGAGTTGATAGGCGTGAGCAAAGAAGAGGTGTATCGTCGGGTATATCCGTTTGTGCTGCGCAAAGAGGGGCTCGCTCCGGCTCAGTATGGCATAAAGGGTGTGGCCGCAGATAAGATCATGGAGATTGAAGAAAAATACGACCTCGGTGCCGATGAGATGGCCGAAGGATTTGGCGACGAGGGGGAAGGCGAGAGTGGTGGCGGAGAAGAATCCTCTGAATCTTATGCCGACGACGGAGCCGGTGAATTTTAAAAAGCAAATTTCAACCCAATAGTATACCCTGCTGCAGCACACCTGTATGCAGGGTTTATTTTAAAGCGCATACACGTGCAGAATAGTAAAACAGTCTATATCATAGCCGGACCCACAGCCGTGGGTAAGACCGCTGTGTCTATAGCACTGGCACAGCGGCTGGGAACGGATATCATATCGGCCGACAGCAGGCAATGCTACCGGGGTATGACCATTGGCACAGCCAAACCCGTCGCTACAGAACTGGCTGCAGTGAAACATTACTTCATAGACTCGCACGAGGTTACTCAGAACCTCACCGCTGCCGATTTCGAAACACTGGCGCTTGGTTACATTGAAGAAGTGCTGAGCCGCCACGACGCAGCAGTTGTGTGTGGTGGCACAGGCCTGTACATAAATGCGCTGTGCCATGGGCTCGATGAGATGCCCCCTACGGATTCGGAAGTTGCCAAAGGTGTTGAAGATGCCTATGCCGTAAATGGCATGGAGTGGCTGCAGCAGGCAGTGGCGCAGGAAGATCCTGTTTTCTACGCAACTGGCGAGACACAGAACCCGGCGCGCTTGATGCGGGCCTTATCGTTTGTGCGCAGCACCGGAACCAGCATCACACAATACAGAACACAAAGCCGCAAACAACGCCCGTTCCGAATGGTGAAAGTGGCGCTGGATCTGCCGAGAGAGATATTGTACAACCGCATCAACACCCGTGTTGATGTCATGATGCAACAGGGTCTCGAGAGCGAGGTGCGCGCCTTACTGCCACACCGCCAACTGAAGAACCTGCAGACCGTAGGGTACGCAGAAATGTTTGAATATTTTGACGGTAATTGCACATTGCAGCAGGTAGTAGAAAAGATAAAACAACATAGCCGCAACTACGCCAAGCGCCAGCTAACCTGGTTCCGGAAAGACCCCGAGATGCACTGGCTGAACTCCCTTGATGAGGCAATTGTGGAAAAGATAATGGCGTTGTAACGCAACGGGCATTGTTGTTTCCAAAGTACATCTGCACCGGTGAAGGACGGCCGCTCTCACCGAAAAGCGTTAAATTGCTTTCTAATATTATGTATGCTGCCTCGATACGGTAGTAGAAAAGATCGGTTTATGAAAAAGAAATTGCTCCTTGCCCTCGCTCTGTTCATGGGTGTGTCTGTTGTGTATGCTCACGGTGGCAACCCATGCGCCGAGAATAGGAAGCGCGCCGCACGTGCCGCTGCCAAGACCACAATGGCCGATCCTGGTGAGGCTGACTATGATGTGAAGTACCTGCGTTTCGA
>JBIKSN010000169.1:0-7021 GCA_044348585.1 Flavipsychrobacter sp.
GATCTGTGTAGGCAGGTCGAACGCCACCGACAGACCATTAACGCCCTGCCCAAGCAAGAAATGATAGCGCTTATTCGATTCTTCGGCTGTACTGAAACCCGCGTATTGACGCATAGTCCATAACCTGTCGCGATACATTGCCGCATGCACACCGCGTGTGAAAGGGAATGCTCCGGCTTGTTCGTCCATACGCACCGGCTCACAATAAACCTGTTTTATCTCTATACCCGAATCGGTCTTGATGATCTTCTCCATGTTTGTTATAATGTCGTTTGCCCTGCAGGCAGGCAAAAATAGGTGTCCACCCGCAATGGGGTGTAAATATACAACTACATTCAGGGAGTGAGAAATATGAGATCAGCCATTAAAAAGCCGCGTTCACTACTTCCGTAGCTTTGACCTTGGCGACAGGTACTTTCACCTCAGACATACCCAGCATATGACGTTGTTCTATGGTATCTATCGCTGCTTTCCGCTCCAGATGCTGCCCCACGATGATCTTGATATCCTTGCCGGCCTGATGCAGAATATCATTTTTGAGGCGAATTTCCCGTGCCATCCTGCCTATAACAAATACACATAACACCCCAAGAGCAGCGAGCGCATAGGTTGCAGCGATAAGCAAAGTCAGGTTGGGCCCTCCTATCTTACTGCGCAATTCGGGCGTGTAGAATATCTTATTTAAAAGGCTGAAAGGGTAAATGCGATGCATCAAAGCGGCAAATGCAACACCGCCCAGACTGATCGTGTAACAACTGAATTCTGTAATGATAAGAGTGCCACTGCTGAGCAAACGCTGTGCAGCCGGCCGACGTAATGACGTGGCGAGGGGATCGAGCATCTCCAGCTGATCATTGATCATTACCCTCTCTTCTCTGAACTCTGCCAACAGATCATCCTTCAAGGTAGTTAATGACATCCGGGGTACGAATTGGTTAAGACAAAAATAACGTTGGGGTAATATCCCATCGGCATCAAAGTATCCACAACGTGTTAGTAACCATCACATAATACACCCAACCATCTGAAACTCATCAGCAAACCAGCCTTCAAATCCGTAGATTTGTAACTATGTTAGCTTTTCTCAAGGCACTTTTTACCCCTGCCCCCGCAGTGCCATCCAGCATTTACGACTTCCGCATTCCTGCGCTGAACGGTGATATAATTGACTTCTCGGCTTTCAGGGGCAAGAAGATAATGATTGTAAACACCGCCTCGCTGTGTGGCCACACGCCGCAGTATGCGGAGCTGGCAGAACTAAGCCAACGCTTCAAAGACAAATTGGTCATCGTTGGCTTTCCATGCAACAACTTCCTGTTTCAGGAACCCGGCACAGCCAAAATGATATCAGATGTTTGCCACATTAAATACAAAGTGACTTTTCCTATGGCGGCCAAAGTATCGGTTAAAGGACCGCTAACAGCACCCATCTATCGCTGGCTTACAAACATTCGCTACAACAAGTTGGGCGACAGTGTAGTGAAATGGAACTTTCAGAAATACCTGATCAACGAAGAAGGACGCCTGATATGCGTATTTACGCCGGCCGCTTCGCCATTGGCACCCGAAGTGATAAGTGCTGTTGAAGGATAGTATTATACAAATTCTATGACAGTGATCTCCGGCAATATGCCCAGGCGACCCGGATAACCGAGGAAGCCGAAACCACGGTTCACATAAAGAGACTGGTTGTCCTCCTTATACAGTCCGGCCCACTCGTTATAGATATATTGCACCGGACTCCACTTGAACCATTTGCTGTCTACACCAAATTGCATACCGTGTGTGTGGCCACTCAGCGTCAGGTCCACATCTTTATATTTTTCCAGCACCTCTCCGCGCCAGTGCGACGGATCGTGCGAGAGTAGTATCTTGAACGGAACATTCTTTTCCTGAAGCCCCTCGTATGCCTTGCTCATGTCACCATACTTCGGGAAATGCGCCTTATTACCCCAGTTCTCTATTCCTACAATCGCTATCTTTTCGCCACCACGCTCCAGCACCACGTGCTCGTTCATCAGCAATCGCCATCCTACTTCTGCATGTATACCCTTCAGACGTTCCAGATTGGCTTTCTTCGCCTCCCTTGATGGCCACTCTACGTAGTCGCCATAGTCATGGTTACCCAGGGTTGAATAAACGCCCATTGGTGCCTTCACCCTCGAAAAGATCTCTTTAAACTTGTCATCCACCTCATCGGCAACATTGTTCACCAGGTCACCGGTGAACAATATCACATCAGCCCCCTGATGCATCACTCGCTCTATTCCTTCGGCTACTGCTCTATGATCATCAAAACTTCCTGTGTGTATGTCCGATATCTGAACGAGCTTAAATCCCTTGAACGCGGCCGGAAGATTATCAAACGATAACTTGATCTTGCGCACCCTGTAACGATAACGGTTGGTGATACCGGTAGAAAAACCCACCAACGACACCCCGCCCAACACCAACGCAGCCTGCTTCATAAAAGTAGAGCGGTCAATCGTGGTAACGCTGTCTGCAGTGGGCGAGTTCTTGCCTGCCATAGACACAATGCCCCAGGTGAACAACCGGCGCAGATCATCGAGCATCATCACCAGCATAATAAGGACCTTGCCTACAAAGAAACCGAGAACAATGGCTATGTACATGTTTCTGGCCATGTGCGGCAGATTGGCCCAGTTGATGGCACGGAAGAAAACGAAACCCGCCCAGCTGAGTATAGTGAAACCGATGTAGGCAGAGAACAGCACGCCACGCCACGGAGAAGGGAGTGTTCTGACCATCGATCTTATTAAGACAAAACTATAGTATTCAGCAAGTGCGACTACCAACAAAATGATCAGAAAACGATAAGCCATATGATATGAGAGGTCAAAGGTCTATTGACCCGAAATGACGATTGTAACAGCAGCGTAAAATAAATGCGTATCTCTAAAATTTAAGGAATTCTTCAACCTGAGTCTGTATCAGCATCTCGGTACCCGACTTCAGCAAATTGCCGTTGCCGTCCACTTCCTCACTTATTTTAGACAAAAGCATTTTATTATACAGCACATTTATCTTCAGGTAGTTCAGTATTGCCGTCATGTGCTCCAGTCCTCTCAGGTTTCCCGCCCGCCCGTCCGACAGGCCTACGAGTGCCGCTTTTTTGTACCACCAGCATTTTTTCACATCGCTATTATCCATCAGCATCTTGAGTATGCCGGGAAAGCTGGCATTGTACTCGGGCATCACAAACAGGAACTTACTGGTGGGTATCAGAAGTGAGCTTTCTATTTCCAGCATATCAGCGCCGCGCTCCCACACCTGTTTACCTTCCAGCGAAAGCAAATGAACATCCGCACCGGCATCCTGCAACATCTTGTAGTAGATCTTCGCTGTTTTCAGCGTCATACTTCCATGCCTGTTGGTCCCCGCAATAATCGTTATCATCAGTAGTTTATCAACTGTATTTTAGAGGTCAAAGATGGATACATTTTCCCGATTTGAAAATACACGCACCCGGCCTGTGCCTGCATTTCTTCCTATTCACACATAACAAAATCCTATCCTAAAAAAATGTACTGCTTCCAAAAAATCAGAAACCACCCGTTTGGGTGGCTTCTGATCTATTATCAATTCTATTTTTCAATTACATATACATCTTCTCCGTCCAGCTTCATCCGGTAATGCTCTCTGGCATATTTCTCAAGCATCGCAGGATTATTAAGTTTTCCTGTAGCATTGGTAATGAGCGCATTTTTTTCGGCATACATCCTGTCTATCTCCTGGTGCAAATAACCAATATTTTCCTTGGTATCTTCCAGCTCCTTTTGCCGGTCTTTCTGCGTCATCCAATCGTTCTGATCAAAAAACAGTATCCATGCCGCGAATAAAAACGAGGCGATGAAATACTTGTTCGTGATGACCTTTGTGACCTTATTCATACCCAATATTACGCCTGTATTACGGAAAGCGTCCAACTAACTTATCAACATATTCACACCATAAGGTGAGGTATGGACTACTTGCCGAATTTCAGCATTTTGCCCGGATAGTATGCTGTATCCTTCAACTCCTGCTCTATGCGCAGCAACTGATTGTACTTCGCCATACGATCGCTGCGGCTGGCCGACCCCGTCTTTATCTGACCACAGTTCAGCGCCACCGCCAGATCCGCAATCGTCGCATCTTCTGTTTCGCCGCTCCTGTGACTCATGATCGTATTGTAACGGTTGTGCTGTGCCATTGTTACCGCGTCAATAGTTTCGCTCAGGGTACCTATCTGGTTTACTTTCACCAGCAGGCCGTTAGCAATATTCTCCTTGATACCTTTCTCAAGGCGGGTAACGTTAGTAACAAACAGGTCGTCGCCCACCAGCTGCACCTTGTCGCCAAGTGCTTCTGTCAACTTCTTCCAGCCTTTCCAATCGTCTTCAGCCATACCGTCTTCAATGCTCACGATCGGGTATTTCTTGCACCACTTCACCCAATATTCTACCAGCTCGTCGCTGCTCATTTTCTTACCGTCGCTCTTGTGGAAATGATACTTCTTGTCTTTCTCGTTCCAAAGCTCGCTGTTCGCTGCGTCCATAGCAATACCAACCTGAGAACCCGGCTTATAACCAGCCTTTTCTATCGCTTTAAGCACGGTCTCAATTGCCTCTTCGTTGCTCTGAATGTTCGGCGCAAAACCACCTTCGTCACCTACATTGGTGCTGTAGCCTTTCTCCTTCAATACAGTTTTCAGAGCATGGAATATCTCCACGCCCCAACGAAGGCCCTCGCTGAACGTTGAAGCGCCTATAGGCATTACCATGAATTCCTGAAAATCTATCTTATTGTCAGCATGTGCACCGCCGTTCAGGATGTTCATCATTGGGACAGGAAGCGTACGCGCGTTTGAGCCACCTATATAACGGTACAATGGCAGACCCGATACCTGAGCGGCAGCTTTTGCTGCAGCCATACTCACAGCCAACATAGCATTTGCGCCCAGTTTAGCCTTATTAGTAGTACCGTCAATATCCAGCATCAGTTTATCAATAGTGCGCTGATCAGTTACATCTACACCATACAATTCCTCAGCAATCACGTCGTTCACGTTGCTCACCGCTTTCAGCACACCCTTACCCAGATATTTCTTCTTGTCGCCGTCGCGAAGTTCCACCGCTTCATGTTTACCGGTGCTGGCTCCGCTTGGCACTGCCGCACGACCCATAATCCCATCGCTGGTATGAACATCTGCTTCTACTGTAGGATTCCCCCTGCTGTCAAGTACCTGGCGGGCAACTATGTCTGTAATGAAACTCATGTGTATGATTTTTTGTTTTGTGGTGCAAAAATATAGGTTAAAACCTAAAGTTGACATGATTTAATACAGCCTTTCAGGATTTAGTTGATTAGCCCCCTTTATTGCCAGTGCAACTCGGGCCCGATGGAAACCACTTTCTCCTGCAATATATTATTGGCGTCGTCATGCAGCCTCACCTTGTAAGTACCTGCTGGATCCCGCACCGTGGCCAGCTCCACCACAACCGTCGTTCCCTGGTTGTCGGTCACAAAGTCATTCTCCACACTCTTATACTTTGTTCCGTCGGCCCTGTATACCGAAACATATACGTTCCTATAGCCCTGATCGTGCGGCCACGACATGCTCGTGAGTATCCGTGCATCGTCCTGGCGCACCATAGGCCCCCTACCGCTTGTATTCAACCGGTAATTGACATAGTACTTGGGCAACTCCATTTTCAGCCGCTTGGACAGGTAGCCAACAAATTCCTCTGACTGCTGTGGCTGCGAAGGGTCATATACTGAGCGCAATGAATGCCTGTTGGTGAACATCCAAACCACGTTCTGCGTCAGCGCCTTTGAAATATTACTCTTTTTAGCGTATTTCAAAATGCTCACCAATGAGGTATCCAACTGACGGGCATATCGATATTCCATGCCTCTTATGGGGCAACTTTTTGGGGCATTACCGCAGAACGCCGGTATAAGTACAGATCGCTCTTCGCATGCGTTCAAAACAATAACATCCTCTCCCATTAATACCAGCGGCTGCCTCGTCGAGTCGGGCGAATCAAATAGCAGACCTGATTCTGTGGTAATATTTAATGTGTCGTCGCCCAGATTGGTTACCGATAGTTGCATGGCATTTTCTCCTGTTGTACCCGTTGCTACCGCCCGCGCCCGAACGAACTTTTTGAATATCGCGGTTCGCAGGGTCATTTTCTTTGTTTTGGCGATAGTCTCACCGCCAAACACCAGTAACAGCAGTATTGCAAGCAAACTTATCTTCCGGATCGACGTCATATAAAGATCGATTTTATTGACCAATGATATAAAAATAACAATATTTCGATGATACAACGAACAACTGTCCATTGGTATTTCAGACCGGATGTTAATATTTTCTATACCTCAACCGCATATCGTTGATATTTAACGAAATCTGTTAAAAGACAATTTACTGACAGCATTTAGCTTACCGACATTATTTGTAACTACTCAATACCTTAACTTTGCGCCGTACCAAAAATCCCAGATGGGATGAAAAAGACTCAGATTGTATTATTGGTGATGATCATGGCCGCGATTGCGGTACTGATCAGTGTTTTTGGCGACTTTAGTTCTTACGAGACGTTCGCGTCGGCAGCTAAAGAACCCAAAAAAAGCTACTATATCATCGGTTATCTCGATACCACTCAGGGTATGCACTATGACCCTAAGGTTGACGCAAACCACTTCACCTTTTTCGCAAAAGACAAGGCGGGTATCAAAAACAAGGTGATCTTCAACGGTGAAAAACCACGGGATATCGAAAAATCAGAACAGATAGTGATGATGGGATATATGGACGGTGAAACTTTCCATTGCTCCAAGATCCAGATGAAATGCCCGTCGAAGTACAAAAAAGACCAGGTAGCAATTGGCAAACAAGGATAACCGCTTCTGAACTCACATCACCCCGAATCATTTTCTTAAACAGGCAACAACGAATAGATGAACACTACGCAATTTGCAGGAGAGCATCTTTGGCCCGGGCAACTGGGTC
>JBIKSN010000170.1:0-6989 GCA_044348585.1 Flavipsychrobacter sp.
ACTCTTTCAGGCTATTGCAGGTATACTGTGCCGAGTAGGTTATTCCTTCCGCTTCGTCCTGTTCCAGAAGACGGCAAAGGCGGTATTCTGTGAAAAGGCCTGTACTCTTGAGGTCGGGCATGTGTTCTTCCAACATCCATTTCATCCATGCATCAGCAATAGTTGCTTCTACTTTCACTGTTACGTTATAAATGATCATCGTTCTTTTTTTTTACAAATTTAGGTTACCTGTGCCATCATTGGACTCTAGTCATCGCTGTCGCCGCAACATAACCGCTGCTCCACGCATGTTGAAAGTTGTAGCCGCCGGTTATGCCGTCAACAGCCATTATCTCACCGCCAAAATACAATCCCGGAATTTTTCTGCTCTCCATTGTTTGCGGGTCGATGTCGGCTATGGATACACCACCGCAGGTCACGAATTCCTCTTTGAAAGTGGTTTTGCCCGCCACAGCATACTGATCGCGCAGTAGTGCTTCGGTGAGTTTGTTCTGCACACCCGCGGGTAGGTCGCCCCAACGAGTCTGGTCTGTAACACCGGCACGGGTCGCAATGAACTCCCACAGCCTTTTAGGCAGTGCAAAAGGATTCTTCTGCATCACAAAGTTCTTGCCCTGATCGCGGCGCAGGTAATTGATCTGTTCTTTCAGGTCGTTGTCGTCGGTGCCGGGCAGCCAGTTGATGAGTGCTGTAAAGTTGTAGTTGCGCTCAGCCAGTTCGCGAGCCGCAAATGCCGATGTCTTCAGTATCGCCGGCCCGCTCATGCCCCAGTGGGTAATGAGCAGTGGTCCCGACTGGCTGATCTTTGTACCTGCGATCTTTACAGTCGCTTCAGCTACACTCACACCCATTAGTTCGGTAATGGGATTGCCCGGCATATTGAATGTGAACAGCGAGGGAACAGGCGTTTCTATCTTGTGCCCAAGTACGGCCAGCCAGTTATACTGATCTGCCTTCGGGAAGCCTCCCGTTGCTATCAGCACCTTATCGGCTGCAAACACCGAAGTGTCGGAGAATGCGAGGATAAATTTATTGTTGTTCTCTGCCGATGGTGGTGTGATGGCAGAAACTGACTTGTGGTAGTACACCTGTACTTTTTGCGCCATCATTTCCTGCCATATACAGTCTATGATCGTTTGCGAGTTGTCTGTAAAGGGAAACATCCTTCCATCGTCTTCTGCCTTCAGTTTCGCACCTCTTTGTTCAAACCAGTCTATTGTTTGTTGCGGACCAAAGCGGTAGAGCGATTTACGAAGTAGCTGTTTCCCTCTCGGGTAGCGTTCCAGCAATTCAGGGATATCAAAACATTGGTGTGTAACATTGCACCTGCCTCCACCGGATACTTTCACTTTTTGTAGTGCTTTTCCTGTCTTTTCAAATACAGCAACCTCTGTTCCGTTTTTGAACGGAATATTGGCTGCGGCAAAGCAACCGGCTGCACCTGCACCAATAATGGCGATCTTCATTGGTGTAAACATACGGCGAATGCGTGGAAAATACCGAGCTCTTTATTCGGCGCGTAAAGTCGGTCTATTTTGTCTAATTTGCCTTCAAAATCCCCTCGAAATATGTTGCAGAAGTCGACACTTGCATTTCTAGAACAACTGGCCCGAAACAACAACAAGCCCTGGTTTGAGAAAAACAAAGAGGCCTATACTAACGCCAAAGAAGATTTTGAACAATTTGTAACTACTGTCCTCACCGGATTGAGTACGCTTGATCCTTCATTCAAGCAACTTACCGCCAAGGATTGTGTGATGCGCATCTACCGCGATGTACGTTTCTCTAAAGATAAGTCGCCCTATAAGCTGAATTTCGGGGCCGGCTTCAGCAGCGGTGGCAAGAAATTTCCGGGTGCGGGATATTATTTACACGTTGAGCCGGGTAAGTGTTTTGCCGGTGGCGGCATTTGGCAGCCCGAGGGGGCTATGCTTAAAGCCATTCGTCAGGAGATCGATTACGGATTTGACGAATTTAGAAAGATACTTGCAGCAAGAGAATTTAAAAAGAACTTTGCTCAGATAGATGGCGACAAACTCGTAAAGGTTCCTATGGGGTATGGCGAGGACAATCCCGCAATAGAATACCTGAGGTTGAAGTCCTTTACGGTGAGCGGAAATCTCTCCGATGCCGACATGACAAACAAGAAGGCAGCGGCTGCAGTAAACGAGGTGTTTGCCGCCATGAAGCCGTTTGTTGATTTTCTTAACAGGGCAGTAGGATAGTGGTATTGTCCACATGGTAACAGAGTATAACGGATGCAGGCAGAGGATACACAAAAGCCGGATATATGGAAGGTGAGTGAGCGCGTATTGCGTATGCTGCTGTTTGCGGGTGTTTTCCTGTGCCTATTGCAGATATGGCTGCCTTCCTATTTTGTAAATGGCGATGGCCCATGCCATATAGCCAACGCCCGGGTGATGCACAACTTATGGACAGGTGCATCGGTAGATTTTTATAAAAGGTTCTATCATTTCAATCTCCATCCTCACCCCAACTGGCTATCGCATCTTATTCTTGCGGGGCTTATGTTTGTGGTGAACGGGTTGATAGCCGAGAAGCTACTGCTTACCGGCTATGTATTGCTAATGGTGACCGGTATTTACCGTTTAATAAGGAATGTGGCCGGTAGGCCTACTTACTGGCCTTTGGTGTTGTTTCTGTTCATTTTTCACAATCTGGTAGCGCAGGGATTTTACAATTTCTCATATAGTATAGGTTTCTTTTGCCTGTTGGTAGCAGAGTGGATAAAGTATCTGCACGAAAAGGACCGCAAGCGCCTTGGCTCATTTTTTTTGTTGCTGCTGCTCACTTATTTCTCTCACCCCGTGGCATTCCTACTCGGTGGCGTTACCTGTGGAGCTCTTACCATTTCACACGCAGTGGCAGAGAAGGGTAGTGCCGCCGGGCGAAAAGTACTGCACATATTGGTGGTGCTGGGGTTGTGTAATATTCCTCTTTTGTTGCTGTTTGCCGGTTTTGCCAACAGGCAGCACAGTGGTCACGGTCCGCACCTGCAGTTTGTACCCGAGCGTTTTTGGGAACTGGTGCGGTTTGAGTATCTGGTCAACTACGATCACCGCGAGGTTCTGGTGGCGGCGATATCGGGTATTGTGTTCTGTTGGGTGTTTATGGTGGCATTGCTTCGGCGGGCGCGGGCCGGAAAGGTGGTTCATAGGTTCGACGGCTTTTTACTGGCATTCCTGTTCACCATGTCTCTGTTCCCGGTGGTTTCCAACCTAATGCTGGGTGGCGGGGCACTGGTGGCGCGCCTCGGTTTGTTTGCAATTTTGTTTATGGTGCTGTGTGTTGCCTATATGCCCGTTCGCGACAAGGTGCTGAATATTGCCGGGCTACTCCTTTTTTCCTATAGTAGTATGCTGGCAGTAGTGCGCATGAATATCAACCTGGAAGGGTCCGGTGCTATAGCCGATCATCTTACAGTAGGCAAATACATCAAGCCGGGTTCCGTGGTCTTGCCACTACATTTTGCCACATTTGGTAAGAAGGACCGCGGTGAAATGATAACTGACAAGAATAATACGTTTGCTCATGAGGGGCAGTACCTGGCAATTGCAAAGCCGGTTATAGTGCTGGATAATTATGAGGCTAATACCAACTATTTCCCCCTGAAGTGGCATGACGGCATCAATCCGCATAAACACCTGAGCCGGAAGCGAGGTATTGAAGGTGTGCCGCCAAGTGCGGCCATCAACGAGTACAGGCTTAAAAATGGTGTAGTTATAGATTATGTGGTCACCCTGTGTTTCGATTCATCGATGCTAAAAGACCCTGATGTGTCTGAATTGATGAATGAGGTGGCCGGCGGGTACCATATAATATACACATCACCCGCCCGTCAGGCTGTGTTGTGGCGGCGGAATTAACCATCGACTTATGGGGCTGCTTACAATGAGTGGCTTTAATCGGATGGATGGGATTGAATATGTGAATATTTAATTTGTTGGGGGTGAGGTGTTAATAACCCGCGCCATTTGTTGCGGTAAAAGCCCGATTACTTTTGACTTTTTAAATACATACCCTTACCTTTGCGCAAAATTTCACAGACCTAATTAATATAATAACTCATACTTATGCCAAACGTTGGTAAGATCAAACAGATTATCGGGCCGGTGGTGGACGTTTATTTTGGTGGCGACAACAAGCTTCCTGAAATATTTAACGCGCTGGAACTGACCCGTGAAAACGGTGATAAACTGGTACTTGAAGTACAGCAGCACCTTGGTGAAGACAGTGTTCGCGCGGTAGCGATGGACGGTACTGAAGGCCTGGTGCGCGGTACTGAGGTGGTTGATACCGGCAAAGCGATCGCTATGCCTATCGGCGAGCAGATCAACGGTCGTCTATTCAACGTAACAGGTGACGCTATCGACGGTCTTCCTGCTCCTGATAAGACAAACGGTCGTCCGATACACGCGAAACCACCTAAGTTTGAGAACCTTAGTACTGCATCTGAGGTGCTTTTCACAGGTATCAAAGTTATCGACCTGATCGAACCATATGCAAAAGGTGGTAAGATCGGTCTGTTCGGTGGTGCCGGTGTGGGTAAAACAGTATTGATCCAGGAGCTTATCAACAACATCGCGAAAGCTTATGCCGGTCTTTCGGTGTTTGCAGGTGTGGGAGAGCGTACACGTGAGGGTAATGACCTGATGCGTGAGATGATCGAAGCTGGCATCGTGAAATATGGTGAGAAATTCATCCATAGTATGGAAGCCGGCGGTTGGGATCTGAGCGCTGTGGACATGAATGGTCTGAAAGAAAGTAAAGCAACATTCGTATTCGGACAGATGAACGAGCCTCCGGGTGCACGTGCGCGTGTGGCGTTGTCTGGTCTTACTATCGCTGAATATTTCCGCGATGGCGATGGCACAGGCAAGGGCAAGGACATCCTGTTCTTCGTAGATAACATCTTCCGTTTCACTCAGGCAGGTTCTGAGGTGTCGGCCCTTCTGGGTCGTATGCCATCGGCCGTGGGTTACCAGCCTACACTGGCTACAGAAATGGGTCTGATGCAAGAGCGTATCACTTCAACTAAGAACGGTTCGATCACATCCGTACAGGCGGTTTATGTACCTGCGGATGACCTTACCGATCCGGCTCCGGCGACTACGTTCGCTCACCTTGATGCGACAACCGTACTTGACCGTAAGATCGCCGACCTTGGTATCTACCCTGCGGTAAATCCGCTTGAGTCTACTTCACGTATCCTTTCTCCGGCTATTGTTGGTGATGCGCACTATAACTGTGCTAACCGTGTAAAGCTGATCCTTCAGCGTTACAAGGAACTGCAGGACATTATTGCGATCCTGGGTATGGACGAGCTGAGTGAGGAAGACAAAATGACGGTGGCACGTGCACGTAAAGTGCAGCGCTTCCTGTCGCAGCCATTCCACGTTGCGGAAGCGTTCACCGGTCTGAAAGGTGTACTTGTTCCGATTGAAGAAACTATCCGTGGTTTCAATATGATCATGGATGGTGAAGTGGATGAGTATCCTGAAGCAGCGTTCAACCTGGTTGGTAGCATTGATGACGCTATCGCGAAAGGTAAGAAGCTGATGGAGCAGGCTAAAAACTAATACAAATCAGCACGTACAAAAATGAACTTAGAAATATTAACACCTGAGCATAAGGTTTTCAGCGGCAAAGTATACGGGATACAGCTTCCCGGCACTCATGGTTCGTTTGAGATACTTGAAAAGCACGCGCCTATGATATCTTCATTGGGCAAGGGCAAAATGAAAGTGATCAAAGACAAGAGCCAGGGCAACACAGAGACCTACGAGATCACTGCGGGTTTTGTGGAAGTGCTGAATAACAATGTCAGCGTTCTTATTGAGGACGCAACGGCACTGGACTAAAAAGCTCCACTATTGATTTTTGAAAATGCCGGGTATTGCCCGGCATTTTTTTTTGATTCTCCTCAGAGATACATTACTGTTGTCTTTGGTGATGTATTTGTGTATTAACTTTGCATCCAATTGTATTTGGAATTGAAGAATAGGTTATTCAAGGCTTTTGGTATTTTTCTTTTCGTGGTATTCCTTGCGGGTATCATGCCGAAGGAGTATATCCATGAAGCGTTCTTCGATCATGAGGACGATGTGCACCCCATTTACAAGAAGGGGGAGATGGTCTTCACCAAGGCGCATAATCACTGCTCGTTCCTGAGTTTTGAGTTTGCACCGTTTGTACCCGCAGAGACCGCTGTATTTGCTTTTTACGAGCCTACTGTTCATCATGAACATTATGCGTCTTTTTATGAGTCTTATTGCCCCCCTGTGTCGGGAGTGCGCCTTTTGAGGGGGCCGCCTGCCAGTGTTTCTATCTGATCAAATCGGCTATGGAGCCGGTTGGAAACACATTTTTCACCGAATTATTATTGCAATGCGTAGCATGCTGTGCGTGCTGGCGTGTTTATGGTTTTGGAACGCGGATGCGCAACCTTGTTCCATTTCCATCAAACTGTCGGTCGTAGAAACGCACAATTTCGAACCGGTATACCCGGCATTAGTACATATTGATCCCGTTGACACTTCGCTGGAGACGGATGAGACCGGCACAGTGCAGCTAAGCAAGCTGTGTGCTGGTATCTATGTAGTGCGTGTTGTGGCTGCAGGATACAGACCGCAGGCAGATACTTTGCGGATCACCGGTGATAGGACCTATCGCATCAAAGTAAGCCTCGCCGAGCATCAGCTGTCTGAAGTGTCCATAAAGGACGAACGCAGGCACACTATACGCCAGGTGCGCGAGCAGATGGATGAGGCCGCATTGAAAGCCGCCAGTGGCAAGGGCCTTGCAGACATGCTGCAGGCGGTAAATGGTGTGAGTGTACTGAGCAATGGTGCCACAATAGCTAAACCGGTGATACATGGCATGCACAGCAACCGCATTGTGATGGTGAATAACGGCATCAAGCAGGAAGACCAGCAATGGGGTGGCGAACATGCGCCCAACATAGACCC